>NZ_JBTOQI010000041.1:0-316891 GCF_055283875.1 Pseudomonas sp. HP_14 | reverse complement strand
TGTGAAAACTTGCCCCCTGTGGGGGCGCGGCTTCCCGCGTTTTGGGTTTGCATACAAGCGGGGCAAAGCCTCGCTCCCACAGGGGATTGCAGCTCAGCGGGAAACCGCATTCCTCAAATCACATGCGCCTGCTGCAATTCCGTCAATGACAGGACCTTGAGGCTCGCCAGTATGGCGTCGCGGCGATCCCTCGGATGAGCCAGTTCCACGGCCAGCTCCTGACGGATATTGCTCGGCCGGTTGCACATTACCAGTACCCGATCACTCAGATACAGCGCCTCGTCCACATCATGGGTCACCAGCAACAAGGCGATGGCATGCCGCTGGGCGAGCTGCAGCAGCAGGTCCTGCAGCTTCATGCGGGTGAAGGCGTCTACCGCGCTGAACGGCTCGTCCAGCAGCAAGACTTTGGGGTGTGAGTACAGCCCGCGAGCAATGGCCACCCGTTGCGCCATGCCACCGGACAGCGCCTTGGGCAACGCGTCAGCAAACCCCGCAAGACCGACCTCTTCGATCAACTGCGCGACCCAGTCCTTGTCGTAGTGCTTGTCGTCGCTGAAACCGATGTTCTGCTCCACCGTCAGCCATGGCATCAGGCGCGGCTCCTGGAACACAAACGCGACTTCGTCAGCGGTTCGATGCAACTCACCCTGATAGTCTTTTTCCAGCCCGGCGACGATCCGTAAAAGTGTGCTCTTGCCGCAGCCACTCGGTCCCAGCAGGCTGATGACTTCCCGGTCGTGCAGCTTTACATGCACGTTGTGCAGCACCGTAGTGCTGCCGAACGATTTGCGTTGGACGTTGATATCCAAAAGCACTTCAGTCATCTCTCAATCTCCGGTGCTTTGGCCACTGAACGTGTCGCGCCAGGCCAGGAAGCGTTTTTCAAGACCGGCTAAAGCGCCGTCGCTGATTTTGCCGAGCACTGCCAATACGATGATGGCTGCCAGTACGATGTCTGGTCGCGAGGTTTCCCGGCCGTCACTGAGCAGATAGCCGAGGCCTTTGGTGGCGGCGATCAACTCTGCGGCAACGAGGAACATCCATGCCAGGCTCATGCCGCTGCGCAAGCCGGTGAACAGGCCGGGCAGGGCGGCCGGCAACAGGATGCGGCGGGTCAGGCGACCACGGCTGAAGTCATACATTTGGCCGACTTCGACCAGCTTGCGGTCGATATTGCGAATCGCTGCCACGCCGTTGAGGTACACCGGAAAGAACGCGCCAATTGCGATCAGAACAATTTTCGAGGTCTCGTCGATGCCCAGCCATAACAGCAGCAGCGGCACCCAGGCCAGACTCGGGATTGATCGCAGGCCGGCGAACGTTGGCTCCAGATAGGCTTCAGCCTCACGGCTCAAGCCGACCCACGCGGCGAAAATCAACGCCAGGCTAGTGCCGATGGCGAAGCCGATCAATACCCGCAACAGGCTGGCGCTGATGTGTTTCCACAACGGCCCGTCAGCCAGGTCGCCAAGGGTCAGAGCGATCTCGCTGGGCGCTGGCATCTGGTACGACGGCAGCCAGCCGATGCGCACGATTATCTCCAGAAAAACGATGATCAGGAGCGGCAGCACCAGGCCTTTTCCACGTCGCTTCCATGCAGCGCCGGATGTCGGATTAGGCAGCGCGAGCGGCGCTGGCAGGTCTTTGCTTTTGCTGTTCATGGGGGGGCTCTAGCTAAACATAACCATCTGAACTGAAATGAAGCCGCTCTGGGTTTTACTGACTCGCCGTCAATGTCTTGCTGAAACCCGGATCGATCAGTTGATCAATTACCTGGTCAACATTCACACCACGGCGAACCAGTTCTTCAGACACCAGAATTGGCGCTGCACCTTTGGAAGACGCGACATCCTTGCCGCTCAATTGAGGGGTGCTCAGGTCGGTGCGGGTCAGTTGCAGCTTGGCAACGTCCAGCGGCAGGCCGGATTCCTTGGCCAGCAATTCGGCCAGTTCATCCGGGTGCTTGACCGACCATTCGCGGGCTTTTTCGTAGGCGCTCAGTACGGTTTCGATGGTCTGTGGATGTTCCTTGGCAAACTTCTCGGTAACGCTCAGCACGCCATAGCTGTTGAAGTCCTTGTTGCGATACAGCAGGCGCGAACCGGCCTGGACTTCGCTGGCAGCCATGTGTGGATCAAGACCGGCCCACGCGTCGACATCTCCTTTCTCCAGCGCGGTGCGGCCATCCGGATGCTGCAAGTGCACCAGTTCCACGTCGTCTTTTTTCAGACCTGCCTGTTGCAGGGCGCGCAACGTGAACAGATACGGATCAGTGCCCTTGGTGGCGGCGATTTTCTTGCCTTTAAGGTCGGCGATGGTTTTGTACGGTGAGTCCTTGCGCACCAGCAATGCGGTCCATTCGGCGCGGCTATAGACATACACCGACTTGATCGGGCTGCCGTTGGCGCGGCTGAGTACTGCTGCCAGGCTGGCCGAGGAGGCGAAATCCACGCCGCCGCTGTTCAGGTATTCAAGCGAGCGATTACTGCCCTGACTTAACACCCAACCCACTTTGCTATCCGGAAGGGCCTTTTCCAGCCAGCCGAAATGCTTGAGCACCAGGCTTACTGGCGAGTAATAGGCGTAATCCAGCTTCACTTCCGCCGGGGCGGTTTCTGCTGCGAAGGCCAAGGGATTCATGCCCAGAGCCAGCACACTGGCGCCGATCAACAGCTTTACGCGAGTAAAGGAAAACAGGGTTTTAGCGTTCATTTGGAACAGCTCCAGGCAAGGCGATATCAGAGATTTTTCTTATTCACAAAAATGGCAGTAGGCTGATTGCTTTCCTGCTTAAAAGGAATATTGCAGGCTCTGTGCCAAATGGCCGGGAGTTGAAATACAGGGGCTGGAAGTGTGCGGGACAAGGTTTTGCTGTCGGTGGGGAAACAGTCTGTTGAGCGACTGTTGCCGGAGCAACAGTTCGCGGGGATGCCGACGATGGCCATTCTGGTTGTCATGCATTTTCTGTGAGGCCGCCCGGCGTCCCTGATACAGCGCTGTCGCGCAGCAAACCGGGAATTGTAGGAGCGCGCTTGCCCGCGATAGCGTCACCACAGTCGATACATTTGTCGGCGGATAGAACGAATCGCGAGCAAGCTCGGCTCCTACAGGGGCGGTGGTTTGTCAGGTATTCAGGGCTTCCAGATTTCCACATCTTTGGCATCCACCGCTTTGGGCAGCAAGCTTGCAGCAAAGAACGCGTCGGCGATTTTCTGTTGTTCGCCGAGTTGATCCGCTTTCACCGGGCGCACTTCATACGTGCGGTGGCTGTTGGCGATTTCAACGGTGGCCGGATCAAGGTTGCCCCACAGCGGGCCGAGCAAAGCGGCGGCTTCTTTCGGATTGCCTTTGACCCAGTGACCGGCTTTCTGCAATTGATCGAATACCAGCTTGAGCACCTCCGGATGGGACTTGGCGTAAGGCGTGCTGGTCAGGTAATAGCGTTTGTAACTGGCCAGGCCGGTGCCGTCCGCCAGAGTGCGGGTGGGCAATTGGCGCTGCACGCTGGTCAGGAAGGGTTCCCAGGTCACCCAGGCGTCAACTTTGTTGTTCTCGAACGCAGCACGCCCATCAGCAGGTGTCAGATAAGCAGGCTGGATGTCAGAGAACTTCAGACCGCCCTTGGCCAAGGCTGCGATCAGCAAGTAATGCGTGCCGGCTGCTTTGGTCACGGCGACTTTCTTGCCTTTCAGGTCCGTCAGTTCCTTGATGGGCGAATCCTTTGGTACCACGATGGCCTGGGCGGAGGGCGATGGCGTCTCTTCTGCGAAGTAGGTCAGCCGGGCCTGAGCCGCCTGAGCAAAGATCGGCACGGTATCGGCGACATCTGCGCTGATATCGACGTTGCCGATGTTCAACGATTCCAGTAACGGCAAACCGCTGGGGAATTCATGCCAACTGACGTCGATGTTCGCATCGTTCAGGGCCTTCTCCAGCCTGCCCTGGGTTTTCAGTACGGTGATCAGCGTCGAGGACTTCTGATAGCCGATGCGCACGGTTTCCCGAGCCTGGGCTGGCAGCATCAGCGTCCATGCGGCGGCGATGGCCAGGCCTGCAAGCAGCGGGCGACGCAGGCGAATATTCAATAGCGGTTTCGACATGGCATTCTCGAAGATGGATAAGTATTTGCAGACGAAGAAGAGGGCGCTATTGCGCCCTCTGGAAGTTTTGCAGCGTTATCAGGCGACTTTTTCCTGAGCCTCACGCTCACGCTTGGCCACCAGTTCGCGGGTCAGCGGGATGAGTTTCTTACCGTAGTCGATAGCGTCGTCCAGCGGATCGAAACCGCGAATCAGGAAGGTGGTGATGCCCAGGTCGTAGTAATCCAGCAGCGCTTCAGCGACCTGCTCAGGTGTGCCGACCAGTGACGTTGAGTTGCCTTGCGCGCCCAGCAGGCCGGCGATACCGGTCCATAGGCGTTTGTCCAGGCGTGAACCTTGCGCAGCAGCGGCCAGCAGGCGGCGCGAGCCTTCGTTGGGTGGCTCACGACGCACGAAGCCATTACCTTCGGCGATGGCTTTGGCGCGCTCCAGAATGCTGTCGGCTCGGGCCCAGGCTTTTTCTTCGGTTTCCGCCAGGATCGGTCGCAATGACAGACTGAAACGCACCGTCCGACCATGCTTGGCGGCTTCAGCGCGGACTTCCTTGACGACCGCGCGGACCTGCTCGTAAGTCTCGCCCCACAGCGCGTACACATCGGCGTGCTTGCCCGCTACGGCAATGGCCGCCGGCGAGGAACCACCGAAATACACCGGGATGTGCGGCTGTTGCGGGGACTTCACCAGCGAGTGGGCGCCTTCAAACTGGTAATACTCGCCTTTATGGTCGAAGGGTTTCTCGCTGGTCCATTCTTGACGCACGATGCCCAGGTATTCATCGGTGCGGGCGTAGCGCTCGTCCTTGCCGATATGGCTGCCGTCGGCGCGCAGTTCCTTGTCGTCACCACCGGTAATGATGTGGATCGCGGTGCGCCCGCCGTTGAACACGTCGAGGGTCGCAAACTGACGCGCCGCCACGGTTGGCGAGATGAAGCCAGGCCGGTGAGCGATCAGGAATTTGAGTTTGCTGGTGACGCTTGAGGCATGAGCGGCAACAAAAGCGCTGTCCGGGCTGTTGGAGTGGTAGGCCACAAGTGCGCGATCAAAACCAGCGTCTTCATGGGCTTTGGCAACTTTCGCCACGTATTCGGGCTGGATGGTCGGGCCGCTGCGCGGGTGGATTTCCGAGCCTGGCTGGGTGGCGATGTAGCCGATGAATTCGATGCTCATGAACAGCTCCTTCTTGTATTCATACCGTATGGGGTCGAGACAGTGGGGATGAGTTTTCCCGAAACCTGAATCCTTACCTGCAACATATGGCTATAGAAGCGAGCTGTGAAATTCTATTTTGACCTAAGGTTATTATAAAAATATTGCATGTACTTTTGCTTCAGGATCAGTGTTCGGAATTTTTCTGACCGGTATCAAATCGCCGTAAATCCTGATGTCTGCCTGCGGAGCAATAAGTGCGGCCCGATTTCCGGAATCGAGCAGACCCCAAGCATGGCCATGTCTCGCGACACTTCATCTCTGAGCAACTGAATTGCGTGGTCCACACCTGCTTGCCCGGCCACTGATCCTGCAAAGGCAAACGGTCGGCCGACAAAGACGAAGCGCGCACCCAGCGCCAGCGCCTTGATCACATCGGTGCCGCGGCGCACACCGCTGTCGAGCATCACCGGAATGCCTGGACAGGCTTTGACGATTTCCGGCAAGACTTGCAGGGGGGAGACGGCACCGTCCAGTTGGCGACCGCCGTGATTGGAGACAATGATGCCGTCGACACCGCATTCACGGGCCTTGATGGCATCATCTTTGTGCAGGATGCCCTTGATGATCAGCGTGCCTGGCCACTGCTTGCGAATCAGTTTGAAGTGTTCCCAGTTCAAATGGCCGCGGGGCGCAAAATCCCTGGCCACATGTGACGAAACAATTGGCACGCCGCGATGTGCATAATTATTTTCGAAGTGCGGCATGCCGTGTTTGAGCAGCGTCCTGAAGAATGTACCGAATAGCCATTTGGGATGGCTGATGCCGTCCCAGGCGAGACGCAGCCCGGGTCGCAGCGGCGTGGAGAACCCTGTGCGCAGATTATTCTCGCGATTGGCCGCCGCCGGAACGTCGACTGTGATCACCAGGGTTTTGAAGCCGGCTTTTCCCACTCGCTCGATCAACGCCACGATATTTGCTTCGTCGCCTGGCAGATAAGCCTGAAACCAGGCATCTGGATTGGCCTTGACCACATTTTCAAGCGGGATCAGCGATGATCCGCTCATGATCATTGGCAGGTTGGCGGCCGCTGCGGCCTGGGTCAGGATCAAGTCGCCACGGTAGGCGTAAAGCGCGCTGATCCCCATGGGCGCGATGCCAAACGGGACGGCATAGCGACGGCCGAACAGCTCGGTCGTCAGCGTGCGCCGGGAGATATCCACCAACGCACGCGGTGCGAAACCGTAGTCCTGAAACGCCGCCCGGTTCCACTTCAGCGAGAGATTGTCTTCAACTGCACCTGCTACATAGCCGAAGATCGGTCCAGGCAAGTGTTTCTGTGCCGCCGCTTCGAAGTCATCCAGACGCAGCAGTTTTTTCAGCGCTTTGCCGGGGGCGGCAGCTGAATTCGATGGTGAACGTGCACTTGCGGTTGGCAGGGTCGACACGCTGTTGATTATTCCGATGATTTGAAAGAGGCCACACATTAGTTCTGATGGGCATCATACGTTTATCTGCAGGTGAACTTATATTACCGATCCGCAGGGATATATCACGCTCGTTAATCAATTAAAGGGTTGAAGATGCAGGGGGTATTGTGCAGTCCACGGTTTTACTACTTATAGGCGTTTGGCAGAGGCTTATAACGGGCCGGGTTATAAACTTATATTATCTGAGTATTTCGTTTTACGAGGTTGGGTACTTAGCGTGCGGGCCTTTAGGTCGGGGTGTTCAGGCTGATTGTCTGCAGGGGCGGTCCCGATGTGTTCGGGTTATCAAGGAATGTTAAATGTTCAAGTCAACACTGACGGCCGCGGTGGCGGCGGGTCTGGTTGCACAACAGGCAGCCGCGGCGGGTTTTATCGAGGACAGTAAAGCGACGGTGACGGCCCGTAATTATTATTTCAATGGTGATAGTCGGGACGGCGCAGCCGAACCTTCAAAACAGGAAGAATGGGGGCAGGGCTTTATTATTGATTACACCTCCGGTTTTACTCAGGGTGTTGTCGGTGTGGGTGTCGATGCGTTGGGGCTGGTCGGGATAAAACTGGATTCGGGTAAAGGCACGGCTTACAACTCTGGCAGTTCTTCCGGTGGCGCAGTTTTTCCAAGTGACAGCGATAATCGTGCGGTCGACCAGTTCGGCAGTCTGGGGTTGACGGGTAAAGTTCGAGTTTCGAAAACCGAACTGCGCCTGGGTACCTTGCAACCCAAGTTACCGGTCGTCACCTACAACGACGGTCGCCTGTTACCGCAGACGTTCGAAGGCGGGCAGATCACCAGCAAGGAATTCGACAACTTGACGCTGATCGGCGGCAAGCTTGAACACGCCAAGGGGCGCAACTCCACCAGCGCGGACTCGCTGTCTATTTCCGGCTCCAACAGCCGTACCGGTCAGCGCAGCAATGCCTTTTATTACGGCGGCGCTGATTACCGGATCAGCAAGGACCTGCTGGCGCAGTATTACTACGGCAATCTGCAGGATTTCTATACCCAACACTTCTTCGGCCTGACCCACAACCTTGAGTTGCCCGCGGGCAAGTTGAAAACTGACCTGCGGTACTTCCTCAGTGACTCAGACGGCAAAAATGCCAGTCAGGAAGGACGGCTGGCAGGTTATCGCACGTCTGGCCGCCCAGGTACTTCGGGTGAGGTGGATAACCGGACCTGGAGCGCTTTGTTTACCTACAGCCTGGCAGGGCATGCACTCAGTGCGGGCTATCAGCAGGTTAACGGCAACAGTGACTTTCCTTTCCTGAATCAGGGCGACGGAGCGACGGCGTATCTGATCACCAATAAGCAGATCGGCAAGTTTCAGCGTGCTGGCGAGCAAACCTGGGTCAGTCAGTACGGCTACGACTTCGCGGAAATCGGCGTGCCGGGTCTGAAGAGTTCTATTTCATATTTGCGTGGCAGCAACATCAAAGCGGCTGGCGCGGGACATGAGTGGGAGCGTGACCTGAGCGTCAGCTATGTAGTGCCGACCGGTACGTTCAAAGGGCTGGGTCTTACCTGGCGCAACGCAGCCTTGCGTTCCGGCGTCGCCAGTCAGCGCGACCAGGACCAGAACCGCGTCATCGTCAGCTATTCCCTGGCGTTGTTTTAACCCCTTGAGGTGACCTGTCATGTACAAAAAAACCGTTAATTCGTTGTTGTTCGGCGCCACGCTTCTGGCAGGCATCGGTGCCGCTCACGCTGATGCGACGCTGGACAAAATTCAGCAGCGCCACGTGATCAGCGTCGGGATCATGGTCAGTGGTTTGCCGTTTGGCACTCTGGACCCCGCGACCGGCGAGCCCAAAGGCTACAACGTCGAGCTGGCCCAGGGCGTTGCCGATGGCCTGGGTGTGAAAGTGGAGATGGTTCCGGTCCTCGCGCCGAGCCGTGTGCAGTTCTTGCAGCAGGGTAAGGTCGACATCCTGATCGCCAACATGAATCTCACGCCGGATCGGGCAAAAATGCTCGATTACGTGCCGACGCCTTACGAGGAAATTGCCGCCGCCGCATTGATGCGCAAGGACGCAGGTATCAAGCGTTGGGAGGACTTGCGCGGCAAGCCGGTGTGCGTGTCCCAGGGCAGCAATTTCATCAACTGGTTGCGCGGCACCTATGGCGCTGAAATCAAGGCGTTCCGCAGTCAGTCCGAGTCGCTGCTGTCCTTGCGTGGCAATGGCTGCGTAGCGGCGGTGCATGTCAGCCCGACCTTGCAGGCGTTGTTGGTCAACCCCGAGTGGGCCGACTACGAAATCCCGCTGCCGGCAGATCGAGACCCGCTGCAGTCGGTGATCTGGGTGCGCAAGGGTGAGCATGATATTCAGGGCAAGATCGACGCCATCGTCCGTGACTGGCACCGCAGCGGCTGGTTGATCGAAACCGGCAAACGCAACGGAATGGTCCCGTCGCCCGGGCTGTTGGCGTTGCATGAGAAATATCGTGATTCGGTGCCGTTAGGCAAATAAGTACCCGTGGGACCGGCTTTAGCCGGGACGGCATTGTTCCTGAAACAAGATATACAGCGAAGCTTCCGGCCCCTCCCGGCTAAAGCCGGTCCTACGGTGTTCATGCCGCTGCACAAATGTTGCCAGTCAAACAGGAAACCCAAACATGCCCATAGGTTTCAGAGTCCTCAACCGCCAACGTGCGGTGACGGCTGAGCAGGTCGAGCGTTACCGGAATCTGCCGGTGGCCAATATCAGCGATTCAATGCAGCGCATGACAGCGGGTGGTGCCGGTTTGCGGCCTTATCATCGCGGTGCAGCGCTGGTGGGTGTTGCACTGACGGTCAAGTGTCGGCCCGGCGACAACCTGATGTTGCATCACGCGCTGAATATCGCTGAGCCCGGCGATGTAATCGTGGTCGACGGAGGAGGGGATCTGACCAACGCGTTGATCGGCGAATTGATGCTGACCTTCGCCCGGAAAAAACAGTTGGCCGGGGTGGTCATCAACGGGGCTGTGCGTGATACCGCGAGTATCGCTGCCATCGACTTTCCGGTGTACGCCCGTGGTGTGACTCACCGAGGCCCGTACAAGAACGGTCCTGGCGAAATCAATGTGCCGATTGCCATTGACGGCATGGTTATCGAGCCCGGGGACCTGATCGTTGGCGACTCTGACGGGGTGCTGTGCGTGCCGTTCGATCAGGTCGATGCCGTGTATGAACTGGCCAGTGCGAGACACTTGGCCGAGCAGGCAAAGCTGCAAGCCATCGCCGAAGAACGTAACGACCGCGCCTGGGTGCTGAATGCCTTACTGGCCGCTGGTTGCGACCTCTGATTCAAACCGGCACATCACCCAGGATCGTCGCCCGATGCATGACGCGCCGCTGCGGCCGGTAGTCATCCACTGCGTAATGCTGAGTGACGCGGTTGTCCCAGAACGCCACGTCATCGGCTTGCCAGCGCCAGCGGATGGTGAACTCCGGGCGAGTCGCGTGGCTGAACAGAAAGGTCAGAAGCGCGGCACTTTCTGTTTCACTCAGCTCGTTGATACGCGACGTGAAACCGTCGTTGACGAACAGTGACTTGCGACCACTGACCGGGTGCGTGCGGATCACTGGATGCGAAATCGGCGGGTACTGACGGCGGGTCTGTTCCCAGCGGGCGATGTCTTCCGGTGTGGTGCCAAAGCGCGCCAAGGGAAATGAGCGGGTGAAATCATGCGTCGCAGTCAAGCCATCGAGCAGCGTTTTCAGGGGCAGTGACAACGCTTCATAGGCCGCGATGCCGCTGGCCCACAACGTGTCCCCACCGTATTCCGGCAGTTGTTTTGCACTGAGCACGGCACCCAGCGCCGGAGTCGGCAGGAACGTCACGTCGGTGTGCCAGATCGCGTTATCGCGTACGTCGGTAACCGCAGTATCGAGGATCAATACCTCGGGTTGCTCCGGCACATTCGGGTAGATCGGGTGCACGTGCAGTTCGCCAAAACCGGCGGCAAACCGCGCCTGTTGTTTGGGTGTCAGTGGCTGATTGCGAAAGAACAGCACCTGGTGTTTCAGCAGCGCTTGTTCGATGGCCTCGCGCTGTTCGTGGGTCAGTTCCTGGCTCAGATCAATGCCGCTGATCTGTGCGCCGAGGGCAGGGCTTAGGGGTGATATCTGGATAGGCATGCAAAGGTGTCCGGATTGTGCGCAGTTCGTCGAAGGACCGTGGCGATCTATGTGGCAGCTTCTTCAATGACTCTGCCCATGCCATGGCACCAGCTTGCGCTGCAGTGCGCGCAAGCCCATTTCCATGGCAAAGGCGATCACGGCGATGACGAGGATTCCCAGCACCACCACATCCGTGACCAGAAACTGCGCCGCTGACTGAACCATGAAGCCCAAACCGCTGGTCGCCGCGATCAGTTCTGCAGCCACCAGCGTCGACCAGCCGACACCCAGCCCGATGCGCACGCCAGTGAGGATTTCCGGCAGCGCGCTTGGCAGGATCACGTGGCGAATCAACTGCCAGCGAGTGGCCCCCAACGATTGCGCAGCACGCAATTTCGTCGGGTCAACGGTGCGCACGCCGGTCGCGGTGGAGATAGCGATGGGGGCGAAAATCGCCAGGTAGATCAACAGCACCTTGGAGAACTCGCCGATGCCACACCAGATCACGATCAGCGGCAAATAAGCCAGCGGAGGGATAGGGCGGTAGAACTCGATCAGCGGGTCGAAAATACCTCGCGCGATGCGGTTGTGACCGATGGCGATACCCACCGGAATGGCCGTGAGTACGGCAAAAAACAGTGCCAGACCGATGCGCTGCAAACTCGCCCCGAGGTGCTGCCAGAGGGTGGAATCCATGTAGCCGCTGGTCATCAGCAGCCAGGCTTTTTCCAGCACCGCAGAGGGCGGTGGCAGGAACAGCGGTTCGATAAGTTCTGCGGCAGTCACCGCCCACCACGCTGCCAACAGCACCACCAGTGTCAACACGCTGATTGCACGCGTGCTCAGTTTCCAGCGCACAGGGGCGGGGATAGTTTCAGGGGCAGCGGTCGTGCTGCCCGGCAATTCGTAGCTGTTCATGCGTACTGCTCCCGAGAGACGCCGTGCTGGGAAAAGACGCTGGCCAATACATGTTCCCGGGTGTCGATAAAGCGTGGGTCAGACTTTATCGAACGGGCCGACTCCCCGGCGGCATAACGCTGCCCGAAATCCAGTTGCAGGCGTTCGGCGATGTGTCCCGGATTTGGCGCCAACAGAATCAGGTCGGTGGCGAGAAACACGGCTTCTTCAATGTCGTGGGTGATCAGGAACACCGGTTTGGCGGTTCGCTGCCAGACCTGCAGCAGCAGCTCCTGCATCTGTTCGCGGGTGAATGCATCCAGTGCGCCGAAAGGTTCATCCATTAGCAGTACACATGGATCCGCCGCCAGTGCGCGAGCAAGGCCAACACGCTGCCTCTGGCCACCGGACAGCTGCCAGATCTTGCGTTGGTCGAAACCGGCGAGGTCGACCAGAGCGAGCATTTCCCTGGCTTTGGCCTCACGCCGATCGCGCGGTACACCCGCCAGTTGCAGGCCAAACGCGACGTTGCTCAACACGTCCTGCCAAGGCAGTAATGCATCGTCCTGGAACACTACGCCACGTTCTGCGCCCGGGCCATTGACCGTCACACCGTCCAGGCTGATGTTGCCAGCACTGGGCTGTACGAAACCGGCAATCAGATTGAGCAGGGAGGTTTTGCCGCTTCCCGAGGGACCCAGTGCCACCAGCAATTGCCGAGGGCCGAGGCTGAGGGAAATGTCCGCCAGCACCGGTTCGGTCGCGCCGGGATACTGTGCGCTGATGCGCTCCAGTTTGAGCAAAGCCATGGGCTGAAACTCCGCTTATCGGGTGATGAATTTATCGCTGACGTAGGGTGCGTAATCAGCCAGTACCGCATCGACCTTGCCTTGCTCCTTGAGGAACGCAGCGGTCTTGGTGACAGCATCGATGGTTGGCGCACCAAGCAGCGCGCTTTGATCTGCGGCCAGCGGGTAGACGTTGCCTTGCAGCAGGCCCGGGATGTCCGAGGTTTTAGCGCCGGAGAGCTTCACCAACTTGTCGACGTTGCTGGATTTGGCCAGCCAGGCGGCGGGGTCCTTGCGGTACTCGGCGTAGGCATCGAGGGTGACTTTGGCGAAGGATTTGACGATTTCAGGGTGCTTGTCGGCGAAGTCCTTGCGCACGATCCAGGCATCAAAAGTGGGTGCTCCGACCTTGGCCAGTTCACCGGAAGTAATCAGCACTTTGCCGTTTTCCTTGGCGACACCCAAGGCCGGGTCCCAAACGTAGGTGGCGTCTATGTCACCGCGTTTCCAGGCGGCGGCAATGGCCGGTGGCGCGAGGTTAAGAATGGTGACTTTCGACGGATCGATGTTCCAGTGTTTCAACGCGGCCAGCAGGCTGTAGTGCCCCGTTGAAACGAATGGCACGGCGATTTTCTTGCCGATCAGATCCTGCGGTGAATTGATCCCTGAACCATTGCGCGCCACCAGCGCTTCAGCGGCTCCGATCTGAGTGGCGATCAAGAAGGTTTCAACCGGCAGCTTGCGAGTGGCGGCGGCGGTAAAAGGACTGGAGCCGAGGTAGCCGATTTGTACATCACCGGAGGCGATGGCAGTGATCACGTCGGCACCGTTTTCGAATTTGCGCCAGGAGATTTTCGAGTCAGTGGCTTTTTCGTACGCGTTATCCGCCTGGGCGACTTTGGCCGGGTCGACGGTGGTCTGGTAGGCGACGGTGAAGTCGGCTGCTTGAGCCAGATACGAAGCGCCAGTCAACGACAGTGCCACCAGAAGGCGAAGAGGGAAGTGCAGTTTCATCATGAAGCTCCGAATCAGGCTGGCCGGGGACTGGCTGAGGTTGGAGACTAAATGATCTAAGAAAATCTAAATAAATAACCTTTTAGAATTAGCTTATGAGCGAAGCTCGAGTCGATTGCAAAACAGTTGTCGGTGACGCCTGCCCTTAATCCACCGGTTTTATTGGGGGAACGCTCTGGTTCAAGGGTTGTAACGAGGCTGACACAATTTGACACAATCTACCGTCGGAACTTTTCGAGAATAGCTAACGCAAGTTAATGGTAATCACTACTATTCGCGCCAAATTCAATCTCTCCTTTGGATGCGCTCCAGATGTCTGTTCTTTTGCGTTTTACGCCTGCTGCCCTCGGTTTTTGCTCAATTCTGACCGCGGGTGTCAGCTTTGCAGCTACTGCGGTTTTGCCTGAAACCTCCATCAATGCCGAAACCGAAGCTGAAAACGACGATCCACGCGTCAAGGAAACCAGCACCGCGACGCGTACTGCCACTCCCGTACGCTATGTACCTCAGGCTATTGATTCGGTGAAAACCAGCAGTGTCGCGAGTTACGGGACCAACGATCTGGGCAGCGCCTTGAGCGGTATTCCCAACGTCAGCAGTGGTGCCGATACGCGTTTTGACAGCTTGCGCATCCGTGGTTTTGATGCGAGCAACGACTTTTATCTCGACGGCATCCGCGATGACAGTCAGTACGTGCGCGATTTGCACAACATTGAAAGCATCGAAATCCTCAAGGGGCCGGCCGCCGTGCTCTACGGGCGTGGTAGCCAGGGCGGGATCGTCAACCGGGTCAGTAAACAACCGCAAGCCGGACGCCGCTCAAGCATTGAAGCGCAGGGAGGCAGCGATGATTTGCGCAGCCTTTACGCAGACCTGAGCACCGATCCGAGTGACACGATCAGCCTGCGGCTGAACATGGGCAACATGGATCAGAACAGTTTTCGCGACGGCGTCAGCGGCAACCGTCAGTTGTTCGCGCCGTCCATGAGCTGGCAACTGACTCCAGATCTGAACTGGCTGGTGCAGTACGAATACAGTCGCTACAACCGTACCCCAGATCGTGGCATTCCCGGCATCGGCGGGCGCCCTGCGGATGTGGGCCGCGATACCACCTATGGCAGCGAGCACGACTACATCGATGACAAGTCGCAATCGCTGCGCTCCAGGCTCAGCTACGAACTCAATGACAGCTGGCAGCTTAGGCACACTCTGGGCGTGTTCAAGCTCGACAGCGATTTTGATAACACCTACCTGACCGGTTTCATCCCGGCCACTAACAGGGTCACGCGCCAGCATTGGCAGCAGGACCTGACCACTCGCAATGTATTCAATAACCTTGAGCTGGAAGGTGCGCTGGAAACGTTTGGCCTGGAACACCGTCTGCTGACCGGCGTGGAGACAGGCAGCCAGCGTCGGGATCCAAAGCTTTATACGGCGGCGACATCAGGAGCTGGCTTCTCTGCTGTGCCGTCTTTGGACCTGTACTCTCCCAACCGCGACTTGCGTCACACGGGACGTATGCAGGTATCGAGCGACAATCACACTGAGGTGGAGAGTCGTGGCCTGTATGTGCAGGATCAGTTGCGCCTGAATGATCAATGGCAGGTACTGGCCGGGCTGCGTTACGACACATTCGATATCGAGTCGACCAACCGCCTTCGAGGCTTGACCGAGGAGCGTGACAGTCATAGCACCAGCCCGAGAGTCGGCCTGGTCTGGACGCCGCTGGAAGATCATTCGTTTTACGCCTCCTGGACCAAAACGTTTTCGCCTGTCGGCGGCGGCCTGATTGGCATTACTCCAGGCGCAGCAGGCAATACCAATGACCTGAGCCCGGAGCTGACCAAGCAGAAGGAAATCGGCGTCAAGAGTGACTGGCTGGATGATCGCTTCAGCACGACGTTCGCAATCTACGAACTGGAGCTTTACAACCGTCGTACCAGTGATCCCAATAATCCGACAGTGACCCTGCTCAGCGGTTTGCAACGTTCTCGCGGTATTGAGCTGACGGGCACCGGCAAGATTGTCGGCAACTGGTATATACGCGGTGGTGTCGGTGTGCAGGACGCGACCGTAGTGAAAGACAACAACGGCTTTGAAGGCAATCGCATCAGTAACGTTGCCAAGCGTAACGGCAGTCTGTTCCTGACCTGGAAACCCGAGATGGGCTGGTACGCAGAAACCGGTATGACCTTGGTGGGCCAGCGCTACGCCGACAACCTGAACACTACTGTGCTGCCAGGTTACGGACGTTGGGATGCGTTGGCCGGGTTCCGTCAGAAGGACTGGGATCTGCGCGCTGCGCTGAACAACATCACTGATCAGACCTATTACTCGTCGGCGACCAGTGCCGCGCAGATCCAGCCCGGTGCGCCGCGCAATCTGGTGGTAACCGGTACGTATAGTTTCTGACGGGTTATTTCCACACCGCCTGTTCGACGTTGATCTTTTTCGGGAGCAATTTGTTCTCGAAGAAGAGGTCGGCCGTCGCCTGCTGAGCGGCAAGGATTTTTGCGTCCACCGGCAGGATTGGCGACGGTGGGCGGTTATCCAGGTAGCGGGTGATCACCGGTTCCGGCAGGCCCATTGAGCTGGTCAGGATGTCGATACTCTGTTGGCGCTGGCTGCGTGTCAGCGCTTCGGCAGCGGTGAGTTCTTCAAGCACGGCGTGAATAAAGTCCGGGTGTTGATTGGCGTAGTCGCGACGTGCGCTGTAGATCGGGCCAGACAAACCTAACCCCGTGCCATTGGCCAGCAGACGACTGTGCCCTTCGATCAGGGCCAGTGAGGCATAAGGGTCCCAGATCGCCCAGGCATCGACGCTGCCTTGTTCAAAGGCGGCACGGGCGTCGGCAGGGGTGAGGTAGATCGGCTGGATATCCTTGAAGGTCAAACCGGCCTTGTTCAGTGCTCGCAGCAATACGTTGTTGGAACTGGAGCCTTTCTGGAAGGCGACTTTTTTGCCCTTCAGGTCGGCGACGCTTTGCAGCGGACTGTCCTTGCGCACCAGGATGGTTTCTGCGGCGGGCTTGGCAGGCTCGGCGCCGACGTAGACCAGGTCTGCTCCGGCCGCCTGAGCGAACAGCGGCGGGATATCGCCGGTGGAACCTAAATCCAGCGCGCCGACGTTGAGTGCTTCAAGCATTTGAGGGCCGGCGGGGAATTCGATCCACTGGATTTTGGTGTCGGCGAAGCGTTTTTCCAGCAGGCCTTTTTCCTTGGCGATCACCAGGGCGATGGAGCCTTTCTGGTAACCGACGCGCAGGGTTTGCGGATCGGCTGCCAAGGCTGATTGTGCGGATGCCAGGCCGATCAGACCTGCGAAGAGTAGTGCTATGGATTTCATTGGGTGCTCGCTTATTTCTGACTGCACATAACTTGTCAGGCTAATGAAGATCCCTTGTGGGAGCGGTGCTTGGTCTGGGCGGCATTCCGACGATACATGAGACGCGCATTGACGACATACCGCGTTATCGTTTATCGCGGGCAAGCACCGCTCCCACAAGGGAGGTTGCATTCCACAGTGGAATTGCATTTATTGGCTTTGGATTTCACTCCGCCAACGACGGCTTCTCCCACAGGTTTATGCCGCCTTCCTGAGCGAAGCGGTCGATTTCGGCCAGCTCTTGCGGGCTGAAGTCGAGGTTTTTCAGCGCTTCGACGTTCTCGATGATTTGCTCCGGACGGCTCGCACCAATCAACGCCGAGGTCACGCGTGGGTCACGCAGGGTCCAGGCCAGGGCCATTTGCGCCAGGCTCTGGCCGCGACGCCTGGCGATTTCGTTCAAGGCGCGAACGTGAGCGATGTTGGCTTCGGACAAGTGCGAAGCCTGCAAAGAACCACCACCCGGACGATTGATCCGCGCATCCTGCGGCACGCCGTTGAGGTATTTGTCGGTCAGTAAACCCTGAGCCAATGCAGTGAAGATGATGACCCCTGCGCCCAGTTCATCGGTAGTGTCCAGCAGGTCCTTCTCGACCCAGCGATTGAGCAGGTTGTAGGCCGGTTGGTGAATCAACAGCGGCACCTTCCACTCTTTCAGCAGCGCGGCTATTTCACGGGTTTTGCCGCCTGAGTAGGAAGAAATACCGATGTACAGCGCTTTGCCTTGCTGCACGGCAGTCGCCAGGGCACTGGCAGTTTCTTCCAGTGGTGTGTCTGGATCGAAGCGGTGTGAGTAGAAAATGTCCACGTAGTCCAGACCCATGCGCTGCAGGCTCTGATCGAGGCTGGCCAGCACGTATTTGCGTGAACCTCCACCTTGACCATAGGGGCCAGGCCACATGTCCCAACCGGCTTTGGTGGAGATGATCAGCTCATCGCGATACTGCTTGAAGTCCTCGCGCAACAGCTTGCCGAAGTTACTCTCGGCGCTGCCATAGGGCGGGCCGTAGTTGTTGGCCAGATCAAAATGATTGATGCCCAGATCGAATGCCGTGCGCAGCATGGCGCGCTGGGTGTCGATCGGCGTGCTGTCGCCAAAGTTGTGCCAAAGACCCAGCGATAACGCGGGCAGTACCAACCCACTGCGGCCAGTGCGGCGATAGGGGATTTTTTCGTAGCGGTTTTCGGCAGCGGTATAAGTCATTGTGGCTCTCATTCGGTAGTCGAAGACGGTGTCGCTTGCGCTGGCCAGTGATAGAACTCCAGGCCCAAAGCGCTGCGATTCTTGAAGCCTTTCCAGTAAGTGTGATCAGGTTTTTCGCGTCCGGTTTCGTCCGTCGACCATTTGCCGTCGGCGGCCCGTGGCACCAGAGTCAACCATGCTTGACGGTCTACGCTTTTGAGTTGCTGATCGAGAAAGGCCAGAACAAAGTGCTGATTGATGTTGTTGATCCGGCTGCTGTCCCAGACCGGCTCAGCATAGGCGGAAAAATCATCGGGATGGCTGCTCGCCGCCGCAGGGGGCGGATTAGGCGCAATGTTGTGGCGGGCATTTTCGTAGACGAGCAGGTAGCGGTCAGCGTTTTTGGCGCCTTCAGCCAGGCGTCTGACACCGTCAGCGTAACCGGCGACGTCGTCCTGATCACCCGCGATGAACAGGCTGGGTACGCGCAGTCCTGCCAACCCTTTCTCATCCAGCAGACCTTGCTGTCCGCCCCATGGTGCGAAAGCGATCAGTGCTTTGATGCGTGCGTCTCGTGCCGCTTCGAAGTCGGGGTTACCCGCTTTTCTGGCCTGTAATGCAGTGCCTGGCACAAAGCGTGATGCCACCGCGCTGGTGCCAACGCCTGCTGCATTCAGTACGCCATAGCCGCCCATGGAATAACCGAGCAGGGCGGTGTGGCGGGTGTCTATTTTTCCAGCCAGCGGACTGCCACTGCCTGACTTCGCCCAGTCAGTGATCTGGTCCAGCACGAACAGAATGTCCAAGGGACGGTTGAGCAGGGTGCTGGCAAAACCGGCCTTGTCGGCACGAGTTGCTTCCGTGTGATCGATGGCGACGACTGTATAGCCGTGAGAGGCGAGAAACTCGGTCAGGTAACTCATCTGCAAGCGTGAGCCCGGATACCCATGGGACACGATCACCAGTGGAAACTTCTTGTCTTTGAGCGGCTGCGCATCGCGTGCGGCCCGGCCTTCGAACGTGAACGCGGTGTTGGGCCGAGCCGGGTTGTTGGCGCCTGCGCCGAGCACGTCGGTGTAAGTGCTCAGCTCGGCCTGGCCAGTTTTCAACTGCGCGGGATACCAGACTTCAAGACGCAGCGGACGGTCGTAACGAGGGTTACTGTCGGTACTGGTAACCGCGAGGATGTTGAGTTGATCGCGATGGACCACATCAATGGTTCGCACACCTACCTGATAAGCGCCACGTGCGGCCAGTTCCGGTGCATCCGGGCGTGGATCGCCATTCAGCGCAAATGCGCTGCACGACAGGCTCCATACCAACAGCAGGCTGGCGACTCTCAAGGGGTTGCAGCTCACTTGGAATCCTCCGCAAAACGGTGACGTGGCCGTTGCAGGCCGAGGTTTTCCCGCAGCGTGCTGCCGGTGTACTCGGTACGAAACAGGCCACGGCGCTGTAGCTCAGGCACGACGTAATGAGCCACGTCTTTAAGCCCTCCGGGCAGGTGCGGTACCAGCACATTAAAGCCGTCGGCGGCGCGTTCCTCGAACCAGACTTGCAGTTCATCGGCGATTTGCGTCGGGGTGCCGATCAGGCTGTAGTGTCCGCGACCTCCGGCAATTCGGCGGCCCAGTTGGGCTAGGGTCAGGTTTTCATCCCGGGACAGCTGGGTCAGCAGCTTCTGGCGACTTTGCTGCCCGCTATCGGTCAACGGTAGCGGCGGCAACGGTTCGTCGAGGGCGTAACCGGACAGGTCGAAATTGCCCAGCATCCGGCCGAGCAAGGCGACGCCGACTCGTGGCTCTACCAGCTCCTGAAACGCTTCGAATTTTTCCCGGGCCAGGGCTTCGCTGTCGCCGACCACGACGAGCACGCCGGGCATCACTTTCAGGCTTTCTGGGTCACGGTCGAAGCGTGTCATGCGGCCTTTGATGTCAGCATAAAACGCTTGGGCATTGGCCAGTGACGTTTGCGCGGTGAACACCACTTCGGCGGTTTCAGCTGCCAGGTCACGGCCGACTTCCGAAGAGCCTGCCTGAACGATGACCGGCTGGCCCTGAGGCGAGCGGGCCACGTTCAGCGGGCCTTTGACCCGGAAGTGTTCACCCTGGTGATCCAGCACATGCAGTTTGGCCGGGTCGTAATACTCGCCGCTGGCTTTGTCGCGCACAAAGGCGTCGTCTTCCCAACTGTCCCACAGACCGGTCACGACCTTGTGAAACTCCCGAGCGCGGCTATAGCGTTCAGCGTGGCCGATATGTTCTGCACGGCCGAAGTTTTGCGCCTCGGCGGCAGCGTCGGAGGTCACCAGATTCCAGCCAGCACGCCCGCCAGACAGGTGATCCAGCGAAGCAAACTTGCGCGCCACGTGATACGGCTCGTTGTAACTGGTGGTGGCAGTGCAGATCAGACCGATGTGTTCGGTGACTGCGCTGAGCGCTGCCATCAGGGTCAGCGGTTCAAAATGATCGGAGCGTGCCATGTGACTGGCGCTGGGGCCTGTTGCTGCGGCGACGCTGTCAGCGACGAACAGCGCGTCGAACTTTGCTGCTTCGGCCACTTGGGCCAGATGTTTGTAATGCTTGAAATCCAGCCCGGCGTTGGCCGGCACATCCGGGTGACGCCAAGCCGCTACATGGTGCCCGGTGGCCATGAGAAAGGCGCCGAGCTTGAGTTGGCGAGGTGTGTTGCTCATGTGTTGTTCCTTGTTGAATCAGATCTTTTATAGGCGTTCACGAGCATCGCGAGGCAGCGATGGCGGTCTGTCTGATACACCGCTATCGCGGCCTCGCGGTGCTCGTGTGCTCCTACAGGTTCCCGTTTACTTAGCGACAGCGTGGTGTCAGGGATGCCGAGCTACCTCCTGTCAACATGACAATCTGATTTGAAATGAGGTTTCTGTAGGAGTGAGCTTGCTCGCGATAGCGTCCGTTCATACGATAAATGCGTCGATCAGGAAATCGAATCGCGAGCAAGCTCACTCCTAAAGGTCTGTGTTTACTGCGCGACAGCGTGGTGTCAGGGATGCCGAGTAGCTCCAACTGCTATGCATCAAAAATCCTTACGCAATTGCACACCAAAATAGCGCTCGTCATCACGCGGTACGGCGCGGGTGATGTAGTTGCCGCCGGTGGCCAGGCCGGGTGAATAGGATTTGTCGGCCAGGTTCTTGGCCAGTAACGCGACGCGCCAGCCGTTGGTGTAGTCGGCGAGTGCGACGCTGGCGTTCCAGATGCCGTAGGCGCCTTGTTTGGTGTCCGGGTTCTGACTGATGTCGTACTGCACTTCGCTTTGCCAGCTGTAATCGGTGCCCAGTTCCACATCCAGACCGTTTTCCAGCGGGATGCTGTAATCGGCCCGCACGTAGCTTTTCCAGTCAGGCGAGAAGGGCAGGGTTTTGCCGTCCACGTTGCAGGATGCGGCCGCGCCCGCCGGGCAGGCGAAGGTGTCGATGCGCGCTCTGGTGTAGGCCACTGCGCCGGAAAACTTCAGGTTCTGCGTGGCCTGCAAGGCGAAATCGGCCTCGACACCTTCGGTGGAAACGCTGCCCGCGTTGATCAATCGCGTTACGACGCTACCCGCGACGGTATCGAAGAAGTTCGCCTGATAGTTGTCGTAGTCGCTGTGGAATACCGCAAGGTTGGTGATCAGACGGTTGTTCCAGCTGGTGGCTTTGACGCCCAGTTCCCAGGTGTTGGAAGTCTCCGGTTTGAGGGCATCGGTGTCTCGCGGCTGCATGTTGAAGAACACGTTGTAAGCCGGGCCTTTATAGCCGCGCGAATAGGTCAGGTAGGTCATGACGTTATCGGTCAGGTCATATTGCAGGCCCAGGCGTCCGGACCAGCCATCTTCATCCACTGATCCGGAGCTACTGGTCGCGGGATTGATGCCCGCCACTTGAGTGGCCGAGGTCGAGACCCTGCGGTGATCGTATTCCAGCTCGTCGTGGGTCCAGCGCAAGCCGGCGATCCCGCGAAAGGCCGGGGTGAAGTTCAGGGTGCTTTCGCCAAACACCGAATAGCTGTCGCTGGTGGTGCTGTAGTCCGCTACACCCACGGCACTGGCGGTTGGCGTGACCAGCGTGCGGCGATAGGTTTCTTCATCCTTGCCGTGCATGTAATACAGGCCGCCGACGTATTCCAGAAACTGACCTTTTGGCGAGGCCAGACGCAGTTCCTGCGAGTACTGATTGAAGTCCAGGTCGCCCTTGTCTTCAGTACCGGGGAATGCCGCCGTGATGTTCGCCAGGCGATCGCCGTCCTGCCATTGAGTGTTGTTCCAGCCGCGCCAGGCGGTAATCGACGTCAGGGTGTAATCGCCCAGATTCCAGTCCAGTTGCGCAGACAGACCTTTGTTGATGTCTTCCACGTGGCTGCGGTAATCGCTGACGATATCGCGGTTGTGATTACTGGCAGCGGCAGGCGCCAATGCACCGGCAAAGGCCGGGGTCAGCGCTGAACTGACCACGCCGTTCGGTGCGTCATCGTGGGCTTGCATGTAGTCGGCGATGACGGTCAGTTTCACGTCATCGTTGGGGGTGAACTCCAGCTTGCCGCGTGCGCCCTTGCGGTTGTATCCGTTGACTTCCTGGCCATTGGCTTTGTTATCGACGTTGCCGTCGTAGCTGCCGAACAGCGTCGTGATGGAGGCTTTGAGGGTGTCCGGGATCAGGCTGCCGCCAATGCCGAAACGCGTACGGCTCTCGTTGCCGCTGTAGTACGACTGATCGATGTAACCATGGGTTTCTTCGGTCGGCGCCTTGCTGATCACGTTGAGCACGCCCGCCGAAGCGTTCTTGCCAAACAGTGTGCCTTGCGGACCGCGCAGCACTTCAATGCGCTCCAGGTCGAGCAAGTCCAGCGTCGCCTGACCAGGCCTTGCGTAAACCACGCCGTCGACAACGGTCGCTACCGTCGGCTCGACACCTGGCGAGGTGGAAATAGTACCCACGCCACGAACGAACAACGAGGTGTCCTTGTTCGAGGCGCCGGTCCGGAAGTTCAGGCTGGGGATCTGCTGGACGATGCTGGATACGCCGTTACGGTTGTCGCGTTCCAGTTGTTCGCCTTCAACCACAGAGACCGCCACCGGTACTTTCTGCAGCGATTCTTCGCGACGAGTAGCTGTCACGGTCACAGCTTGCAATGTCGCGGTCTGGCCTTCGCTCGTAGTGGTGGTGTTGCTGTCGGCGGCGAGGCCTGGCAGCGAAGTCAGTGCCAGTGCAGTGGCGATGGCCTGCGCCAGGCGCGCTGGTTTGATGATGTCCCCATTAGTGTGTTGCATGTCGATGCTCGCTTGAAAGATGCCCTGACTGCCGTGACTCTTCGGTCACTGCTCCTGATGTAGGCGTTGGCTGTTCCGCGGCATTCGCTCAAGCGAGTAGCTGACAAGATCATTCCGTTAGCGCTAACATCGCCAGTATCAGGAAGTACGAGATAGATCGTCCAATACTCAAAAATTACTTTTATATTCCTTTTTGTTAGAAGGGCATCAGCCTTGAGCGATCAGAAAAGTCCGCCGCGCAAACGTCGTGGGGCAGGGCGCATCACGCTGGATACGGTGGCTAAACACGTGGGTGTTTCGACGATGACGGTCTCGCGTTATTTCAATCAGCCGGATCAGGTGTCGGATGAGCACCGCGAGCGTATTGCGACCGCAGTGGCCGAACTGGGTTATGTCCCCAATCTGGTGGCGGGTGGTCTGGCATCGGCGCGGGGAAGGATTGTCGGCATGGTGGTGCCCAACATTTCCGGGCCGATCTTTGCCAATACCATTCAGGGTTTCAGTGACACGCTGACGCGTCATGGTTATCAGTTGCTGCTGGCGTCGAGTTACTTCTCGGCGGAGCAGGAGGAGAGCGCTGTTCGTGCCTTTCTCGGCTGGTCGCCTGCGGCGCTGGTGGTGACCAGTCATTTTCACAGCGCAGGCACCGAGAAGATGCTCGCCGACACGGATATTCCACTGGTGGAAACCTGGGATTACCAACCGGATCGGGCGCCGATTCAGATCGGTTTTTCCCACTACGAAGTGGGTGTCACGGCAGCGCGATACCTGCACGGCAAGGGCTACCGACGGATTGCCTTTGTACAAAACAGCGCACCGGGCGACTTCAGTGCTATCGAGCGTCGTGACGGCAGCGCGGCGGCGCTGATCGAGCTGGGGCTGACGCCGATCCTGTTTGCGCCGGATCCGGATCGAGCGCCGTTCGAAGCGGGGAAACAGGCCATGCAGGCCTTGATGAGCTCGGCTGAAAAGCCCGATGCCATCGTCTTCGCCAACGACAACCTGGCGGCGGGTGGTTTGCTGGCGGGGCAGCGCGCCGGGCTACGTATTCCGCAGGATTGTGCGGTGCTGGGGTTTGGTGATTACGCCTTCGCCGAGATGCTGTTGCCAAGTCTGAGCACCATCAAACCACCGGCGCTGGAAATCGGCGTGCTGGCCGCTACGCGGTTGTTGCAGAGCCTTGGGGTAATCGAACTGGAAGGCGAGTTGCAGCGCTTGAATTTGCTCAAGTGTGAAGTGATCGAGCGGGAGAGCACGTGATTCCGAGCTGGGGGATTTTCCCTGTGGGAGCAGAGCTTGCTCGCGATAAGGCTGGGCCCGGTTCACTTTAAATCGCGTCCAGCCTTATCGCGGGCAAGCCCAGCTCCCACGGGTCAGCATTCGCAAATTGAAATTGGGTGTTATGCAATTAACGAATAACTATCTGAGAAAATATTCTTTTAAGAAATATACCCTCTCGTGGATTATTTAACCCAGGCGTCGTCGCAGAGCTAGCCGCTCTGCCTCGGGCTTTTCATTTGAAGGTTTTGCAGGAGCACACAATGGGCAATGTCCAAAGCGCCAGCGCACTTGATGTGCTGTGGCGTCCGGCACCGAGTGGCGAGTTGCTTGATCTGGGGCGCATCTATCGCGGTCCCTTGGCGCTGTCGCGTCTACACAGCACGCCAAAACGGATTTTGAGCCGTCGTGAGGCCGTATTGCTGGGCGTATTCGCCTTGGTGTTGCACGGTGCGGTTATTTACTGGGTCAACCAGAACCCGCCTGCGCCGCTGCCGGTAGCACCACCCGAAGTCCCACCGATGACCATCGAGTTTTCCCAGCCAGCGTCACCGGTTGTTGAGACTCCACCGCCGCCGCCCGAGCCCATCGTGCAACCGGTGGTTCAGGAACCGCCACCGCCCGTGGAAGACGAACTCGCGGTCAAACCCCCACCGCCAAAGCCGATTCCAAAGCCCAAGCCAGTCGTCAAGCCTGTGCCCAAGCCGGTCGCCAAACCCGTGGAACAACCGCCAGCACCACCGGCACTGCCGCAACCGGTCGCAGCACCTGCACCGCCAGCGCCACCCGCACCAAAACCAGTAACGCCTGCATCTGCCAACGCCGGTTACCTGAAAAATCCGGCCCCGGAATACCCGGCACTGGCCATGCGTCGCGGCTGGGAAGGGACGGTGTTGTTGCGCGTGCATGTACTTGCCAGTGGCAAACCGGGTGAGATTCAGCTGCAGAAAAGCAGCGGACGCGATCAGCTCGACGATGCGGCACTGGCAGCGGTGAAGCGCTGGAGCTTTGTACCGGCCAAGCAGGGCGATGTCGCCCAGGATGGTTGGGTCAGCGTGCCCATCGATTTCAAAATTCGTTAACGTCCATTCGTTTTGACTCTGCGAGCTACCTGAACAAAAGGCGCATCGCTACACCACACATGCCTTGTTCAAAGAGAGCCGCGCCATGAACCTACTTGCTTCCCCTTTCGAATCCGTCGAGCACGCCGTCATCTGGCTGCTGGTCCTGTTTTCCGTGGCGACCTGGGGCCTGGCCCTGCTCAAGGGCGTGCAGTTCACTCGCCTGAAGAATCAGGATCGCAAATTCCACAAGCAATTCTGGGCCGCATCGAGCCTTGATTCCGCCGCTCAACTGGCTCAGGAACAACCGGGCGCAGCAGCCCGTGTAGCGTTGGCCGGTTATGCGGCTATTCAGGTGCCGGATGGCGCGCAAGCCACTGATCTGAGCCAGGCGATCAACCATCAGGACCGTCTGGAACGTGCCCTGCGTCAGCAAATCGTCCGCGAACGCCGCTCGCTGGAAACCGGTCTGGCGGTGGTTGCCAGTATCGGCAGCACCTCGCCGTTTATCGGTCTGTTCGGTACGGTCTGGGGCATCATGTCGGCGTTGAAAGGCATCAGCGCTGCGGGCTCGGCGAGCCTTGAAACCGTTGCTGGCCCTATTGGTGCTGCACTGGTCGCTACCGGTGTCGGGATCGCGGTCGCCGTTCCTGCGGTGCTGGTTTACAACTACTTTCTGCGTCGCCTGAAACTGACGGCTGCGGATCTGGACGACTTCGCTCACGACTTCTACAGCCTGGCGCAGAAGAACTCGTTCCGCGTCCTGCTGCACCCCGTATTGAACAAGCACGCTGCACCGGCAACTGGTCAGAAAGTGCAGGAGGCGTCCTGAGATGGCTTTCTCCACACAAGACAGTGACGAAGTGCTGAGCGAGATCAACGTCACGCCGCTGGTAGACGTGATGCTGGTGCTGCTGGTGGTCTTCATCGTGACCGCGCCACTACTGACCAACTCGATCCCGATCAACCTGCCAAAGACCGAATCGGTCGCCCCGGTAGAACAGAAAGATCCTTTGGTGGTGAGCATCGACGGGCAGGGCAAGCTGTTCATCAACAAGGATGAAATCCAGCCGGACCTACTGGAAACCAATCTAAAGGCCGCCAGGGAAAAAGCACCGGACGTACGCGTGCAATTGCAGGCCGACAACGGGGTGAACTACGGCGAAGTGGCGCGAGCCATGGCGTCCATCGAGCGGGCAGGGATTACCAAATTGTCGGTGATCACCGCCAAGTGACTGGCTGAAAGCTATTCAAAAACTTCGTTGTTTTTACAGGCTGTTCCTTTGGCATGAGGGCAGCCTGTTTTTTTATGGGGATTACGCCTATCCCTGTGGGAGCCGAGCTTGCTCGCGATAAGGCTGGATACGGTTCAATTTAGATCGCGCCCAGACCTATCGCGGGCAAGCACAGCTCCCACAGTTATGTGAACACTCGTCCATAGTGTTTCACCCCTTTGGCCAACCACCGCCCAGTGCGCGGTACAGTCTGATCCGGTCAATGGCGGCCGCCGTCGAGCTATCCACCAGAGCACTTTGGGTATCCAGCAGCGCACGTTGCACATTGAGCACGTTGATGAAGTCTGCTGCGCCTTGGGTGTAGCGGTCGCGCGCAGTGCTCAGCGCGATGTTGTTCTGGCTGACGGCTTCCTGCAGGGCAGTGTGCTTTTGTTTCTCGGCTGCGTAGTCGGTCATGGCGTTATCGACTTCATGCCAGGCGCCCAGCACCACTTGCTGATAATTGAGCGCGGCCTCCTGTTCCTGACGCTTGCGCAATTCCAGAGTGCCGGTCAGGCGTCCGCCCTGGAAAATCGGCAGGTACAGGCTCGGGCCGTAGGTCCATTGGCGAGCGCTCCACGCGCCGACATCCGAGCCGTCCAGCGCTTGTGTGCCGAAACTGCCGCCAAGGCTGATGCGTGGATAGAAATCCGCTTGCGCAACGCCAATTGCCGCCGTGGCCCGGTGCAGCGCAGCTTCACTTTGCTGAATGTCCGGGCGCCGCTGAGCCAGTTCCGAGGGCAGGCCCAGCGGTACGTCAGGTGCCGGATGAGGAATGCTTTTCGGTTCGAGCAGTTCAGCGCTCAATGCACGCGGTGGTTCGGCGAGCAAATAACTCAGGGCGTTGATCAGGCGATCCTGCTCGGCACCCAGCGTCGGGATGACAGCCTCGATGGTCGCCACCTGCGCAGCCGCATTGGAGGTATCAAGATTGGTGGTCACGCCATTGTCGAAGCGTGCCTGAGTCAACTGTCGGCTTTGTTTGGCGATCTCCAGGTTCTGCCGCGCGACACCGAGCTTGGCCTGCACGCCGCGCAGGCGAATGTAGTCGGTGGCCGTTTCGGCAGCGATGCTCAACAGCACGCCGTCACGTTGAGCCTGGGTCAGCTCGATCTGCGCATCGGCCGCTTCGACGTTGCGCCGTACATGGCCCCAAAGATCAAGTTCCCAACTGGCATCCAGCGTACCGCTCCACAATTCAAACGGCGCATGACCCTGTTCGCCGGAAGGATCATTCAGGCCTTCAGCGCTGTTGCGCGCGCGGCGATAGCTGCCATTGGCCGCAACGCCGGGCAGTTGCTGACTACCGGTGACCTGACGCATCACCCGGCTTTGCTCAAGCCGATTACTCGCTGCGCGGACATCCAGATTGGCCTTGGCGGCACGTTCAACCAGAGCAGTCAGTTGCGGGTCACCCAACTGCTGCCACCACTGGCTGTCAGCCGGGCTGCCAGGCGCTGTACCGGGGCGCAAGGTGTTTTGCCAGGTCTCTGGCAACTGCGCTTGTGGGCGCTGAAAGTCGGGGCCGACCGAGCAGGCACCCAGGCTGAGCATGGCGGCAAACAGCAGGCAGCGCTTCATATCAATGCTCCTGCGCGGTGTCGATACGCGCCACGACCGACATACCGATCCGCAGCTTCTGCAGATCCGGCTGATCGGCATCGAACCTGATTTTCACCGGCAACCGCTGGGTCACTTTGGTGAAGTTACCCGTCGCGTTATCCGGCGCAATGGGCGAGAACGAGACGCCGGTTGCCGGGGCAATGCTGTCGACGTAGCCGCTGAATGGATGGTCGGGGAAGCTATCCACCGTCAGTTCGACTTTCTGCTGCGGCTGCATGTGAGCGAGCTGGGTTTCGCGAAAGTTGGCCACCACGAAGGCGTCCTGCAATGGCACCACGGCCATTAGCGCCTGGCCTTGCGAAACATAGGCGCCGACGCGTACCGAGCGCTGGCCAATCATGCCGTCTTGCGGTGCTGTGATCCGCGTATAGGACAGGTTCAGGTCAGCCTGTTGCAAAGCCGCCTCGTCTTTAGCCAACGCTGCCCGGGCGACTTCTAGTTGCGCTTTGAGCACATCCAGACTTTTCGACGCGGCGACTCGCGAGGCTTCATCGCGGTCACGCGCGGCCTGCCAGCCGAGCAACTCTGCATCTGCTTTCTGACGTTCCTGCTGAGTGCCTGCACCGGCGTTGGAGAGGTTCAGGTAGCGCTTGGCGTTTTCCTGGGCAAATTTGAGGGACGCAGCGGTGGCGCGGGTGGTCGCAGCGGTCTGATCAATGACCGCCTTTTGGCGTTCGATACTGGCCTGCAGGTTCTGGATCTGCGCGGACGCCGCCTCGACGTTGGCTTTGGCCGACAATTGCGCGACCCGATAATCAGCGCTGTCTATTTCAGCCAGCAAATCACCGGCTTTGACCCGCTGATTGTCCTCTACGGCGATCCTGATGATCTGCCCGGAAAGACGTGGCGAAACCAGTACCGAGTCGGCGCGGATATAAGCGTCATCGGTATGTTGCACGGTACCGCCGCTGATCAGGCGATAGCCGATGTAGGCCACGCAAACGATGACGGCGACGCAGGCCAGGGAGAGGGCGGTTCTGTGCTGTTTCATGACGGTACCGGAGGTTGCGGTGGATAGGCGCGCTTGGGCAGGGTCAGCAGAATGACCAGCAAAACGCCGATGACGGCCAGCAATGCGAGAAAGGCATCGCTGAAACTCAAAACGTAGGCTTGTTCCTTGACCTGCCGAGCCAGCGCAGCGGTGCTCTGCATGCTGTGCAAGGGCTCAAGGCCCTGCAGCCTTGTGCCCACGCCGTCCAGCAGGACGTTGGAGTGGAAGTGCTCACGATGGGTGACAAAGTTTTCCAGCGCAGCCCCGGCAATCACCGAAAACAGCCCGCGCAGCGTGTTGACCATGGACGATGCGAACGGGCCTTCAAGCGGTTGAATCACGCCAGTTGCATTCATCAGCAATGGCACAACCACCAAAGGCTGCCCAAAGGTGTGGAGCAATTGCAGCAGGTAGAAGTCATCACGAACCCATTCGCTGGTGATCTGCGAGCCGCCAAGACAGGCGAGGGTCAGCAAGCCAAGACCGAAGGCAATTACATAGCGCGAGTCGACCCAGTTGCGGTTGATTACCAGCGCCACCAGCGGGGCAATCAGCAGTTGCGGCAAGGCGATAATCAACGCCGTGGGCATGGTCTGCAGCGGACGATAGCCTTGGATCTGAGTCAGGTAAGACGCTGGAATTGCACTGCCCGCCAGCCCGACGAATAGAAACAGGCACAACGTGATCAAGCCATAGCTGAAGTTTCGACGCTTGAGCAGTTGCAGCTTGAACAGCGGCAGCGGATGAAACCATTCGTTGATCAGAAACGCGGGCAGACACACCGCAGCGCCCAGTAACAGGAAGCTGATCAGTGGCGAGTTGAGCCAATCCAGACGCTCTCCCTGCGTCAGGGCAATGATCAGCATGGAGACGCCGCTGACCCCCAGCAATGCTCCGCGCCAGTCGGCTTGTCTGAAGCGCTCCAGACGCAACGGGTCTTGCGGCAGTCCATACGCTATGAGCGCCGCACCGATCAGCCCGGAAGGGATGATCTGCCAGAACACCATTCGCCAGTCGACGCCTTCTGTCCAGAGTGCAGCCAGTGGCATGGCCAGGTTGGGGCCGAAAGTTGCCGTCAGCGCGTAGGCGGACAAACCGTACAGCTTGATATGCCAGGGGAGAAATCGCAGTGCTGCAGTCATCAGCAACGGTGGTAGAGCACCGCCCGCCATGCCCTGTAAAAGACGCAGAGTCACCAGGCTTTCCAGATTGGGCGCGAAGGGAATGATGGCGCCGAAAAAGGTAAACGCGAACGTCGCGACAATAGCGAAGCGGCGCAGAGAAAAAGTCACTGCAAACCAGGGGGCGAGCAACATGGCCGAAACTTCCGCCGCCGCGTAGACCGAACTGACCCATGTGCCGTCATCGTGTCCCAGGCCATACACGCCTAAAATGTCGGCCAGTGTGATATCAGTGACGCGATCATTAATCCCGGAAGTCAGCGCAGCAATCAGCACGCCGATCAGACCCAGGGCTAGACGGAGCGTAAAGGGAGCCGGAGAGGGCGGAGGGGAAGGCGCTGACACGTAAAAAATCCTGCTGAGGTGTTTCAGTTTTTAACTGCAAGGCGGTACACTGTATCAATCAGTGGTACTTATGACAAGGTGTGTCCATGACGATAACGGATTCAGATCGCGGCGGCGTGCAGGTTATTTCCCGGGCAGCGGCGATCCTGCGCAGCCTCGAAGGAGAGCCTGCCGGCTTGAGCCTTGGGGAGATCGCCAAACGCTGCGAGTTGCCTCGCTCCACGGTGCAGCGACTGGTGGACGCCTTGGCGCTGGAGGAGTTGCTGGAAGTGCACGGGCGAGGCGGCATTTGCCTGGGCCCGGCGTTGATGCGTCTGGCTTCTCATAGCCATGTAGATATTGTGCAGAAAGCACGGCCATACCTTGAAAAGCTGGGGGTAGAAACCGGCGAGACGATCGTACTGTCCAGCGCTGCGGGAGCTGAGCTGTTGATCTTGCACACCGTGGTGTCGAGCCATTCCCTGAGGGTTTCTTCCGGCCCCGGCGGCATCCTCAACATCTATGGCATTGGCGGCGGTAAAGCCTTGTTGGCCCGAATGGACAATGAGTCAGTGGTCAAATTGATCGGCCGCAAGATCAAACCGCTGACAGCCAATACCCTGACCTTGCCGCTGCTGCTTGAGCAACTGGATGAGATCCGGCAAACCGGGATCGCGTTCGGCAATGAAGAACATACCCAGGGCGTGGCGTCGGTGGCCGTGAGTCTGCAGACGCCGCAGGGTTTCTACTCTATTGACGTGGCAGGCCCGGCCTGGCGAATTGCCCAGGCCAGGGAAAGCATCGAGAAAGCGCTGCTCAAGTGCCGGGAGGAGTTGATGAGTGGGTTGCGGGGTGTTGAGTGATGGGGCATTGCATCTGCGCTTCCTGTAGGAGCCAGCTTGTTGGCGAAGCGGTGTCTCAGCCAATGACGATACTGGCCATGCTGACGCCTCGCGAACAAGTTCACTCCTACAGTTGATTAGCGGTCAGGCGGATGATTTCGCAAGCCTACCGATAAAGTTTGTTTAACTCCCCTGCAACGGCTTGGCATCCTGGAAGAAGTAGTCCTTCCACGAAGCAGGCTTGTTCTTGATCGCGCCGACCCGGTGCAGGAATTCGGCCAGTGGGTAAGTGTTCTTCGGTGTGATGGTGAACTCGAAGTCCTTGTTGTCGATGATTTTCAGCAATGCATCCCGATCAATTTTGGCTTTGGTGACACGGATGTAAGTGTCTGCCGCAGCGCCTTTGTCTTTACGAATGAAGTCTTCAGCTTCGCTCAGCGCCTCAATGAACGCTTTGTAGGTCTTCGGGTTCTCGTTGCGGAATTTCTCGGTGGCGAACAGCAGTGTCGGCGAATTCGGGCCGAGCAGGTCGTAAGTGTTAAGCACCACATGCACGCCTTTGGCGGCTACTTCCTGCTCCTGGAATGGCGGGTTGGAAAAGTGCCCGGTCAGTTCGGTGCCGCCTGCAATAATGCTTGCGGCGGCATCAGGGTGTGGCAGGCTGACGGTGTATTTGTCCAGACGGGCATATTCCGCATCGCCCCAGAGCTTGGCCGACGCATATTGCAGATAACGCGACTGAACCGAAACGCTCACCGCAGGCACTGCAATGCGATCCTTTTCAGTGAAGTCAGCGATGGTTTTCACGTTCGGATTGTTGCTGACCAGGTAGTAAGGGAAGTTACCCAGCGAAGCCACGGCCTTGACGTTCTGCTTGCCGTGGGTTCGGTCCCAGATAGTCAGCAATGGCCCGACACCCGCGCCGGCAATATCCACAGCACCGGTCAGCAGTGCGTCATTGACGGCCGCGCCGCCCGACAATTGGGTCCAGTCGACTTTGATGTCCACCCCATCCGCCTTGCCGTGTTTCTCGATCAGGTTCTGATCGCGCACCACGTTGAGCAGTAGATAAACAATCCCGAACTGCTCGGCGATGCGCAGTTGCCCTTCGGCCTGGGCAGCGGTCGGCATGGCAAAGCTGCCGGTCAGCAGCGTGGCGGCCAGGCCCAGTGAGCTGGCCAGCCGGGAAAGTCGAGGGCGACGCGTCGAGATGTTTGTCATGCCGTGCTCCAGCGTTGAACAAAGAAAGATGTAAACGATGAGCAGACGATATAGGTATAAGAAAAATTATTTAAATAACATTAGTGAATAACGTTAGGTCATCATCCCTCGCTAGCCCGGGGCAAATGCCCGGGTAATTGTCTTAAATGTTGATATAACATAACATTGATAGCCATTTTCAACGCCTGCAGCATTCAGCCAATTGCTGTTTCTTATCCGTTTTGGCACCAATCCCTCACCATGAGCTTTTCAATGACGACCCTCCCTTCGAAGTCTCAGGCTTCCACTCGATTGCAATCGATCGACGCGTTGCGCGGCCTGATCATTCTGTTCATGTTGCTCGACCACGTTCGGGAAACCTTCCTCCTGCATCTGCAGGTTTCAGACCCAATGGACGTGACGACCACGCCGCCCGAATTGTTTTTCAGCCGCACGCTGGCGCACCTGTGTGCGCCGCTGTTCATCTTCCTCACCGGGCTGTCGGCTTACCTCTATGGCGAGCGCCACGGGGCGAGCGAGGTGTCGGGCTTTCTGTTCAAGCGCGGGCTGTTCCTGATTGCCCTGGAAGTCACGCTGGTCAACTTCGCCTGGACCTTCCAGTTCCCGCCGACCACGGTTTACCTGCAGGTGATCTGGGCCATCGGCTTGAGCATGGTGGCGCTGGCCATCCTGGTAAAACTGCCAAGACCTGCTCTGGCGGTGATCGGTGTGGCGATCATTGCCGGGCATAACCTGCTGGATACGCTGCACTTCACCCAGGAGTCGGCGATGTATGTGCCGTGGGCGATCCTGCATGATCGCGGTTGGCTGGTGCCTTGGGATGGCCTGCGTCTGCGCACGTCGTATCCGCTGCTGCCTTGGATCGGTGTGATTGCCCTGGGTTACGCGGCGGGCCCGTGGTTCGCTTCCACGGCAGACTCTCGAAAGCGTCAAAACCGGCTGATGTTGGCAGGCCTGGGTCTGCTGGTGCTGTTCTTCCTGCTGCGTCTGGTTAACGGTTACGGCGAGAAGCCCTGGTCAATCGGTGAGACCGGCGTGCAGACGCTGATGAGTTTCTTCAACATCACCAAGTACCCGCCATCGTTGTTGTTCCTCAGCCTGACGCTGGGCATCGGTATGTTGTTGCTGGTCTGGTTCGAAAAGGCGGCAGGGCGGGCGTGGTTCAAGCCGTTGCTGGTATTCGGCGCTGCGCCGATGTTCTTCTACCTGCTGCACCTGTATGTGCTGAAAATTCTGTACCTGATTGCCGTGGCGATCTGGGGCACGAACAAAGGCAATTACTTTGGCTTTGATTCAGTGGGCGCGGTGTGGCTCTGCTCGGTGTTGCTGGCAGTGGCACTGTTCCCGGCTGTGAAGGCATTTGCCAGCTTCAAGGCGCGGCGTAAGGACATCGCTTGGTTGAAGTATTTCTGAGAATTTTTCCACCGGTCGGCAATCTCGGTGGGACGAGGGAATTCAATGCCCCTGTGGGAGCTGGGCTTGCCCGCGATAAGGCTAGACGCGGTTCACTTTAGATCGCGCCCAGCCTTATCGCGGGCAAGCCCGGCTCCCACATGGAATTGCATTTCAACTCAAACTGTTATGCGTTTAATCGTGATGCGCCTCACCCAAAAACGTCAGCGAAGTAAACAACCCTTGCTCATCAATGTCCGGATTGCCGCTGACTTTCACAACGGTTTCGGCGGCGATGATGTTCAGGCCCTCGTTGCGCACCACAACATTGGCCCGCCCCTGGGCATCAGTGGTTGCGCTGACTTCATCGGGCTGGCTGCGGTAGTCGCCGATCAGTTTGATCCCGGCCAATGGCTTGCCATCCAGCAGTACTTGTACCGGCAGCGCTTTGCCAGGGCCGACGCTCAGCGGGTCGGCCAGTGGCATGATGATCAGTTTCAAGCCTTTCAGTGTCGGCAACTTCACGCCCGGTTCGTAGATCGCCAGGCTGTACTTGAAGGTCTGCAAGGCTGTGACCGCACCGGGGACTTTGGTGCGGCCTTCATTGGTCCACTTCTTGTCGGCGGTCTGCGACCACATGCCGTTGTTCAGCGCCACGGACATTACTGCAGGCCTGCTCAACGGTTGTAGCCGCGCATGGTCGGCAAGGCGTTCGACGGTCACCGGGATCATCTTGCCGTTGATGTCGTAGGCCCAGGCGCCGCTGACTTTTTCGGCCTTGAACTTGCTGTCCTCGGCGCCATGGCCGTAAACCACTTCGATGTTGCCGCGACGTTCTTCAGTCCACAGGCCATGGGCACTGGCCTGTTGAATGGAGAAGGCGCCGAGCAGGCTCAGGGCCAGAATAGTTTTTGTAACGTGCATGGTAAGTCCTTGTTGATCAGAGGCTAAGGGTCAGGCTGACGGTGAAATTGCGGGGTTCGCCGGGGGCGACCCAATAGTTGCTGTAGGAGCGCTCGTAGTATTTCTCGTCGAACAGGTTGTTCAGGTTCAGGCCAACCGTGACGTTTTCGGTCGCCTTGTAATGCGCCAGCAGGTCGACGGTCTGATAAGCAGGCAGTTCGAAGCTTGTGCCTGCCTCGCCGGATCGATCACCGACATAAGTAAACGCGGCGCCCACGTCCGAGCCTTTGAGCAGTCCATTCTGGAATTCGTAGACGCCCAGCAGACTGCCGCTGCGTTTGGCCACGCCAAGGATGCGGCTGCCTGTCGGAATCGTTGTATCGCCTTTGGTGACTTCGGCATCGATGTAGGCAAACGCGCCAATGACCCGCACCGCGTCGGTGACTTGTCCGGTGAATTGCAGGTCGACACCTTGGCTGCGGGCCTTGCCCATGGCCCGGCTTGAGTCAGTCCCCGGATCAAGCGCCAATACGTTTTCCTTCTCGATATGGAAGGCGGCGACGGTGGCGCTCAGGCGGTCGTCGAACAGTTCGGTCTTGACCCCGGCCTCGTAGCCAACGCCTTCTTCGGGCTTGAAGCTCTTGCCTGCGGTGTCTATTCCGTTGTTGGGCTTGAACGAGGTTGAGGCGTTGGCGAACAGGCCGATTTGCGGCGTGAGTTGATAGAGCAGGCCGGTGCGATAGGTCAGTTCGTCATGGCGCTGCTTATTGGTGACGTCGCGGGTGTAGTCATCCGTGCTTTGCTCAATGTGTTCGAAGCGCGCACCGATCATCCCGCGCAGTTTGTCGGTGAAGACAATCTGGTCTTGCAGGTTCAGCGCCTGGCTTTCGACGTGCTCAAAGAAATCCGTGCCGGAGCGCGCACCATTGGGCTTGGGCTGGCCGTAAACCGGCTGGTAGATGTCGATGGCATATGGGCTGCCTGCGGTGGTGGTCACGCGCTCGTTCTTGCGGTAGTTCTCGTACTCGGTGCCGATCAACAGCTGGTGCTCCCAACTACCGATGTCCACCAGGCCACGCAGTTCAAGCTGGGTAATGCTGTCGTGCCAATTCATGTCGCGTTCGCGATACCGGCGGTTGACTGTCTGAGCATCGGCATTCAGTGCGCGGCTTTCCGAAGCGTAACCGGACAGCTCACCTTCCTTGTAATGACTGGCCAGACGCAGAGACCAGAAGTCATTCAGGCGATGCTCCAGCGCCGCCTGGATCATGTTGTTGTCGTTATCAATGTCGCCGTCGTTGGGTTCACCGAGGAAGGTTCGCCGGGACATGCCGCTCCACTTGTTGTTGGGCGCAACGATGCCTCGGTCAAATGTCGAGCTGTGACGGACAAACTCGGTCTCCACCGATAGAAACGTGTCTGGACTCAACTGCCAACTGAACGTCGGGGCAACGAAAACCCGCTTGCTTTCGACGTGATCGCGAAAGCTGTTGTTGTCTTCCACCGCGAGGTTCACTCGGGAAAGCACGCTCTTGTCGTCGTTGAGCGGGGCGTTGACGTCCAGCGCGGTGCGATAGCGATCCCAACTGCCTGCGCTGGTCTGCAGGGTGGTGAAGGCGTCGGCCTGAGGTTTCTTGGTGACGATATTCACTGTGCCTCCCGGATCGCCACGGCCATAGAGGCTGGCAGCGGGGCCTTTGAGCACTTCGATGCGCTCGACGTTGGCGGCATCCGGTGTGCTCGGATAACCACGGTTGGCGCTGAAACCGTCTTTGTAGAACTCGGACGTAGTGAAGCCGCGAATGCTGTATTCGTAGAGGGTCAGGCCGCCGAAGTTATTCTGTTTCGATACGCCACCGGCATAGTCCAGCGCGCGCTCCACGTTATGACTGCCCAGATCCTTGAGCACGTTGGCGGGGATGACGCTGATCGATTGTGGAATGTCTTTGATCGCGGTATCGGTTTTAGTCGCAGTGGCGGAGCGGGTGGCACGGTAGCCGCTGACCGGGCCTGTTGCCGTTTCATAGTTTGAATCGGCATTGACGGTGAGGGCGTCGAGTTCATAGGTATTCGGTGTTTGTTCTGCGTAGCTGGCGTCGGCCAAAAGACCAAAAGCGAGGCCTGCGAATGAGGCCATTTTGCGAGGGGGCATTTCTGACATTCCTTATAGATTCGTTATAGTATAACGTCTCTATCGGGAATTATTTCTATTTGTGTTTATGTCTGGATGTTTCTGAATGTTGCGGCAGGTCGAAGGGCTTCTTCGACCTGCCGCCATCAATCAAGTCCGGAAACGTTTGACCAGACCGTCCAGCTCACTGGACAGAGCGGCCAGACTGCGTGAGTCGGCGCGGGCCGATTCGGCAAGCTCGGCCACCAACTGCGCATCGCCATGGATCTGGCTGATGTGCCGGTTGATGTCTTCCGCCACGTGGTGCTGCTCTTCAGCAGCGGTCGCGATCTGGGTATTCATGTCGCGGATCACGTCTACCGACTCACGGATCTGCCCGAAGCTGCTGCGCGCCTGGCCGATTTTCTCGACCGATTGCTGCGACACGGCAAGGCTGGCATTCATCTGTTGCGTCACGGATGAAGTCCGGCGGGCGAGGGTGCCTAGCAGGTTGTCGATCTCGGCGGTGGAGTCCGCAGTCCGTTTGGCCAGTGCGCGGACTTCGTCGGCAACTACCGCAAAACCACGACCTTGCTCACCGGCACGGGCCGCTTCGATGGCTGCGTTGAGGGCCAGCAGGTTGGTCTGTTCAGCAATGGAGCGGATGGTATCGAGGATGGACTGAATGGCGTTGCTGTCTTTTTCCAGCTGCACCATGGCGGTGGCAGATTGGGACAGTTCAGAACTCAACTGATCAACGCTGCTCACCGCATCGTCGATCTGCCGCTGGCCTTCGCGGGCCTGCCGCTGGCCGTTGTCTGCCGAGTCTGCGGCCTGGCTGCAGGAGCGGGCGACTTCGTTGGCCGTGGCGACCATTTCATGGAATGCAGTGGACACCATGTCCACCGCTTCACGCTGACGTCCGGCCGCATCGGCCATGTTGTTCGAGACCTGAGTCGAGCTGGTGGAGGTGTCGAGAATCTTGTTGGCGGCCAGACCAATATGCTGAATCAGGTTGCGGATCGCGGCCAGGAACTTGTTGAACCAGTTAGCGAGCTGGGCGGTTTCATCGTTGCCGCGCACATCGAGGTTATGAGTCAGGTCGCCTTCACCCTGGGCAATGCCTTCCAGACCGCTGGCCACACTGCGGATAGGGCGCACGATGAGCGAAGCGAAGCTGGCCCCGACAATAGCGAAAATCACGGCTAATACGGCGGCGATAACCGCGATCAGCCAGGTCAGGCGGGTGGCCGAGCCCATGACTTCTTCCTGTTTGATCAGACCGATGAAGTTCCAGCCCAACTGATCGGAAGGGAACACGTTGGCCATGTAGCGTTCGCCATCCAGCGTCACTTCGACCAGCCCGTTGCTGACTTTCGCCAGGTCCGCATAACCGTCACCCAGCTCGGTGATTTTCTTGAAGTTGTGTTCGGGTTTGCGCGGGTCAACCAGGATATTGCCGTTCTTCTCCAGGAGCATCAGGTAGCCGCTTTCGCCAAGCTTGATCTGCTTGACGATGCTGGTCAGTTGCTTGAGCGTCACATCAATACCCACTACACCGCCGGGGTTACCCAGTGCGTTGGTGATAGTACGTCCGGTGTTGACCATGACCGCGTCGTCAGCCGCCCAGTAATAGGCGTCGCTGCGCACCACCTTGCCCGGGTTGGCCAGGGCCGCCTTGTACCACGGGCGGACGCGTGGATCGTAGTCACCGAATTTCTGCCCTTCAGGCCATGGCACATAACTGCCGTTGGCCAGACCGTAGGAAATATAGGAGTAGGCCGGGTGGCTGACGCCCAGGCGGTTGAACAGGGCAATGATGCTTTTGTCGATCTCAGACTCGGGAGCATTCTGCTGATCAGCGGTCATGTAGCTCTTGAGGCCATTGCCTGCACCGGTCACCAGAGGGTTGGCCGCAAGGTATTCGACGTTTTGGCTGATCCCGTCGAAAAACAGCTGCATCGCGTTGGCGACCTGGCGTATTTCGCGACCGCTGCTGTCGGAGAAGCCATCAGTGGCGTCGCTGCGCAGGTTGATGATGACGATGCTGGCCACGACGATGATCGGCAAAGACGCGATCACCGCGAACGCCCACGTCAGTTTCTGTTTGATGTTCATCCATGCTCCGATTGCAGTTCTGGCTCACGTCCCGAGTGAAACCCCGGGTCAGTTTTGGCAGGCACGCAGTAGTGTTGCGAATTTATTGTTGTGGTAACCCGGCTATCGGCTAGGCGCAGGGGTTCTTGAAGGTCTTCACACGATATGTCGATAACCGACTCGCGCATTTCGTCGGCATTGAATCGCGATGGTCTGAACGTCTCTCATGCGGACTACTCCACCTAACTGACGGTTGCGTCATTCAGGTGTTTTCGCAGCGGTTTACGTCCGCAAATCCAAAGACGATCCATAACCGATTGACGAGGTGCCGACATGGCCAAGACAAACACCAGAACGACCGTTGCCGACTTGTTCATTCATGAGCTGTCCGACGTTTACAGCGCCGAAAAGCAGATCACCAAAGCCTTGCCGCGGCTGGCGCGGGCTTCAACCAATCCGCTGCTCAAGGAGGCGTTTGAAGCGCACCTGGAGGAAACCTACGGGCAGATCGAACGTATCGATCAGTTGGTGGAGCAGGGCGAGCTCAAGCTCAAACGCATGAAATGCGCAGCGATGGAAGGGCTGGTCGAGGAAAGCAAGGAACTGCTTGAGGAGATCGAAAAAGGTGAGGTGCTGGATGCGGCATTGATTGGTGCTTGCCAGAAGGTCGAGCACTACGAAATCGCTGCCTACGGCACGTTGATTGCCATGGCGAAACAGCTGGGCATGAAAGATGCTGCCAAGCTACTGGCCGAGACGCTGACAGAGGAAAAGTCTGCGGATGAAAAGCTGTCGGCCATTGCCGAGCAGGGCGGAAATCAGGCGGCGACGATAGCGTCGTAGAGCGCGTCGTCTCGCAGGAAACGAGCATCTGTAGGCGTGAGCTTGCTCGCGATAACGATTAATCAGGCGAGTTTCTTTTGACTGATCAATTGCAATCGCGAGCAAGCTCACTCCTACAGGGCGGGGGTGTTTCAAGTCAATGTTTGATGAGATACATCCTCTATCAAGCGATGCTGTAACCCTCAAACGCCTTGCCCTGTTGCAGCGCAGTGACGACATTTTTGCGGTTGACCGGCAACTCGTTGCCTTCGTTATCGGTGAATGTCTCGCTCTGCAGGGCAGCTTCGTCGCCTTCGCCAACAAAAGTGAAGCCGAGGAATTCAAAGGCTTCACGGTCGACATTCAGGTTGGAGCGCGGCGTACGCAAAGGCAGGCTGACGCTTTGACCGTCCTTGCTGATGGTGTAGACCTCGGCTTCTTTCTTGGCGCGGGCCACCTTGCTTTTGCCTGTGCTCGGGTTGCTGATCGCCTGATGAGTCTGGTTCAGCACCTTGAGAGCCAGGCTGTAGACCAACTCTTGAAAGGCAGGATCGTCTTTATAGCTGGACAGGATCCGGCTGATCGGGAACTGCGTGCTCAGGTCGGCCAACGCTGCGCTGTCGGCCGCCTCGGCGTCCTTGAGACGTTTCAGTTCGCCCATCAGTTCGTAGGCTTTGTCGTCGTCGAAATCGTCCTGGGCCTGGCGGATCGCGGCCCGCAGCTGACGGATTTCGTCGCTTTCCTTGGCGGTCTGGAATGCATCAAGCACCATCTCGCTGATGGTCTTGGCCTGAGGCACATGCTGTGAAAGACCGATGGAGTTTTCGTACTCCAGCTTGGAGGAGGTCACGGATTCAGTTGTCTGGGAATCAAGCATTGAATTTCACTATTTCAGGTTTGAGGCGCGAAAAGTCACTGGCCTTTCGGGGCGCTTAATCTAGTGGACGCAAGCCCTGTTGTCACGGACCAATGCCCGAGTGGTCTATTTCGCGCGTTTTAGACAAGCATTAGCAAAACCGTACAATGCTGTACTTGTGTTTTCCCCCGCAGCTGTTGATCATCGCGCCCTTGAATCACTGACCAACAGAGAAAGTTGCACATGAGCACAGGCTTGACTGAAGACGATATGCGCAGAGCGCTGGGGCTGGATGTTCCATCACCGGCGACACCAGCACCTGTAGAACAAGAGGTCAAGCCCGAACCGGTTCAGACGCCTGTGCCTGCGCCAGTTGCCAAAGCACCGTCCCCGGCGCCGCGCCCGAAAGCCAAACGCTTGTCCCCGGCTTTGCTGGTGACCTTGAGGGTGACCAAAGAGTTTGAAGGCGAGGAAACACTGTTTGTCCACGAAGCCAAAACCTTGAGCACCTTTGACGCCGAGCAAGAGGCCCGCAAGGCGGCTGCGAAAGAGAAGTACAAGTACTTTGAAGTGGTATCGATCAAGCGCGTTGAATGACAGCATTTTCAGATGAAACACGTTACTGGTAGGAGGCAACTTGTTGGCGAGGCCTTAGCCGAGTTAACACAGGGTAAAAAGCCTCGCCAACAAGTTGCCTCCTACCGGTTATGCGGCGGATAAAGATAACTGTCACCCCACTGCACTCAACCCGTGATATCCCCGATCAAAGTAGACCAGCGCCGCGGCATCCTGCTGTCGACTCAGCGCTACAACCTCGCAGAAAAGAATGTCATGAGTGCCGACACTGACGGTCTGGCTGACCTTGCAATCAAAGGAAGCGGCAGCACCTTCAAGTACCGGCGAGCCGGTGACCCAGGACTCCCATTGCGCCGCAGCAAACCGCTCGGCCATCGGCGTTTTACCGCCAAACAGACTGGACAGGTCTTGCTGCTCACAGGTCAGGGTGTTAACGCACAGTGTGGCGTTGGCCGTCAGCGCCGCGTGGACCGACGCCGAGCGGTTCAGGCAGACCAGCAGCGTCGGCGGGGTATCGGTGACGCTGCACACTGCGGTAGCGGTAAACCCGAAGCGGCCGTGCGGGCCGTCAGTGGTGATCACATTGACGGCTGCGGCCAGTCCGGCCATCGCATTGCGGTAATCCTGTTGAGGGATTGGCAGCAACGTCTGGGCGACCGCGAGAAGTTCGGATGCTTGCATGGGATATCTCCGCTCAGGCCTGTCTGGCCAGATAGTCGAGAAGAACACGATTGAATGGCTCGACGTCGCTGACACTGGACGCATGGCCGCCATATTCAAGTAACGCTAACTGCCCGGCGGGCAGCGTATCGGCGAGGTGTTGCGAGCGTTGCCATGGCACCAGCATGTCGTCGCGGTTAGCGATCAGCAGCGTGGGTGTGTTGATGTTCGCCAACTGACCTTCGACATCAAAGGCCTGAAGCGCGGCAATTCGGCGTAGCAGGTTATCGATATCGGGGAAGTGCGCCAGTGCGTGAGCTTCGTCTTCGGCCAGTTGGGCACTGTGCCCGGCGATCCAGTCTGCGGGATAGAGAAACAGCGCCTGTGCCTGCACGTAGGCAGCGGGGCCAGTGTCGCGCAGCAGGTTCTTGCGCACCGCGAAGCAGCGCTCGCTGTGTGGGTTTGGACTGCTCCAGGCGTTGATCAGGACCATGCTTCGCAACAGTTGCGGCCGTTGCAAAGCCAGTTCCAGTCCGACAAGTCCACCCAGCGCATGGCCGATGAAGTGACAGTGCTGCACGTCAATACGGTCGAGCAGTGTGAGCAATTCGGTGGCCATGGTCGCAATCGAATAATCCTCGGCAAGGGTCGCCGGGCTGCGGCCAGTTCCGGCCTGATCGTAAACCACCACCCGATAGCGCCCAGTCAGCACCGGCAGTTGCGGTGCCCAGAATCGGGCCGAACCACCCAGGCCTGAACTCAGTACCAGTGTCGGCGCGTCAGTTGCCTGATTGCCGAGGATTTCGTAATGCATGCAAGGCTCCAATTCAGACGCTCATGTGCCTGTTTGTTATGGGGAGGGGACTCATCAATGTTGAGCCTCGATTTCGCGGCAAACGTCGGACCTGTAGGAGCTGCCGAAGGCTGCGATCGCGGTATGCCTATATGAATGCTTCGCAGCCTTCGGCAGCTCCTACAGGTCCAATGTTTGCCATCCGATACGGCCAGCTTTACACCCGGAGAAATCAGCCGATGTGGGCGATGCTGGCAATCTCGATCAGCGCTTCGGGCTTCACCAGTCCGCACTGAATGCAATAGCGCGCAGGTTTTTCCCCGGCGAAGTATTCGGCGTAGACCTCGTTGACCTTCGCGTAGTCGGCCCAGTCCTTGATCATGATCATGTTGAACGTAACGTCGTCCATGGTGCCGCCTGCGGTTTCAATCACGTTCTTGATGGTCTCCAGCACATGGCGGGTCTGGGCCGTCGCGTCGCCGACATGCACCACATTGTTGTCCTTGTCGAAGGGCAGGGTGCCAGATACATACAGCACGCCGTCAGCCATGGAGCCTGGAACGAATGGGGCGATTGGCTTGGTGGTGCCAGCAGGAATGATCGCTTTCTTGGTCATGGGTTTTCCTCAGAGAGTGGTCGTTTGTGGGGTGAAAGTGCTGCAGAAATCTTCAACGCTGGACACCCAGCCGAAAAACGTTTCGATGTTGAACAGCGCCGCCTGCTGAGCGAACGCAGGCCCTGCCTGATGCGTGGCATCGGCCAGCACGACACCGAAGTATTCAAGGAAGAAACCGTCGCGCAGGGTTGACTCGACGCAGACGTTGGTGGCGATGCCGGTAAACACCAGATTGCGGATGCCACGGCTGCGCAGCACGCTGTCGAAGCTGGTATTGAAGAAGCCGCTGTAGCGGGTTTTCGGCAATACGATGTCGCCCGGCTGTGGTTGCAGTTCGTCCACCAATTGATAGTCCCAGCCGCCTTTGGCCAATAGCTGGCCTTGCAGCTCGGGGCGCTTGCGCATGGTTTTCAGCGCGTTGGACTTGTGCCAGTTGGGTGAACCCGGGCCGCCTGCCTCGACGTATTCCGGATCCCAGCCGTTCTGGAAGAAAATTACCGGCATGCCCGCAGCGCGTGCAGTGATCAACGCTTTCTGAATGCTGGCGATCACCGGGCCGGTAGTGCTCACATCGAACCCGGCCAGGTCCAGATAACCGCCCGGCGTCGAATAGGCATTCTGCATATCGATCACGATCAGAGCTGTTTCGCTGGCCTTCATGCTCAGCGGTTCCGGGCTTGCCTTCAATTGGCGGGCGGGCTCGTTGGTGTCTGGCGATAGATAGCCTGAAACGGGAGCGAGGGCATTCATCAGGCAGATTCCTTGAGCAGATTGATGTGTTGGCGACTGGTCATCAGCGGCTGGATCTTCTGCCCGAAATCCTCCACGCCCTGTACGAAGTCATCGAAGGTCAGCATCACGCCTTGGGTGCCCGGCACGGTCGCGACCTCGTCGAGCATGCGTGCCACCGAGGCCCATGAACCGACCAGCGTACCCATGTTGATATTCACTGCTGACGTCGGGTCGGCCATCTGGCGCATGTTCGAACCGGGGCTCTTGTCGGCGGAGCCTTTATCGCTGAGCCAGGCAATCGCCTCCTCGTCGGCACCCGCCTTGATGTGCTCCCAGCGGGCGCGGGCGGCTTCATCCGTGTCATCGGCGATGATCATGAACAGTGGGCATGAGGTGACGTTGCGGCCGGTTTTCTCGTTGGCTTCGATCAGCTTTGCAGCGGTCGGCGCATAGGCCATCGGGGTGTTCACGCCTTTGCCGAAACAGAAGTTGTAGTCGGCGTATTGCGAAGAAAAGGCCATGCCCGCTTCGCTCTGGCCTGCACAGATCAGCTTCATGTCGGCTTGAGGTTTAGGGCTGACGCGGCAGTCGTTCATGGTGAAGTACTTGCCTTTGAGATCGCTGTGCCCGGTGCTCCACAGGTCCCGCAGCACTTGGGCGTACTCGGCCAGGTATTCATAGCGCGTCGAGAAGAAGTCATCTCCCGGCCACATACCCATCTGCTCGTATTCCGGCTTCTGCCAGCCTGTCACCAGGTTTACGCCAAACCGCCCATTGGAAATCGAATCGATGGTCGACGCCATGCGCGCGACGATGGCCGGTGGAATGGTCAGGGTCGCAACCGTCGCGAACAGGTGGATGCGGCTGGTAACAGCGGCGAGTCCCGCCATCAGCGTGAAGGACTCCATGTTGTGTTCCCAGAACTCGGTCTTGCCGCCGAACCCACGCAGTTTGATCATCGAGAGGGCGAATTCGAAGCCGTAATGCTCGGCCTTCTGCACGATTGTCTTGTTCAGTTCGAACGTCGGCATGTACTGCGGCGCGTTGCTGGAGATCAACCAGCCGTTGTTACCGATAGGGATGAAGATTCCAATATCCATGTGAAGGCCTCTTGCATGCGGTGGCAATGAACGGTGCGCCCGGCGGAGTCCGGCAGCACGCTACACAAGCCGTTTTGCATGAAGCAGGCCAGCTTTTGATTGTTGTTTTAAAACAAAGGGTTGGTTGGTGAGTGGTCGTGTTTTCAGACCATTTGGTCTGGATTAGAGCACTTGGTTTGTGCGTGGTGCACGCAGACGGGGCAGAGAGTTGGATTTGATCCGTATCCTGACGCCGCGCTGTCTTGAGGCAGGCATGGTTTCTGTAGGAGCTAACTTGTTGGCGAGACGTTGGACCTGCACAGCCAGACATTCCGTCTCGCCAACAAGTTGGCCCCTACAGGTTTCGCGTTTTCTGCGAGAACGCTTTACCCAGCCCCCATCCACCGAGGTAAAGTGCCCCGGTATTCAATGTTGACGCGGTCGTAAATGTGAACAACCAACCTCCAGTGACGCCTCCCAAATCAGTCAAACGCAGCCGTGTGGTGAAGCCCAAGGCGGCTGTGGTCAAGGCCAAAGCCAAGCCTGTGGTCAAAGGCAAGGGGACGCGCGAAGCCAGTGCGTCGACGGTCAATCGGCGGATGCGTTTAATAGAAGGCAAGCGCACGGCGATTCTGGATGCGGCGCTGGAGATTTTTTCCCGCTTCGGTTTGCATGGCACCAGCCTGGACCAGGTGGCGAACATGGCTGATGTGTCCAAGACCAATCTGCTTTATTACTTCGCCAGTAAAGAAGAGCTCTACACCAGTGTGTTGCGACAGCTACTGGATGTCTGGCTAAAACCGCTGCGCGGCTTCAGTGCGGAGCAGGATCCGGTTGAAGCGATCAGTGAGTACATTCGGGTCAAGCTGGAGTTGTCTCGCGATCATCCTGCCGAGTCACGGTTGTTCTGTCTGGAGATCGTTCAGGGGGCGCCGTTGATGCTGGCTGAGCTGGAGCAGCCGTTGCGCGATATCGTCGAGGCCAAGGTCTCGGTGATTCAGGGCTGGATAGAGGCGGGTAAACTGGCGCCGGTTGAGCCGCATCACCTGATCTTTTCGCTGTGGGCCACGACTCAGCACTATGCGGACTTTGCCAGCCAGATCAATGCGGTGACTGGCAAGACGCTTGATGATCCGGTGTTCTTTGCGCAGACGCTGGAAAATCTGCAGGCGATGATTCTCAACGGCATCCGCCCGCGCTAAAAGCCCATCCCATTGACCCACCTCAATGCCCATGCCCGCTTTTCGTGCTCGTCCCGCCCAAACCAAGTGCTCTGCTTTGGACCATTTGATCTGTTTTTAGCGCTCTGAAAAGCTAACCATCTGAAACGTATAGCTATTCAAAGACTGGCACAGTTACTGCTATCCCCTGAGCAGCTGTCCGGTCGGAGATTCTGATCGGTCGAGCCTTATCCCGCTGCTGGCCTACCATCAGGATGATCAACAATGCTCAACAGATTTCTTAAGCAAACCTTGGGTGCGGCAATATTGCTGGGGCTGGCGAATGGCGCTTCCGCAGAGGGGTTGACCCTGGAGAAGCCGGCGAAGATCGCCATGGTTTACATCAGCCCACGCAATGACGGTGGCTGGACTCAGGCGTTCGATGAATCGAGGGTCAAGCTGGAGAAAGAGCTGGGCACCAAAATTCAGTACGTGGAAAGCGTTCCTGAAAACGCCGCTGCAATCACACCGGTGGTTGATCGGCTGATCGCTCGGGGCGCCAACGTCATCATCGGCACCGCGTTTGGCTACTCCGACACCTTCCTTGATCTGGCGAAGAAGTACCCGAAGATTGCCTTCCTCAATGGCTCGGGTACCACCAATGCGCCGAATCTGGAATCCTTTTACGGTCGCACTTACGAAAGTCAGTACCTGTGCGGCATGGTCGCGGGCGCGGCATCGAAGACGGGCAAGCTGGGCTTCGTCGCTGCCAACCCGTTTGGGCAGGTCAATTGGACAGTCAATGCCTTCGCGCTGGGCGCGCAACAGATCAACCCGAATGCCACCGTTAACGTGATTTACACCGGCGCCTGGAATGACCCGGTCAAAGAGCGCGCAGCCGCCATGGCTCTGATCGATAACGGCGCCGATGTACTCGGTCAGCACGTGGACAGCCCGACGCCACAAATCGTTGCGCAAGAGCGCGAAGTGCTGGGCACCGGCTACCACCGTGACTTGAGTGAGTTCGCGCCCAAGGCCACCGTTTGTTCTTCGGCCTGGGTCTGGGATCGCTTTCTTGCCCCTGAACTGAAGAAGATCATTGCTGGTAACTGGGTGCCTGATCCAAAAGGCGCGCTGCTTTCCATGGAGCAAGGTGGCACAGACATTACGCTGACGGCGGGCGAGCACATTTCTGCCGAGAACAAGCAAAAGATCGAGGCCGCTCGTGAGGAGTTGATGAAAGGCCAGAAGATCATTTACAGCGGCCCGATGAGTGATCGAGACGGCAAGGAACGTATTGCTGCCGGTACAAGTTTGCCGGATGCCGACCTGTGGAAGATGGACTGGTTTGTCAAAGGCGTGGCCTCTCAGCAATGAGTCAGGCGAACGCGATCCAGCTCATCGGCATCAGTAAATCCTTCGACGGTTTCAAGGCCCTGACTGACGCGCACTTCTCCGCTAAATGGGGCGAAGTGCATGCCTTGCTCGGTGAAAACGGTGCAGGCAAATCATCGCTGATGAACATCGCCGCGGGTTTGTACGCGCCGGAGAGCGGCTCGCTGTTGATCGACGACAATCCGGTGCGGCTTGGCGGCCCGAAGGATGCGAGCCGCTACCACATCGGTATGGTTCACCAGCATTTCAAGCTGGTGCGACCTTTTACGGTTGCTCAGAACATTCTGCTTGGCCTGCCTGATGCTGTGGGGCAGGGCAGCTACAGCAAACGCTTGAAAGCACTTGAAGAACAGATCAGCGCCAAGGCTCAGGAACTGGGCTTTGCTATTGATCCGCGCCAGACCATCGAAAATCTGTCGATTGCCGAACAGCAACGAGTGGAAATCCTCAAGGTGTTGCTGGCGGGCGCGCGCATCCTGATTCTCGACGAGCCCACCGCAGTGCTGACCGATCAGGAAGCCGAGCGCTTGCTGGCAACGGTTCAGTCATTTGCCCGGCAGGGCGCGGCGGTGGTTTTGGTGACGCACAAAATGTCTGACGTCAAACGCTTTGCCGACCGGGTGACGGTAATGCGCGGTGGCCGGACGGTGGAAACTCTTGATCCGCAAAGCGTATCGGTCGAGCAACTGGTGCGTTTGACGGTGGGGGAATCGCAGACCGTTGCCGAGCACCCGCGAGCATCGGCTGGCGAGGCAAAACTGGTGGTGCGTAACCTGCGCTCTTTAGCGGGTCAGGGGCCGTTGGCTGGCGTCGATATGACGCTGCATGCCGGACAGATTTACGGCATCGCCGGGGTAGGGGGCAACGGCCAGAGTGAACTGGCCAATGCCTTGATGGGCCTGCCGCAAGCCGTCGAGGGGGAAATGTTGCTGCAGGGCTTTGGCGATTTGTGCGGCGCATCTGCCGAGCAACGCCGGGATTTGCGCATCGCGTCGATTCCCGCCGACCGCTACGGCGCTGCGTTGGCAGGCTCGTTGTCCGTGGCCGAGAACTTTGCCATTGGGCAGATTCACAGTGGCCGCTACGGCTCGTTTTTTCGTCTGCGCAGCAAGCGTATGGATGAGGATGCCACCGCCGCTATCAGCGCATTCGATGTGCAGGGTGTTCGCTCGCTGCAACAGAAGGCCGCGCTGCTGTCCGGTGGTAACGCGCAGAAACTGGTGATCGCCCGGGAATTTAGCCGCGACCCGCAACTGGTGCTCGTTCACAGTCCCAGCCGGGGGCTGGATGCCAAGGCGACCGCTGCGGTGCACGGTCGTTTGCGGGCCGCGCGGGACGCGGGGGCGGCGGTGCTGGTGATCAGCGAAGACCTTGATGAGGTGCTGATGCTGGCCGACCGCATCGGAGTCATGAACAGCGGCCGGATCGTCGCAGAATTCGAACGCCCGGCGGATCGCCAGGCGATAGGCAAGGCCATGGTGAGTCATGACTGAAGTGATACTGCAATCCCCGGCCAACAAGCCCGCACGACGTCAGCCGTTGCTGGCGCGCCGCTATGCACTGGAAATTCGTCAACAGTTGGCCTGGTACTGGCAAGCGCTGGTGATTGCCCTGGCATTGGTTGTCGGCCTGGCTATTTCGGCGGCGATTCTGGTCGGCGCGGGCGTTCCGGCAGAAGAACTGCTCAATGAGTTTGTCGTGCTGACCGTGCTGGACCCGCAGAACTTCAAGGCGGTGCTGTTTCAGGCGGCACCCATGATTCTGGTAGGGCTGGCCGGGTGCATGGCGTTTCGTGCGCGGTTCTGGAACCTGGGTCTTGAAGGCCAGATGATCTGGGGCGGCATTGGCGCTACTGCCATCTCGTTGTTCGAAGTTGGCCCGGCGTCGATTCGACTGCCGTTGATGTTGGCGGCGGCAATGATCTGCGGGGTGCTCTGGACCCTGGCGCCGGTGCTGCTCAAACTGCGTCTCAAAGTCAACGAAATCATCTCGACCCTGATGCTCAACTACATCGCCGCCAATTTCCTTCTGCATCTGCTCTACGGCAACTGGAAAGACCCTCGTGACAACTTTCCATATTCCCCGGCATTCCGGAGCTTCGAGCGCTTGCCTGATCTGATCGATGGCTACAACGCGGCGATTGTTCTGGCGATCTTCGTGACCGTTTTCGCGCTGTGGTTTATTGGTATTTCCCGGGCGGGTCTGTACCTGCGTTTTGTTGATGCCAACCCGCGAGTTGCCGACGCCGTGGGTGTGCCGGTGCGCAAAATGATCATCGGTACGGTGTTGCTCTCCGGGGCTCTGGCCGGGATTGCCGGCTTTATCGTCACCGCCGGGCAAGAAGGGCGACTGACTCAGTCGTTTTATCAGGGCTATGGCTTTTCCGGGATTCTCATCGCCTTTCTGGCACGCAATAACCCTTTGGCGGCAACCATCGTTGCCTTGCTGGTCGCGCTGTTGTTCGTCGCCGGGCGCAGCTTGCAGGTCTTCTATCAGATCCCGTTTTCCATGGTGCAATTGATCCAGGCCATTCTGGTGATCTGTGTGGCCTCGTCGGACTTTTTCATTCGCCATCGCATGCGACTGATCCAAAAGGGAGAGCAGTGATGGACATGATTGCCAACTGGCTGGGCAACTCCCCTGACTTTGCTGTGCCATTCGCACTGGCAGCCCTGGGCCTGATTCTGACCGAGCGTGCCGGGGTTCTTGCGCTGGGTGCCGAAGGCTTGATGCTGGTCGGTGCGCTGGCGGCGATCGGCGCACAACTGAGCTTCAGTACGCCGATGATCTCGCTGATCATGGCCATGCTCGCCGCCAGTGTCGTGTCGCTGTTATTCGTGCTGATGGTGCTGGTGATGCGCATCAATCAGGTTATTGCCGGGTTGGCGCTGGTGTTCTTTTGTCAGGGCCTCACCGGGTTGCTCGGTACCTTGCTGGAATGGACCAACCAGCCTGTGACGGGATTGGCCGCTGTTGCGCTTTGGCCGCTTTCAGAGTTGCCGCTGGTCGGGAAGGTCTTTGTACAAAATCCGCTGGTTTACCTGACGCCGCTGATTTTTCTCGGCGTGGTCTGGTTCCTGTATCGCAGTCATGCCGGCCTGCGTTTGCGGGCAGTGGGTGAGAACCCACAAGCCGCGGATGCAGCGGGTATTTCCGTGTTGGGCTATCGGCTGGCTGCGATTCTTGCCGGGGCAGCGCTCATCGGTCTGGCGGGTGGATACATTTCGGTCCTCAGCACCAAGATGTGGATCGCGGACATGACCGGCGGACGGGGCTGGATTGCGGTATCACTGGTGATTTTTGCGCGCTGGTCACCCTGGCGTGCTCTGGCCGGTGCCATTCTGTTTGGCTGCATTGAAGCACTGATTCCACAACTGGCCTCGACCGGGATTCGCCTGCCGCAGTACTTCGTGCTGATGACGCCGTATGCCGTTACGCTGATGGTCATGATCTGGGTGGCAATGGACAAAAACGCAAAGGCGGCAGGTTCAGGCAATCAACCGGGTGCGCTGGGCGAAGCGTTCATTCGTGAGGAACGACGTTGAGGCTTATGAATGCGGCAATGCAGACAGTTGCCCCGCAGGTTCTCGCCAAAGTAGGATGCGCAACCACCTGGCGTTTTGTGACGGCGCTCACAGCACGGCAGGAAACCGAAACGTACGAGTAAACACACGTGACAGCAATGCTACTGACTGATGCCGAGGTCGCAGCGATCGCCGAGGTCGAAGCAACTTCCAATATTTTGCGTCTGGTGACGCGACTGACTTCTATGCGTTTTGCGGCAATTGCCCGCGTGACCGATCAGCGATGGATTGCCTGTGCCGTGCGTGACGAAATCCACTTCGGGGTGGGACCTGGTGACGAGTTGGCTATCGAGCAGACGGTCTGCAATGAAGTTCGCCAGCATCATGCGCAAGTCGTGATCTCCAAAGTCAGCGAAGATCCGCAGTTTATGAACCACCCATTGCCCAAACTGTACGGGTTCGAAAGTTATTTTTCCTTGCCTATTGTGCTCGCTGACGGGACATTCTTCGGCACCCTTTGCGCCCTTGATCCGCTGCCCGCCAGACTGGATGACCCCGATTTGATCCAGACGCTCGAAATCTTCGCCCGCTTGATAGGCGTCACGCTCGATCTGCAGACACGAGTTGCCGCGGCGGCAGCTTAGAAATACTCAGTAATAAATATCCAAAACGCTCTCTAACCCCGCTGTACCCCCCGCAAAGCAGGACCTTGTGCCGGTAGCGCCTGCTAACCGGCCGTCTGTCATTTGAAGCTTATTTTCTCCCGTGCTGAAACGTTTATTATGTGGTGATGTCATTTTGATGTCGCGCAAAATGGATGCGCGTCTAAGAGAGCAGGGCCGCCCTCACCAACTCATCATTCCCGGACGGTTTTATGCTCACAGCGATTAACACAACACTGGCGAATATCAGTGTCAAAGCAAAACTTTCACTCGGCTTCGCGCTGGTGCTGATCCTCACGTGTTTGATCGCTTTTACCGGTTGGTCCGGTTTGCAGTCGCTGGCTGAACGTGGCGACAAAGTGGCGTCGATTGCGACGCTCAACGAGCAGGCCCGCGACCTGCGCATCGCCCGACTGAGTTACATGCTCAACCCGGACGCCGAACGTGCCGCTGCGGTTACCAGCTACATCACCAAGCTGGAAAACCAGACCCGCGAGATGAAAACCTTTTTTGTCACCGGCGCCAGCCTTGGGCTGATTGGCGAAGTCAGTGATGCGGTGACAATCTACAAAACCCATTTCAACAATTTCGTCCAGGCGACTCAAAGTCGTGAAGCGGCACGCAGCTCGATCAGTGTTCAGGTTGATACGATGATCGCCGAACTGGAAAAAATTCAGGATCAGGCTGGCGAGGCGGACCCTCAGGCTCGGGCCATGACCGCGCAGAACCGTCTCATTCAGCAGGCGCGTTCCCACGCCCAGACATACACCTACAGCACCAAGGCTGAATACTTGCAACCAGCACTCGCAGCTGTGGATGCTGCACGCAATAACCTGAAGAACCTCAATCAGGCTTCACCTCAAGCCATTCAGGGTATTGACCAGGCGCTGGTTACCTTTCGGGCTGCGATCGCGCAGTTCAGCGATAGCGTGACCAAGGCCCAACAGGCGCAGATTGCCTTGACGGACGACGTGACCCGATTGCTGGAAGCCAGCAAGAAAATGACTGCCAACCAGGTTGTGTTGCGCACCAACGACGTGAATGACGCCAACATGTTCCTGGCGGGCGCAACCCTCGCTGCGCTGTTGTTCGGCATTCTGGCTGCCTGGGTGATTACGCGTCTGATCGTCGGGCCGCTGATGGAAACCCTGCGCAATGCCGAGTTCGTCGCCAACGGTGACCTGAGCCACAACATGGCGGTCACTCGCAAAGACGAACTGGGCCAGCTGCAAACCAGCATGCAGCGCATGACCGTGGGGCTACGTGATTTGATTGGCGGTATCAGTGATGGCGTGGTGCAGATCGCCAGTGCTGCCGAACAACTGTCGGCGGTGACCGAGCAGACCAGCGCCGGGGTCAACAGCCAGAAAGTGGAGACCGATCAGGTGGCCACGGCCATGAATGAAATGACCGCCACCGTGCAGGAAGTCGCCCGCAACGCCGAAGAAGCTTCCGAAGCAGCGATCAATGCCAGTCGCCAAGCGAAGCAGGGCGATGAAGTGGTGACCCAGGCCATGCAGCAGATTGGTCGGTTGGCCGAAGAAGTCAGCCAATCCACGGTTGCCATGAATGATCTGCAAACCGAAAGCGACAAGATCGGCAGCGTGCTCGATGTCATCAAGTCAGTGGCCCAGCAAACCAACCTGCTGGCCCTCAACGCGGCCATTGAAGCGGCGCGTGCAGGTGAAGCCGGCCGTGGCTTTGCCGTCGTGGCCGATGAAGTGCGAAGCCTGGCGCAACGCACTCAAACCTCGACCGAAGAGATCGAAGGCTTGATCACCGGCCTGCACACTGGCACCCAACGTGTCGCGACGATTCTGGAAAACAGCCGCACGTTAACCGACAGCAGCGTGGAATTGACCCAGCAAGCTGCAACGTCACTGGTGAGCATTACTCGTTCTGTTTCGTCGATTGAATCGATGAATCAACAGATCGCCGCCGCAGCTGAGCAGCAAAGCGCCGTAGCCGACGAGATCAACCGCAGCGTGCTCAATGTCCGGGATATTTCTGAGCAGACGTCTGCTGCCAGTGAAGAGACCGCAGCGTCCAGCGTTGAACTGGCGCGGTTGGGTGTGCACCTGCAGAGCATGGTGGGCAAGTTCAAGCTTTGATGGGGCACTTGCGGTGTCCACGGCACCGCGAGGTCAACGCCAGGAGTCGCACCGGTGTTTGTGCCGCGGCGCTGTCTCGAAGCGAACATTGGACCTGAGTGAGCTTGGTCTGGGCCGCATCCGGACGATTCGGTTTCTTGGTCGACGAACATATCGCCTGAACTGACGCTATCGCGAGCAAGCTCACTCCTACAGTAAAAGGCGCTCTGAATCAGGTAGCTATATTTTTTTAGAGAGCCGCCGAAGGCTGCGATGACGTTGGCAGCGTTAGCAATCGAACTATCCCCAGACGCTACGGGTCGGTAGTACATCGCCAGTGTTGGTGAAGTAACCTGCCCGGAGCATTGCCATGAAGCCTTACGTCATCTGCCACATGATGTCCTCCCTGGACGGTCACGCCCTGACTGATGGCTGGGAGCGGCCTTTCAAAAGTGCGGCGGGTGACCTTTACGAAGAGCTGGCCAAGACCTTCAAGTTTGATACCTGGATTTGTGGGCGCGTGACCATGCAGGAAATCGCTCACAGCGAGGACTACCCCCGCGGTCTGGCCACGTCACCGATCCCGCGTACGCATTATTTTGCTGAGCGCAATGCTGAAAGCTACGCGGTTTCCATTGATCCCCACGGTAAGGTCGCTTGGAAGAGCAATCAGGCGCTGGGTTCCCACGTGGTCGAAGTTGTCAGCGAGTCCGTGGGTGACGATTACCTTGCGTATCTGCAATCCATCAATGTGTCCTACATTTTTGGCGGCAAAACTGACATCAACCTGAATAAAGTCGTCGACATCCTCGCCAGCGAACTGGGCCGTAAACGCTTGATCGTCGAAGGCGGACCTCACGTCAGTGGTTCGTTCCTGAATGCCGGGCTCGTGGACGAAGTCAGCGTTTTGCTGCTGCCCTTGATCGACGGTCGTGGCGAGCATCCCGCGTCATTCGAGGTGTCGAACGAGGCCTGGAAGCAGCCGGCCTATTTGCAACTGGTTTCGGCAGAGGTTCAGGACGCTGGCGGGGTCTGGTTGCGGTACAAGATGCGGGCTTGAAGTGCTTCTACACCAGACCCGCTGCTTCGCGCGCAGTGAGCGAAAACCCTGTAGGAGTGAGCTTGCTCGCGATGGCGTCATACCTGAAAAAAGGCTTCTAAATGACCTACCGAATCGCGAGCAAGGTGGAGCGCCACCCCGGTCACTCCTACAGGTTGGTGTTTGCCACTGGCAACGCAAGACGTTTCTTTTAGCACGACCTCACAAAACCAGACAAAAGTTGTCCACGAAAAGTGGGGGTATGTCTGTGGATAACATTGCCAAAGCCATATGGGCTGCGGTTTTTGGCCGATGATCACGAAATGAACAGCCACAAAAATCCGAATTTTTCCTTGATTTTCAGTTGCTTTGCGGTGCAGCGCGCTGTGTCGGACTGTTCAGCGCACCGCCGCTCACTGGATCTCCTCGAACGGCAAACCTACATAGTTTTCCGCAATGCTGCGGCGGCCAGCGTCCGAACCGACAAAGTAATCCAGTTCGGTCTGCTGCAATCGCTGGCTGAAGGCGTCGCTGTCCGGAAAGCGGTGCAGCATTGAGGTCATCCACCAGGAAAACCGCTCGGCTTTCCAGACCCGGCGCAGGCAAATCTCCGAGTAGCGCTGCAACAAATCGGTGCGTCCTTCGCGATAGACCTTGAGCATGATGCGATACAGCGTATTAACGTCACTGGCTGCCAGGTTCAGCCCCTTGGCTCCGGTAGGCGGCACAATGTGTGCCGCGTCGCCCAGCAAGAACAGCTTTCCATACTGCATGGGTTCGACCACAAAGCTGCGTAGCGGGGCGATGCTCTTTTCGATGGACGGACCGGTAATCAAGCGTTCGGCGACGGTGTGTGGCAGGCGCTGTTTGAGTTCATCCCAGAAGCGCTGGTCAGACCACTCCTCGATCTGTTCGCCAGCCTCCACCTGGATGTAGTAACGGGTGCGGGTTTTGGAGCGCATGCTGCACAAGGCAAAGCCGCGTTCATGGCGTGCGTAGATGAGCTCTTCGTTGACTGGCGGCGTATCAGCCAATACTCCAAGCCATCCGAACGGATAGATCCTTTCAAATACCTTGAGTGCTTCTGCGGGGATCGATTGTCGTGACACACCATGGAAGCCATCGCATCCGGCAATGTAATCGCAGTCAAGGCGAATCCGTTGGCCCTCATGTTCGAAGGTCAGGTACGGTGCGTCGGTTTTCATGGCGTGAGGTTGAACATCGCTGGCGTCGAAGAAGCTGACCGCGCCTGCCTCAGTACGCGCTTGCAGCAGGTCACGGGTGACCTCGGTCTGGCCGTAGACCGTGACATGTTTGCCGCCTGTCAGCCCGCATAAATCAATGCGTTCGGAGCGACCATCGAAGGCCAGTTCGAATCCGTCATGGGGCAGGCCTTCGCTGTCCAGCCGTTCGCTGACGCCTGCTTCACGCAGCAGATCAACGGTGCCTTGTTCAAGCACGCCTGCGCGGATTCGGGAGAGTATGTGCTCGGGATTTTTGCGTTCGACGATGACATTGTCGATACCGGCACGCTGGAGCAATTGGCCAAGCAAAAGGCCGGAGGGCCCACAGCCAATAATGGCAACTTTAGTTTTCATGACAGGACCCGCTTCGTTTGTTGTTTTTGTCTGTTTTGTATTTTTAGTGGCCTGTAGCAAGAGAAGAAGCCATTATTCGCGGTATTTTCTGGACTTTTCGTGACTCGTGAAGGAGGGCATGCATGCGTGGTTCAAGCGTTGAGAGTGTGCCGATATTCAAGCTATACGGGGAAACCACGTTGTGGCCGACCCCCGATCTGCTGCATTGCGAGTCGATTCCGCAGCGCAGTCAGCTTCACGGCTGGGAAATACAAACTCACTCCCACAGCGACCTCGTGCAGTTGCTGTACGTGCAGTCCGGGCAGGCAACCCTGCATGTGGAAGGCTCCACCAGGAAGGTGGGATCTGCTGTGCTGCAAGTGATCCCGGCGTTGAGCGTGCACCGTTTCAGTTTTTCGCCGGATATTCAGGGTTACATCCTGAGTCTCGCGCAGCCGTTGGCCGAGCAGTTGAATACTGCGCTGACGGCTCCGGCATTGAATGTCGCGGTTTGCCATGCGGTGGACCGCGAGCAACGCGCCCAGCTGGATCCGTTATTTGCCGCGATCAGCGAAGAGTATGCCCAGCACAAGTCTTGCCGGGATGCGATGCTGAATGCGCTGGTCACCATGCTGTCGATCTGGCTGGGGCGGCGCAGCATCCTGCCGTTGTCATCCGGCACACCGTCCCTCGAAAGGGGCCGCGAACATTTGCAGGCGTTCAATCGGCTGGCGGGCATTCATTTTCGCCAGCATTGGTCGATTGAACGCTATGCGGAGCAACTGAACATCAGCGCCGCCTGGTTAAACAGCCTGTGTCGACGGTTGAGCGATCAGTCTGCACTGCAGATCATCAATCAGCGCCTGTTGCTGGAAGCCAAGCGTGATCTGGTTTACACCACCCTGACCATCAATCAGATTTCGGACCGGCTGGGTTTTTCGGAGCCTGCGTACTTCTCCCGATTCTTCAAACGCTGCACCGGTCAGTCGCCCAGGCAGTTTCGGGGGCAGAGATGATCTCCAGGGCTGTCCCGGTGTCCATGGCCCTGCAGTGTCTCGGGGCAAATGTAGGACCTGTAGGAGTGAGCTTGCTCGCGATTCGGCTTCTTGGTCGACGAACTTATCGCCAGACCTGACGCCATCGCGAGCAAGCTCACTCCTACAGAAATAATCACGAATTCGTAAAAGTGTAAGGCGACCACCTAATTGAACATCGATACCCGAATCAAATTCCGTCATCTGGTGTGTTTCCTCGAAGTGGCCCGGCAGGGCAGTCTGGCGCGGGCTTCGGATCAGTTGGCGATCAGCCAGCCAGCCTTGTCCAAAACCCTCAAGGAACTGGAAACCCTGCTGGAAACCCAGCTGTTCCAGCGCAGCAAAAGCGGCGCGGCGCTGACCGAGGCCGGGGTAGCATTTCTGCGCTTCGCCGGGCCCAGCGTGCAGTCGCTGCGCGAAGGGGTAAACAGTCTGCGCTCCGGCGAGCATGAACCGGTGACCGCGCGGCTCGGCGTCCTGTCGACGGTGGAAAGTCTGCTGGTGCCGGAAGTGGTGCGCCGTCTTCACGAGCGCCACCCGGCACTGATCGTCAGTGTCATGACGGGTCCCAGCGCCTATCTGCTGTCGCAATTGCGGGTCGGCGAGCTGGATCTGGTGGTCGGGCGGATGACCGATAGCCCGCAGATTCAAGGCCTGACCTTCGAGCACCTGTACAGCGAGTCCATGACCCTCGTGGTGCGCCGCGATCATCCATTGCTGGAAGGCGAGTTGCGTCGTGAAAGCCTGGAAAATTACCCCATGGTGTTGCCGCTGGCTGGAACCACGATTCGCAAGTTCGCCGACAGCCTGTTTGTGCAATGCGGTATCAGCCCGCCGCGCCAACGCCTGGAAACCCTGTCGCTGACCCTGAGCCGTCGCTACGTGCAATGCAGCGATGCGATCTGGATCGCGCCCTTTGATGCCGTGCAGCAGGATCTGCAAGCCGGTGATCTGCGCGAACTGGAGTTGGGCATTCGTGAGCCGGGTGGTTCGGTGGGCATTTGCAGCAACCCGGCATTGCCGTTGTCCAGAGCGGCGCAATGGTGCGTTGCTGTCTTGCAGGAAGTCGGCAAGGCGTATGGTGAGACCGATTATCCATAACCATATGGTTATGGATGTGTTTGATTTATTCAGTTCAGGTTTTGGTTAAGTCGGGAGAGACTGCGGGGCAGCAGTCAATATTCCTAACTATAAGAACCAAGGTGAACCGCATGTCTGATGCGAGCAGCAGCCGCTTTGTCATTCGTGACAGAAACTGGCATCCCAAAGCCCTGACCCCCGATTACAAGACCTCGATCCTGCGCTCCCCGCGTCAGGCGCTGGTCAGCATTCCGCAGTCTGTTTCTGAAGCCACTGGCCCGGACTTCTCCCACCTCAAATTCGGCGAGCACGACAACGACCTGTTGCTGAACTTCAACAATGGCGGCCTGCCGATTGGCGAACGCATCATTGTTGCCGGGCGGGTGCGCGATCAATACGGCAAGCCGATCCCGCACACGCTGGTAGAGATCTGGCAGGCCAACGCAGGTGGTCGTTATCGCCACAAGCGCGACGCCTACCTGGCTCCGATCGATCCGAATTTTGGCGGTGTAGGCCGTGCGTTGACCGATCGTGATGGCAACTACAGTTTCCGCACCGTCAAACCCGGCCCGTATCCGTGGCGCAACGGCCCCAATGACTGGCGTCCGGCACATATCCATGTATCGGTCAGCGGCCCGTCAATTGCCACCCGGTTGATCACCCAGCTGTATTTCGAAGGTGATCCGTTGATCCCGCTGTGCCCGATCGTCAAATCCATTGCCAACCCGGACGCGGTGCAAAGCCTGATCGCACGCCTCGACATGGGCATGGCCAATCCTATGGATTGTCTGGCTTATCGCTTTGATATCGTCCTGCGTGGTCAGCGCGCGACGCACTTCGAAAACCGCTAATAAGGAGCTTTGACATGCCGGTTCAATTGCTGCCTGAAACTCCCTCACAAACTGCTGGCCCGTACGTGCATATCGGCCTGGCGCTGGAGGCTGCGGGCAATCCGCCCCGAGACCTGGAAATCACCCATGAAATGGTTCTGCCCAATGCGCCGGGTGAACATATCGTGCTGCTGGGTAATGTTTTCGATGGTAACGGACACCTGATTCGCGATGCCTTTATCGAGTTCTGGCAAGCTGACCACGAGGGGCGGTACGACCCGATTTATGACCCGCAAAAGCCATTCAACGGTTTTGGCCGCACGGCCACCGGCGAAGATGGCCAATGGTTGTTGAACACCATCAAGCCAGGCACTGTGCATAACGCGGCGGGCGTGCCCATGGCGGCGCACATCAACGTGTCGTTGTTTGCCCGGGGCATCAATATCCATCTGCAGACCCGTCTGTATTTCGACGACGAAGCTGAAGCCAATGCCAAGGACCCGGTATTGAACCTGATCGAACAGCCGATCCGTCGCGAGACCCTGATCGCCAAACGCTGCACGGTCGACGGCAAGCTGGCGTACCGTTTTGACATGCGCGTGCAGGGTGAAGACGAAACGGTATTCTTCGATTTTTGAGTGACCTTTAGGAGTGAGCTTGCTCGCGATTCGATTCTTCTGTCGATGCATTGTCGCCTGACCTGACGCTATCGCGAGCAAGGTGGATCGCCACCCCGGTCACTCCTACAGGAAAGCATCCCAAAGTGACATTAAAACAACAATAAAAGGAACCCCCATGACGCTTTCGGCTCGCGTGCCCGAGGCCGGCACACTCGATGTGCAGGCCTTTATCAATGCTCAACCCTTGTCCCGTTATCAGTGGCGAGTGGTCATTTTGTGTTTCCTGATTGTCTTTCTCGATGGCCTCGACACTGCGGCCATGGGCTTTATTGCCCCGGCGTTGAGCGTGGAGTGGGGCATCGACCGTGCGAGCCTGGGTCCGGTCATGAGTGCTGCGCTAATCGGCATGGTTTTCGGTGCGTTGGGGTCGGGCCCGCTGGCTGATCGTTTCGGCCGTAAGGTCGTGCTGGTGGTGGCGGTTTTTTTGTTCGGCCTGTTCAGCCTGCTGTCGGCGTACAGCAGCAACATCGATCAACTGCTGATCCTGCGTTTGCTGACCGGTCTGGGACTGGGTGCGGCAATGCCCAATGCCACCACGTTGCTCTCCGAATACACCCCGGAGCGCCTCAAATCATTGCTGGTGACCAGCATGTTCTGTGGCTTCAACCTCGGCATGGCCTGTGGTGGTTTTGTTTCTGCCAAGCTGATTCCGGCCATGGGCTGGCACAGTCTGTTGATGCTCGGCGGTATTTTGCCGCTGGTCCTGACCGTGGTGCTGATGATCTGGCTACCGGAATCGGCGCGGTTTCTGGTCGTGCGCAATCTGGGTGTCGATCGTATTCGCAAGGTGCTGGCGCCGATCTCCCGTCAGGAAGTCAACGCCGCCAACGACTTCAGCGTGCCAGAGCAGAAAACCGTGCGCAGCCGTAACGTCTTGAAAGTCATCTTCTCCGGCGCCTACAGCGCCGGTACTTTGTTGCTGTGGCTGACCTATTTCATGGGTCTGGTCATCGTTTATCTGCTGACCAGCTGGTTGCCGACGCTGATGCGTGACAGTGGCGCGAGCATGGAACAATCGGCCTTCATCGGGGCTCTGTTTCAATTTGGTGGTGTGCTGAGTGCAGTCGGCGTCGGTTGGGCCATGGACAAGTACAACCCGCACAAGGTGATTGGTTGTGCGTACTTTCTGGCCGGGGTGTTTGCCTGGCTGGTAGGGCAGAGTCTGGGCAACGTCGCCGTGCTGGCGACGTTAGTGCTGCTGGCCGGTATGTGTATCAACGGCGCGCAATCGGCCATGCCTTCGCTGGCGGCGCGCTTCTATCCGACCCAAGGCCGTGCCACCGGCGTTTCATGGATGCTGGGCATCGGTCGGTTCGGCGCAATTCTCGGTGCCTGGGCGGGCGCTACTTTGTTGGGGCTGGGCTGGAATTTCGAGCAGGTTCTGACTGCGCTGGTGGTGCCTGCGGCGCTTGCTGCGCTTGCTGTACTGGTCAAGGGCTGGGTAAGCCACTCGGACGCCACATGAATTTTGGAGCACGCTTTTGAACACAACGAGCCAGCAACTTTTCGACGCGTATTTCAGCCAGCCGCTGATGAGGGAAATCTTCTCTGATCACGGACGGCTGCAAGGCATGCTTGATTTTGAAGCAGCGCTGGCCCGTGCCGAGGCCAGCACCGGGTTGATCCCCGCAGAAGTGGTCGACGATATCCAGGCCAGTTGCCGCGCCGAGCTGTTCGACCTTGCTGAACTGGCGGTTGCAATAGGCAATGCCGGCAATTCAGCGATCCCCCTGGTCAAGGCGCTGGGCAAGAAGATCGCTGCGCACAACCCCACCGCTGAGCGTTATGTACACATGGGAGCAACCAGCCAGGACGTCATGGACAGCGGGCTGGTGTTGCAACTGCGCGCCGCCATCGTGCTGTTGGAACGTGATCTGTCGACGCTGGCGGATGCTCTGGCGGGACAGGCTCAACGCTACGCCGCTACACCGCTGGCGGGTCGTACCTGGTTGCAGCAGGCGACGCCGGTCACCCTCGGGATGAAAATTTCCGGTTGGCTCGGCGCGGTCACGCGTCATCGGCAACGTTTGCAGGAACTGAAACCGCGGCTGCTGAGCCTGCAGTTTGGTGGCGCGTCCGGAACCCTTGCGGCGTTGGGCGATCAGGCGTTGCCTGTTGCTGAAGCGCTTGCCCATGAGCTGCAACTGAGCCTGCCCGAGCAACCGTGGCACACACAGCGCGACAGGCTGGTGGAGTTTGCCGGTTGGCTGGGCCTGATCGCCGGGAGTCTGGGAAAGGTCGGCCGCGATATCAGCCTGTTGATGCAAACCGAAGTCGGCGAAGTCTTTGAACCTGCAGCAGCAGGCAAGGGTGGATCATCCACCATGCCTCACAAGCGTAACCCTGTGGGCGCGGCCGTGATGATCAGTGCTTCAGTGCGTGCGCCTGGGCTGGTCGCGACGATGTTCGCCGCCATGCCTCAGGAACATGAGCGCAGCCTGGGGTTGTGGCACGCCGAGTGGGAAACCCTGCCTGAGCTGTGCTGCCTGGTGTCGGGATCGTTGCAGCAGGCTTTGCAGGTGATTCCAGCGCTGGAGGTTGATGCCGCACAGATGTTGACCAACCTAGATTCCACTCAAGGGCTGGTGCTGGCTGAAGCGGTCAGTATCGCGCTCGCCCGGCGCATAGGGCGTGACGCCGCGCATCATCTGATTGAACAAAGCTGCCGTCGTGCCGTGCAACAGGGTTTGCATCTGCGCGAAGTGCTGGGCGCCGATCCACAGGTCAGTGCCGAGCTTTCGGCCGCTGAACTGGACCATCTGCTTGATCCCGCCAACTACCTGGGCCTTGCGCAGCAGTGGGTGGAGAGGGCGGTGGTCTTGGCGAAAATTTAACTCGACCTGTTGGAGCGAGGCTTGCCCGCGAAAAACGATAACGCGGTATGTCTGGAATACCGCAGTGAGTCATTCGCGGACAAGCCTCGCTACAACGCCCTCATTCCACAGGAGCCAAAAATGCCCTTCATCCAACTCTCCGACGGCAATCTGCATTACCAACTCGATGGCCCGCAAGGTGCGCCGGTTTTGTTGTTGTCCAACTCGCTGGGCACCGACTTGAAAATGTGGGACTCGCAAATGCCGGCCTTCACGAAGCACTTTCAGGTGTTGCGCTACGACACGCGGGGGCACGGTCAATCGCTGGTGACCGAAGGGCCTTACAGCATCGAGCAGAGTGGTCGCGATGTATTGGCATTGCTGGACGCCTTACAGCTGCCGAACGTGGTGTTCTGCGGGCTATCCATGGGCGGTCTGATTGGCCAGTGGCTGGCGATCAACGCACCGCAGCGCGTGCAACGGCTGGTGGTGTGCAACACCGCCGCGAAAATCGGTAATCCCGATGTCTGGAACCCGCGTATCGAAACCGTTTTGCGCGATGGCAAAGCCGCGATGCAAGCCTTGCGTGAGGCGTCAATTGCGCGCTGGTTCACCCCTGAGTTTGCCAAGGCCGCGCCGCAGCAGGTCGAGCCGGTGGTGGACATGCTGGCCCAGACCTCACCTCAGGGCTATGCCGCCAACTGCGCAGCGGTACGCGACGCAGATTTTCGTGATCAGATCAAAGCGATCACGCTACCGGTGCTGGTGGTCTGTGGCACTCAGGACGCTGTCACTACCCCAACTGACGGGCGCTTCCTCACCGGGCATATTGCGGGTGCCGAGTACGCCGAGTTCCATGCTGCGCATCTTTCCAGTATCGAAGCGGGCAGTGCATTCGGCGAGCGTGTCATCACCTTTTTGAAAGCCTGAATCCGGAGTCTCAAATGGACGAAAAACAACGTTACGAAGCCGGTATGCAAGTGCGCCGCGCTGTCCTGGGCGATGCCCACGTGGACAACAGCCTGAAGAAGCTAACGCCGTTCAACGAAGAGTTTCAGGAAATGATCACCCGCCATGCCTGGGGTGATATCTGGACCCGGCCCGGCCTGCCGCGCCATACCCGCAGCCTGGTGACCATTGCCATGTTGATCGGTATGAACCGTGAAGGCGAGCTGCGCCTGCACCTCAAGGCCGCCAAACACAATGGCGTGACCCGTGAGGAGATCAAGGAAGTGCTGATGCAGAGCGCAATCTATTGCGGTATACCGGCCGCCAACGCAACGTTTCATCTGGCAGAGGAAGTCTGGGATGAAATGGGCGTCGAGTCGCTCGATAAGGCGTGATGACCGCTCCGTGCCTCACTTCGCCAAGGTGCATGTCGCAGGTAGTGTATTGAATTCGCAGTGAATAGTGTGACTGCAAATGTAAAGGCCGCTTATTGACTGATGAGTCGAGCGGTCTTTTTTTTCGATATAACACACGTTCCGTTATACATTTCAGTAGGCGCATTGCAACGGTTCGTTAATTGCGTTTGTCCTCATTGGCAATTTTAATATCAGGTTTATTGGATCCAAGTTTGAATCCGGGGGAAGAACGATTGGGCGCTACTGCCGCCTGTATGTCACGGCGGGCTTGACCTTGACGGCAATAGCAAAGTTCCAATAAATATTATCGTGTCCATTGAAAATAATGATTATCAAGGGCCGCAGAATAACGTAAGTTACGCTCAGTCCATCGTTAATGGCACATAGCCACCCGCTGATCGGATGGTTGTGGTGTTTTATTAAGGAAGTTTCAGTCAGGGCCGACAACGCAGCAATAAGAACCCTGATAATTACTCCCTTGCCGAGACCCGCCCATGTCCACTCCTTCTGCAAACTCATCTGTCGAATCTGCCATCGATCTGAACTCTTTGATGAATGCCATCAATCATTCCCAGGCGATGATCGAGTTTGATCTGGAAGGAAACATACTGCAGGCCAACAGCAATTTTCTCGACAAGGTGGGCTATCGCTTCGAAGAAGTGCAGGGCCGCCATCATCGTATGTTCTGCACGCCGGAATACGCATCCAGCCCCGAATATGCCGAGTTTTGGCGAAAGCTGGCGATCGGGCAGTTTGATCAAGGGCAGTACAAAAGGCTAGGTAAAGGCGGCAAGGAAATCTGGCTGCAGGCGACTTATAACCCGATTCTCAATCAGGCTGGCGAGCCATTCAAAGTGGTTAAGTTCGCCACGGATATCACCGAACAACGTATGCGCAATGCTGAATATGAGGGCAAGGTCGAGGCCATTCAGCGTTCTCAAGGCGTGATCGAGTTTGACCTGAATGGTCGAGTGCTGGCAGCCAATGAAAACTTCCTGAATGTTCTCGGCTATCGCCTGGATGAGGTGTTGGGCCAGCACCACCGCATGTTCTGTGATGATCAATACCTCAACAGCCCGGCCTATCGGGCTTTCTGGGCCAAGCTTGAGCGTGGTGAATACGATTCAGGCGAGTACATGCGGCTGGGCAAGGGCGGGCGTGAAGTCTGGATCAGTGCAACCTACAACCCGATTTTTGACCCGGATGGCCGCCCGTACAAGGTCGTGAAGTTTGCCAACGATGTCACTGACGTGCGCACCCGCAATGCCGAATTTGTGGGCAAAGTCACGGCGATCGAGCGCTCTCAAGCCGTTATCGAGTTTGATCTGACCGGTAAAGTACTGTCCGCCAACACCAACTTCCTCAACGTATTCGGCTATGAACTGGACGAAGTGATCGGCCAGCCGCACCGCATGTTCTGCACCGAAGAATTTGGTTCCAGCATGGGCTATCGCGAGCTGTGGGAGAAACTGGGGCGGGGCGAATACGACACCAATGAATACCGACGCAAGCGTAAGGACGGCAAGGAAATCTGGATTCAGGCGACTTACAACCCGATTCTCAACTCCCACGGCCAGCCATATAAAGTCGTCAAGTTTGCGCTGGACGTCACTGAGATCAAAGAAAGCAGTGCTGAGCGCCAAGGCAAGGTCAATGCGATTGATCGCGCGCAAGCGGTAATCGAGTTTGATATGGCTGGCAATATTCTTGATGCCAACGCCAACTTCCTCAAATCACTGGGTTACAGCCTGCAAGAGCTTCGTGGTCAGCACCACCGGATTTTCTGTGAGGAAGAGTACGTGCGCAGCACCGCCTATCGCGAGTTCTGGCATGACTTGTCTCAAGGGCAGTTTTTCTCTGGACGGTTCATGCGCTTGAGCAAGTTCGGCCAGCACATCTGGATTCAGGCGACGTACAACCCGGTTTTCGACAGTGATGGCAAACCTTATAAAGTGGTGAAGTTCGCCACTGACATCACTCAACAGGTCGAGCTGGAAGAAGCGATCGAGGCCAAGACCCGGGCCATGGACGCATCGGTACAAAACCTGATGAGCGCCATTTCCTATGTGGCGCAGAGCACCGATCAGGCCACTGACCTGGCCAGGCTGACACGGGAGCAGGCCAGTCAAGGCTCGCAAACGCTGGTCAAGGCCGCAGAAGCCATGGCCATGATTGGCAAGTCCGCTGAAGATATTCAGGACATCATTCAGGTCATCAGTGAAATCGCCAGCCAGACCAATATGCTCGCGTTCAACGCAGCCATCGAAGCGGCGCGGGCCGGTGAGCATGGTCTGGGCTTCTCGGTGGTGGCTGATGAGGTGCGCAAGCTGGCCGAGAAGTCCTCGCTGGCCACCAAGGAAATCAACAAACTGATTCTGGAAACCGTCAGCCGTATAAAATCCGGTAGCGAGATTTCCTTGAGTGCCGGCAGTGCGTTCGAGCAGATCGTCAATGGCGTCAACGAGACCACCGTGGCCATCGACAGCATCAATGCCGCAACCGCCAAACAAATGGATTCGGCAGGCGAGGTGGAAACGCTCATTTTCGAATTGCACCAGACCAAGGTTGGCAATGAGCAAGGCGCTGTGAATGTCAGTGCCCGCACCCGTAAAAACTCCGGGCTGCCTGCATGAACACGCTGCGCGCCTACGGCGTGGTGCAGATAAACGGTGCGTTTCTGGGCATCGAAGCTACCTCGTTAATGGAGGCCGTTCACTGGCCGACCAATCTGCAGCGCCATCCGGTCACACGCGGTGTGTTGGCCGGGGTTTTCACCTTGCGGGGCAGACCGGTTCCGTTGGTGGATCTACGACCTTTGCTCAGCGACGACATGCCGGAGCAACGGCCAACCCCGCTGGTTGCCATCCTCAAGTACAACGGCGGCCTGTTGGGTGTTGCCATTGATGCGGTGTGCGACATCGTCAAGGCTGCCGACTCTCAACTCTGTACGTTGGGGCCGGGCGGCGAGGGCAGCGGGCTGATACCCACGTTGATCATGACCGGTGATGACAGTCGCTTGATCTACATGCTGGACCTTGCGTTTCTCGCCAGCCTGCCAGGCGTATTGTTCGCGGCAGATACCGCAGCCGCGCTGGTTAGCCAACAGGCCCTGCAAGCAAAAAGTCAGTTACGTCACTATCTGGTGTTCGAGTGTGACGGGCAGCATTTCAGTATTGATGCCAGCGTGGTCACCGAGTTGGTGGACAAGCCACAGATCGCGCCCACCGACTTCGGCAATGGCTACTGCCTGGGCGTGACGGTGATTCGCGACACTAAAATTCCGGTTTTGAGCCTGTCCCACGTGCTGGGTTTTGACGGCAGTAACGCGCACGCCAAAAGCCAGCTTCTGTTGCTGACGGCGGCAGACGGCAGGGTGTGCGGCTTCGGCTACGATCGAATGGTTGCCATTGAGCGGCGAGACCCGCAAAGCCTGCTGCCCATGCCCGGCTATGGCTTGCGCGAGCCTGAACTGTTGGCGGGTGTAATGAACCTCGCTGAAGGATTGCAGGCTGTCTTGATCAATCATCAGGCTTTGCTGGAGCGACCCGGCGTCAAGAACTACGCCGAGCTTTACCAGACCCAGCCGCAGTCATCAGAGAGCCGGGCAAGCAAGGCGAAAGCGGTCATGCGTCAGGCCTGTCTGTTGTTCAAGTCGCCGACCCAGTTCGTGGCACCGCTCAGCCAGATACTGGAAATCCTTTCGATACCCACGCACATGATCGGCCTTGCCCAGCCGGAAAATCACTTGCTGGGGCAATTCAATCTGCGTGGCGAACAGCTCCCGCTGGTATGCCTGAGCAGCTTGATCGAGTCGTTGCCACAACCTCATACGCCTCTGTCGCGGGTGCTGGTTGTCAGAGGGGACACGTTGACGTTCGGTTTTGCAGTATCTCAGGTTGAAGCCATTGATTCCTTCAACCAGTTCGATCCGACCATGCTTGCCCAAGGTTGGCAGACCAATGCGGGCAAAGTAGTGTCGGTCAATGACCGGGCTCGCTCGCTGGTGAGCATCGGCAGTGGCGCAAACAGTTGGCGGGCTACTCTGATGGACCTGCAGGGTATTGCCCGGCAGCTGGAAGCACGGCTGTTGCAGCCTTCCAGCGCCGTCGCCTGAAACGTTTTTTTATCAGCCAGTGGTCATCGACAACGCCGCCAGTGCGCCTAGCAGCGCGGGTGGCATGACCAGAATCCCCAGCCGTAAAAAGCCCATGGCGGTGACGTTTTCGCCTTCGCGACGGATGGCAATCAACCAGAGCAAGGTTGCCAGCGAGCCGGTGATCGAAAGGTTGGGGCCAAGATCGACGCCGATCACCAATGCACTGGTGGTCGCTGTCGGCAGCTGTGCGATATGGCCGACTGACCCGGCGATCAGGCCGGCCGGAAGATTGTTGATCAGGTTGCTGGTGATCGCCACGCTCACGCCTGCTACCCAGCTGGCTTGAGTGGCAGAATGGTCGGCGAGTGATTTCAGCGCATGGGCCAGATGATCGATAACGCCGGTCAGTGCCAGCCCCTCTACCAGCACGAACAAACCTGCCACCAGCGGCAACACTCCCCAGGAGACCGCCTTGATCACTGGCAGTGGGTTGAGCCGCTGGCGGATATGAATCAGTGCGGCGGTAGCGACACCCGCACAAAACGTGGGCAACCCAAGTTGCACGCCGAATGCCGATGCGCTCAGTAAGACGATGCCGGTCAGCACTATGCCGAACGCTGTCAGACGTGCACCGCTGGACAGCGGTTGCAAGGTGATGTTCGTGGCCAGAGGCTTACGCAGATGAGTGCGCTGTGCAAGGCGTAACACCAGATAGGTCAGGCCGATGGCGGCAATCGAAGGCAAGCTGAAATGCCAGAGCCAAGTGGTCAGCGGCGGCATGTTGCTGCCGAATATCACCAGGTTTGCAGGGTTCGAGATTGGCAAGACAAAACTGGCCGCGTTGGCGATAAAGGCGCAGATAAAAAGATAAGGCAACGGTTCGGCCTTGGCGGCACGGGCTGCGGCGTATACGGCGGGGGTCAGAACAACGGCGGTCGCGTCGTTGGACAGAAACACCGTGACCAGTGTGCCGACCAGAAACACCAGGTCGAACAGGCGTTGTCCCGAGCCTTTTGCATGTTTGGCAGCCAGCATGGCCAGCCAGTCGAACAGGCCTTGTTGTCGGGCCAGCTCGGCCAGGACCATCATGCCGATCAGAAACAGGTAGACGTCACCACCTTCCGCCACCGCGCCAAGCGCCTTGTGCAGAGGGATAAATCCCAGCGCCGTGAGCAGTGCGGCCGCACCCAGAGCCCAGACAAATTCCGGCACTCGCCATGGCCGTGTAATCACGCCGCAGATGGCTATGGCGGCGACGATCCAGATAACCGTTGCAGGGTCGAATGCGGACATTTGTGGTACTCGAGAGGCAGGCTCCTCTCAGACCGGTGGTGATGAGGACAAGTTCGTCAGTAAGGCAGATTTGGAATGCGCTTTGATGCTGCTGAAACGCGGCTTTCGTGTGGCAAGCATTGGACTTGTAGGAGTGAGCTTGCTCGCGATCACGTCAGGTCAGACGACATCTTCTTAACAGATCGACAGCTATCGCGAGCAAGCTCACTCCTACAGGCCCCTTGTTTCTGCGCGACAGCGTGGCGTCTGGACTACGGAGGCGCTACAGGTGTTGTGCTTTGCCTGATAGAGATCTATCAGGCAAAGGTCTCGCATCACGCAGCAGTATCGAGATACTTGCCGACCGGCTTATTGCCGCTCGTGTCGTAACGCTCGGTCAGCGCGGCAACCATGCGGCTCAAGGCTTGAGAGGCTTTGGTGTCGGTGCTGGTACTGCCGTTTGAGGTGGCGCTCAGCGCGCTGGTAAATTCGTCAGCGCTGATGCTGCCGTCGCCATCAGCGTCCAGTGAGCTGAACAACTGATCGCTGGTTTCCTGCGTTGCCACCGGCGGTGCAGGAGGCTGTTGTGGTTGCAGGCTGGCGGTCAGTTCTTCGAGGCTGACAGTGCCATCTTCATTGGTGTCCAGCGCATCAAACACCTGTGCACTGTCGGCGGTGCTGCCCGCGCTGCTCAAGCCTGCGGTCAGTTCGTCACTGTTGATCGTGCCGTCGCCATCGGTGTCCAGCGCGCTGAGCAGATCCTCGGCAACATCGGTCGCTGGTTGACCGCCCGGAGGTGGTGGCGGTGCCGTGATTGCCGCCAGTTCATCGGCGTCGAGGCTGTCATCGTCGTTGGCGTCCAGGTCGCTGAACGCTTTGCTCAGGCTGACGGTGATGCCGTCCTTGCTGTCGGAAGATGAGTTTGCAGCGCTCAGCTCATCTTTGCTGATACTGCCGTCGCCATCGGTGTCCAGTTTGGCCAGCAATTGCTCCTGGAATTTCTTGCTCGCGGCGGTACTCGCGCTTGAGCTGGTGTAGCTCGAATAGCTGTTACTATTGACGCCACTGATCATCGGGCTGACTCCCTCAGGTTGATTGATCCGGCGACGGTGCACCGGCTTATCAAGCATCCAGATGGCAGATGTCGAGGGTATGTGGGTTTTGTATCGGTGCAGATACGTGGTCCTGTCAGAACCGCGGCAAGATCACCAGGGCAGTCAGGCCACCACCGGGTGTCTGCGCCAGTGATAATTCACCGCCCATGCGCCGGGCTGCATCACGGGCGATGGTCATGCCCATGCCGACGCCGCCGGAGTTGCGATTACGCGACCCTTCCAGACGGAAAAAAGGCTCAAACACGGTTTCATGATGTTCGACGGGGATTCCCGGGCCGTGGTCGATGACCCTGATGCTCACCTGCTGCGCCTCATCATGAATCTCGACCCGTGCCTGACCGGCATAACGCAGGGCATTGTCAATCAGGTTGTTGATGCACGAGCGCAATGCCATGGGTTGCGTCTTGAGCGGCAGGCACTGGCCGGTGGATTGAACGTCATCACCATTGTCCTGAGCATTTTCAGCCAGGGACTCGATCAGCGCCTGCAAGTCGAACAACTGCACTATTTCGCTGGTGCGCTGCTCATTCAGGTAGGTCAGGGTAGCGTCGAGCATGCCAATCATGTCGTTCAGGTCCTGAGTCATCTGCCCATGCAGCTTTGGCTCGTCGATCTGCTCGACCCGCAACTTCAGACGCGACAACGGTGTGCGCAGGTCATGGGAAACCGCAGCCAACATGCGCCCGCGCTGCTGCACCTGTTCGCGGATGCGTTGCTGCATCAGGTTGAATGTCTGCGCTGCCTGACGTGCTTCCCTCGGCCCCGTGACTTCCATGGGCGGACTGTCGAGGTTTTCGCTGAGCCTTTCGGCAGCGTTACTCAGACGCTGGATCGGCCTGCTCAAGGCCTTGGCGCCATACCATGCAGCAATCACCAGGGTGATCAACTGGAAGATCAGCGGCACCACCGGCCCCCGGAAAAACGGCGGCTTGTGATCGGGCGGAGGGCGGTCATCCGAGCCTTGGAAGGGAGGCGCGCTCATCTGCTGCCCTGACTGCTCGTGCATGGGTGGCGGTGGCGGTGGCGGGAATCCATACAACCTGAACCACATGAACGCCAGCAAATGTGCAAGCAGAATAGCGATCAATGCCCCCCCGAACAGGCGGGCGAACAGTGTGTCAGCAGAGCGGATCAACCGATGTCCCTTGCATCGAACAGATAACCCTCACCGCGAACGGTTTTGATCAACTGCGGGTTTTTCGGATCGTCGCCCAGTTTCTGCCGCAAGCGCGAGACCAGTAGGTCAATGCTCCGGTCAAACGCTTCAATCGAGCGACCGCGTGCGGCATCAAGCAGTTGTTCGCGGCTCAGCACCCGGCGAGGGCGTTCGAGGAATACGCGTAACAAGCGGAATTCAGCATTGGACAGCGGCACCACGAGGCCATCGGCAGCGGTCAACTGGCGCAGCACACTATTAAGCCGCCAGGCATCGAAGCGCACGATGGAACGCTCATCGTTACGATCATCGCGCACGCGGCGCAGCACGGTCTGGATGCGCGCCACGAGCTCCCGGGGCTCGAAGGGCTTGGCCATGTAGTCGTCAGCGCCCAGTTCAAGGCCAATGATCCTGTCGGTGGGTTCGCATCGTGCTGTAAGCATGAGGATCGGGATGTCCGAGGTCCCGCGCAGCCAGCGGCACAGTGACAGGCCATCTTCGCCGGGCAGCATCAGGTCGAGGACGATGACGTCGAAGTTCTCTTCTTCGAGCGCTTGGCGCATTTCGGTGCCGTCGGTCACGCCCCGGCACTGGATATTGAAGCGCGCCAGGTAATCGCAGAGCAGTTCGCGGATAGGGATGTCATCGTCGACGATCAGGGCGCGGGTGTTCCAGCGCTGGTCGTTGTTCTGTGGGGTTTCAGCGGTGGTGTCGGGAGTTGATTGCATGATGCGACTGCTGCCTGGTGATGCCGCCATCACTGGCCGCTATTGATGATCAACGCTACCCGCCATGCTACTTCGCCGGGAGGCGCGGCGAAAGGGTGGCGTGGGGGGATGTCGGGGGCGTGTCTGGTGTGTATCGGGGTTGGTACAAAGGTTTTGGGTGTAGAGGTTTTTTTGCGTACACAGAAACCAATGAATGGCCAATTCCAATGCATGCCATTCGTTCCAAACCGCCGCACGCCGCGATCTTTACGCCATCTTTACGCCGCACTAACCCCCTCGCTCTCGTTCCTTTACACCCTCAATCCCGACAATTAACCACACGCGGCAATCGCCGTAGAGACGGAGTATTTCGATGAGCGTTGTGGACGGGGTGTCACTGTTGTTAGCCGCAGGGCTGTTCATCTACCTACTGGTTGCGCTGCTACGCGCAGGCCGGAACTAGGAGACGAGCTGCCATGCACAGTTATGACTATCTACTGATTCTGGCTTTCCTGGCATTGGTGCTCTTGCCCGCGCCATTGTTAGGACGTTTTTACTACCGAGTGGTGGAAGGCGAACGCACCTGGCTGACGCCGGTTCTGCGACCGGTTGAAAACATCTGCTATCGCCTGTCGGGCGTTGACCCCACTGTCGAGCAGAACTGGAAGGCTTACCTCTGGGCTTTGCTGGCTTTTAACCTCGTCGGTTTTTTGCTGCTGTTCGCCATGTTGCTGGGGCAGGGCGCTCTGCCCTTGAACCCACAGCAATTGCCGGGCATGGAGTGGTCACTCGCGTTCAACACCGCGATGAGTTTTGTCACCAATACCAACTGGCAAGCCTACAGCGGTGAAGCATCGCTCAGCTACCTGAGCCAGATGGCAGGCCTGACCGTGCAGAACTTCGTCAGCGCCGCCACCGGTGTGGCCGTGCTGTTGGCGTTCTGCCGGGGGATCAGCCGTCGTTCGACGCAGAACCTCGGCAACTTCTGGACCGACATGACCCGCGTTACGCTCTACGGCTTGTTGCCATTATGCGTCGTGTTGGCGTTACTGCTGGTCTGGCAGGGCGTACCGCAAAACTTCGCTCACTATATTGACGCAATGACCCTGCAAGGCGCTGATCAAAGCCTGCCCTTGGGCCCGGCTGCCAGCCAGATTGCGATCAAACAATTGGGTACCAACGGTGGTGGCTTCTTCGGCGTCAATTCGGCGCACCCGTTCGAGAATCCGACCGCATGGAGCAACCTGTTTCAGTTGGCTTCGATCCTGCTGATTCCGGCGGCGCTGGTATTTACCTTCGGCCACTACGTCAAGGACATGCGCCAGAGCCGGGCGATCATGGCCTGCATGCTGGTGTTGCTGATGATTGGCGGTGCGGTGTCGATGTGGGCCGAGTACCAGCCCAATCCCGCGCTGAATATTGCCAACGTGGAACAGACGGCGCCGCTGGAAGGCAAGGAAAGCCGTTTCGGGACCACCGGCACGGTGTTGTGGGCCACGGCAACCACGGCGGCGTCCAACGGCTCGGTGAATGGCATGCATGACAGCCTGAACCCGCTGAGCAGCATGGTCGCACTGGCCAACATGATGGTCGGCGAAGTGATTTTCGGCGGCGTGGGCGTGGGCCTTAACGGCATGCTGCTCAATGTACTGATCGCGGTGTTTCTTGCAGGCTTGATGATCGGTCGTACGCCGGAATATCTGGGCAAAAAACTGCAAGCCAACGAGGTCAAGCTGCTGGTTGCGACCTTGCTGGTAATGCCCGTTGGTGTGCTCGTACTCGGTGCCATCGCCGCGAGTCTGCCGGGGCCGATGGCCTCGGTGAGCAACCCTGGCCCGCACGGTTTCAGTCAGTTGCTCTACGCCTATACCTCGGCCACCGCCAACAACGGCTCGGCGTTCGGCGGTTTCAGCGCCAACACCGTGTTCCATAACCTGATGCTCAGTCTGGCGATGTTCATCGGCCGCTTCGGCTACATCCTGCCGGTACTGGCACTGGCTGGCAGCCTGGCGATGAAGAAGAGTGCGCCGCTGGGCCTGAACAGTTTCCCGACCCATGGCCCGCTGTTTGTCACCTTGTTGACCATGACGATCCTGATTGTCGGCGGCCTGACGTTCCTGCCGACCCTGGCTCTAGGGCCGATTGCCGAACATTTGAGTCTGGGTTTCTGAGGAGCCGACCATGAATATGCACATTGCCAAACCTGCATCGCCCGAACCAAAACCCGCGCAAGCGCAACCTGTGGCTGAGGCGGTGAAAACCGGTTTCGCAGCGCTGTGGCGTCCGGCGCTGATCCAGGCGTTTGTCAAACTCGATCCCCGTCAGTTGGCACGCTCACCGGTCATGCTGGTGGTGGAGCTGACTGCGATCCTCACCACCGTGTTGTGCCTGATTCCCGACCCGGCCGTCTCCACGGGCGTAGCGGTGCAGATTGCGTTGTGGCTGTGGTTCACCGTGCTGTTCGCCAACTTCGCCGAGGCCTTGGCGGAAGGTCGCGGCAAGGCTCGGGCCGACAGTCTCAAGGCGGGCAGCGAAGGCTTGAAGGCGCGCCGTCGTGATGAGTCGGGAGGCTTCAGCGTGGTTAACGCGAGCCTGCTGCGCAAAGGCGATGTGGTGCGCGTCGAAGCCGGGGAAATGATCCCCGGCGACGGCGAAGTCATTGAAGGTATCGCTGCGGTCAACGAAGCGGCGATTACCGGTGAGTCCGCGCCGGTCATTCGCGAGTCCGGTGGTGATCGCTCGGCAGTGACCGGCAATACCCGGCTGGTTTCAGACTGGTTACTGGTACGCATCAGCAGCAACCCCGGCGAGTCCACGCTGGACCGGATGATCGCGCTGGTGGAGGGTGCCAAACGGCAGAAAACCCCCAACGAGGTGGCGCTGGATATCCTCCTGATCGGCCTGACGCTGATCTTCCTGTTGGTGGTCGTGACCCTGCAACCCTTCGCGCATTTTGCGGGCGGCAGTTTGCCGCTGGTGTTCCTGGTGGCGCTGCTGGTCACGCTGATTCCGACGACTATTGGCGGCTTGCTGTCGGCCATCGGTATTGCCGGGATGGACCGTCTGGTGCGCCTCAACGTAATCGCCAAGTCCGGGCGTGCCGTGGAAGCAGCAGGTGACGTACACGTGCTGCTGTTGGACAAGACCGGCACCATCACCTTCGGCAACCGTCGTTGCAGTGCACTCTATGCAGCGCCGGGTGTTACCCCGAAAGAACTCAGCGAGGCCGCGCTACTGGCCTCGCTGGCTGACGATACGGCGGAAGGTAAATCCATCGTCGAGTACCTGCGCAACCTACACCCGATGGTTGAGCCAAAACCTGCTGACGTAACGGGCGTGCCATTCAGTGCTGAAACCCGGTTGTCTGGCGTGGACTATCAGAACCGTGTGTATCGCAAAGGCGCAGTGGATTCGCTGCTGGCTTTTGTCGACATGCAACGCAGTGACTTGCCCGCATCACTGGCCCGGGAAATTGACGGCATTGCCAAAACCGGTGGCACGCCGCTGCTGGTCTGTATCGACAAGAAGTTGATCGGCGCGATTCACCTCAAGGACGTGGTCAAGCCTGGCATTCGCGAACGCTTTGCCGAACTGCGTAAGCTAGGCATTCGTACCGTGATGGTGACCGGTGACAACCCGCTGACCGCTGCGGCGATTGCCGCTGAGGCCGGGGTTGATGATGTGTTGGCCGAAGCCACGCCAGAGAAAAAGCTGGAGCGTATTCGAGCCGAACAGAACGACGGTCGTTTGGTAGCGATGTGTGGTGACGGTGCCAACGACGCCCCGGCGCTGGCTCAGGCTGACGTCGGCATGGCAATGAATGACGGTACGCAAGCCGCGCGGGAAGCGGCCAACATGGTCGATCTCGACAGCGACCCGACCAAGCTGCTGGACGTGGTGCAGATCGGCAAGGAATTGCTGGTGACGCGTGGCGCGCTGACCACCTTTTCGATTGCCAACGACATCGCCAAATACTTCGCGATCCTGCCTGCGCTGTTCGCGGCGATTTATCCGCAACTGGCTGTGCTGAACATCATGCAACTGGCCAGCCCACAGAGCGCGATTCTTTCGGCCATCGTGTTCAACGCTTTGATCATCGTGGTGCTGATCCCGCTGGCCTTGCGCGGTGTACGCGTGCAGGCCGCCAGCGCGGCGCAACTGTTACGGCGCAACCTGTTGATCTACGGATTGGGCGGGATAGTGGTGCCGTTTGTGGGCATCAAGCTGATTGACATGATTCTGGTTGGCTTGGGGTTGGTTTAACTGAAGGAAAACTGACCTGTGGGAGCTGGGCTTGCCCGCGATTATTTGTGAACCCGATCGCGAGCAAGCTCTGCTCCCACAAGAGGTTGCATTTCAAATTCGATTTATGAGGATTCTCACCATGTCCACCATCATCCGTCCCGCCCTGAGCCTTCTGGTCTTGATGACCCTCATCACCGGCGTCGCTTACCCGTTGGCCGTCACCGGCGTTGCTCAGGTCGCTTTCCCTGATCAGGCCAACGGCAGTTTGATCCACGATGCCGACGGCAAGGTTCGCGGCTCGCAGTTGATCGCGCAGTCCTTCGCTGGAGACGAGTGGTTTCACTCGCGGCCTTCTGCAGGCGCTTTTGCCACGGTTGCCAGTGGTGCCAGCAACCTTTCCCCGAGCAATCCGGCACTCGCTACGCGGATCACTGAAGATGCCGCGAAAGAAGTCGTGCCAGGTCAGGGTCCGGTGCCGCTGGCGCTGCTGACGACTTCCGGCAGCGGTCTTGATCCGCACCTTTCACCTGAGGCCGTGGCGTACCAGACTGCAAGGGTTGCCGCAGCGCGCAAGCTGCCCCTGGAGAAAGTCCAGAGCTTGATCGAGGCCAATACCTCGCGGCCGTTGATCGGTCCGCCAGTGGTTAATGTTTTGAACTTGAATCGCAGCCTGAATGAGTTACCGTCTGCGCAACAACAAGCACAGCTTTGAGTGAGCAATATGAGTGATTCCGGCCGTGCCGATGCGTTACTAGCCGAAATGCCCGGAGACGGGCGCGGTCGGCTCAAAGTGTTTCTCGGTGCTGCGCCGGGGGTGGGCAAGACCTACGCCATGTTGCAGGCCGCTCACACTCAGTTGCGCCAGGGTGTGGCGCTGATCGCTGGCGTCGTCGAAACCCATGGCCGGGCCGAGACTGAAGCGCTGCTGGGCGGTTTACCGCAGCAGCCCTTGGTTCGCTCGGAGTATCGCGGCGTGACCCTGGAAGAAATGGACCTCGACGGGCTGCTCAGGCTCAAGCCGAAACTGGTGCTGGTAGACGAACTGGCCCACAGCAACGCCCCCGGCAGTCGTCATGCAAAACGCTGGCAGGATATTCAGGAGTTGCTGGCTGCCGGTATCGACGTCTACACCACGGTCAACGTTCAGCATCTGGAAAGCCTCAACGATCAGGTGCGGGGTATTACCGGCGTGCAGGTCCGGGAAACCTTGCCGGACTGGGTGTTGCAGGAAGCCTACGAACTGGTGCTGATCGACCTGCCACCCCGAGAGCTGCTGGAGCGTTTACGCGACGGCAAGGTGTACGTGCCGGAGCAGGCGCGTGCGGCCATCGACGCGTTTTTCACCCAGACCAACCTGACCGCCTTGCGTGAGCTGGCGATGCAGACGGCTGCGGCTCAAGTCGATGACGACCTGGCTCAGGGCTATCGACAGTTAGGGCAGGCTGCACCGGCTGTTCGTGGCCGTCTGTTGGTCGCCGTCGATGGCGATGCTCACGCCGATCGTCTGGTGCGCCACGCCAGCCGTGTCGCTCAGCGGCGGCATCTGCCGTGGAGCCTGGTGCATGTGGACAACGGTCGGCCGTTCGATGAGCAAAATCGTGCTCGTCTGCAGAGTGCTCAGCAACTGGCCGAGCGGCTGGGCGGTGAAGTGGTGCTGTTGCGTGCCGGGGAAGTGGCGAGAACCTTGATCCAGCATGCGGGTGAACGGCGAGCCAGTGTGGTCCTGGTCGGCCAGTCGCAGCCAAGACTGCGCCGTCGCTGGTTCGGTGGCGGGGTGGCTGAACGTTTGCTTCGTGAAGCCCACGGGCTGGAAATCAGTGTGCTGGACAGTGAGCCTTTGCCGGATCAGCCTCGTGTGCGCTCTTCGCGTCCTGCACGCTGGCAGGACTATTTACTCGCGGTCGTGGCCACGCTGTTGGCCAGTGCTCTGGCCTGGGCCGTGTCCAGCGTGCTGGACTTGCCGAACATCTCGCTGGTGTTTCTGGCAGCGGTGCTGCTGGTGGCGGTACGGACCAGTACGGGACCCGCGCTGGCGTGTTCGATCCTGTCGTTTCTGGCCTATGACTTTTTGTTCATAACACCGAGCTTTTCCCTGAGCATCCAGCGCGAAGAAGACGTGCTGACCTTGTTGTTTTTCCTGTTGATGTCGGCTTTGACCGGTAATCTCGCGGCTCGCCAACGTCGACAAATGCAGGCGCTGCGCGAAACACAGGAAGAAACCAGCGAGTTGCTCGACCTGTCGCGCAAGTTGACTGCAGCGACCGATCGTCAGGCCGTGATAAGTGCTGCCGGGCAGCACCTGAGCGGCTGGCAGGAGCTGGACATTTGCCTGCTTGACCGTGACGGCGCAAATGGCTGGAAAGTGCAAAGTGGTATCGCTCAGCTCTCCGAGCCTGAGCGCGCGGCGGCTGACTGGGCCTGGCAACATGATCAGCCGGCTGGGCACGGCACCGGCACGCTGCCGTCCAGTCGCTGGTGGTGGTACCCCTTGTCAGGCGAGGACGGGCCATTGGCGTTGCTGGGTGTCAGTGCCCATGCTGGCCAGGATTTCAGCGCGCAGCGGCGTCGGCTATTGATCGCGCTGACCCAGCCGCTGGCTCAGGCCCTGGCTCGGGCGCAATTGGCAGATGATCTGGAAGCGGCGCGTTTGCACGGCGAAACCGAGCAGCTACGCAGTGCGTTGCTGGCATCGGTGTCCCATGATCTGCGCACCCCGCTGACGGCCATGCGCGGCAGTATCGACAGCCTGTTGGCGCTGGGCGAAGCCATCCCTCTGGAAGATCGTCGGGAACTGCTTGAAGGCACCCGCGACGAAGCCGAGCGTCTGGACCGCTACATCCAGAACCTGCTCGACATGACCCGTCTCGGACACGGCGCGTTGAAGCTGGCCCGGGACTGGGTTTCGCCGGGTGATATCGTCGGCAGCGCGCTGAACCGGCTGCGTGCGGTAATGGCCCCACTGCAAGTGACGACTTTGTTGCCTGCCGAGTTGCCGCTGCTGTATGTGCATGCGGCGTTAATCGAGCAGGCGTTGGTCAATGTGCTGGAGAACGCTGCGCGTTTTTCACCTGCCAACGGGCGCCTGGAGCTGGAAGCCGGGGCCATCGACGGCGAGCTGTTCTTTGCGGTCAGCGATGAGGGGCCGGGCATTCCGGAAGAGGAGCGGGCAAAGATTTTCGACATGTTCTACACCGCTGCCCGGGGCGATCGTGGCGGGCAGGGCACCGGTTTGGGTTTAGCCATCTGTCAGGGCATGGTGGGTGCGCACGGCGGGCGGATCAGCGTCGGGCAGGGCATTGATGGTCATGGCACGTGCATCACATTATATTTGCCGCTGCAGGCTCAGCCTCAAGGCGAAAGCGAAGCAGAGCTGCTCTCTTGAGCCTGCTTTTCGTTAAAGAATCAGGGTAATCCATGAGTCAGACCGCGACCATTCTGGTGATCGACGACGAACCGCAGATTCGCAAGTTTCTGCGCATCAGCCTCGCGTCCCAAGGCTATAAAGTGCTGGAAGCCGGGACCGGTGCCGAGGGCCTGAGTCAGGCGGCACTGAGTAAACCTGATTTATTGGTGCTCGATCTGGGCTTGCCTGACATGGACGGTCAGCAGGTGCTACGTGATTTTCGCGAGTGGTCCACGGTGCCGGTGCTGGTACTTTCGGTTCGCGCCAGCGAAGCCCAGAAGGTTGAGGCGCTGGATGGCGGGGCCAACGATTATGTGACCAAGCCGTTTGGTATTCAGGAGTTCCTGGCCCGGATTCGAGCGTTGTTGCGTCAGGCTCCGATGGGCGAGCAGCAGGGTGCGGCTCTACTGTTTGGTCCTCTGACGGTGGATCTGGCGTATCGCCGGGTATTGCTCGATGGCGTTGAGGTGGCCCTGACTCGCAAAGAGTATGCAGTGCTTGCGCAACTGGCGCGGCATCCTGGCCGGGTGATCACGCAGCAGCAGTTGCTCAAGGATATCTGGGGCCCGACCCATACCGAAGACAGTCACTATTTGCGCATTGTGGTCGGTCATTTACGCCAGAAACTGGCGGACGATCCAGCCGCGCCGCGGTTTATCGTGACCGAGGCAGGGGTGGGATACAGGCTGCGGGAAAGCTGACTTGAAATGGGCTGAACTTTTCCAGGATTGAAATGCGGGCTTGTGGGAGCGAGGCTTGCCCGCGATGCATGAGACACGGCTGGAAGACACACCGCGTTATCCTTTATCGTCCGGATGCGGTTCGGCCCAGGCGCCGCTCAGATACAGGTACTCGCCTGTAGGAGTGAGCTTGCTCGCGATGAACGATGACACGGTGTAGCTGACAAACCGAGTCGTCTGCATTGCGGGCAAGCCTCGCTCCAACGAATATGACGGTCTTGAATATTGACGGTGCGCCAGGCCAAAAAATCTGCATTTCAGCCGTTGCTTCGATGCTCCGCCTCATACCGATCCAGCGTATCGCTGGCGATCTCCCGACCCAGGGCGATAAGTTCGGGAGCTTTGTAAAACTCGAAGAACCGACACACGCGTTTCGGCACATTGATCAGGATATCCGGCGGATACCCGGCGATCTTGTATTGCGCCAATGAAGTCTGCATCACCTCAAAGCTCTGGTTGATCAGGTCCAGCAGCGAAGCCGGGCCGACGTTGTCGATGATTACCGAACCTGCGGCAGACCTTGGCGCGCTCTCGCCTTGCGGGGCCGCCGCCGGTTGCTGACCTTGCGGGTCGGCGGATTCCAGCCAGGGATTTTCAATCGTCGCAGCGCTGGCCTTGGGGGTGTTCTGCGACAGGTGCAACTCGTTGCCAGCGGCGTCCAGCTTGCGGCGAAACGGCAGTCTTGAACCCAGCGAACTGATCATCGAGTCGACACGGCGTTTTACCGCAGGCGGGCGTTCAATCACCGGCAACTGGTAATGCCCTTGTGTGGTCGAGTTGAGATTGACGGCGACGATCAGATCGCAATGGCTGGAAACCACCGGGACGATGGGCAAGGGATTGAGCAAGCCGCCATCCACCAGCATGCGATTGCCCTGCATGACGGGCGTAAACAAGCTGGGAATCGCCGCCGAGGCTCGCATCGCCTGATGCAGGCAGCCTTCCTGAAACCAGATTTCTTGCTGATGGGTCAGGTCGGTGGCCACTGCCGTATAGGGGATTTGCAAATCTTCGATATTGATCTCTCCGACGATTTCCCTTATCTGGCCGAAGACTTTCTCGCCCCGGATCGCGCCCAGACGGAAACTGACGTCTACCAGGCGCAACACATCCAGATAGTCGAGGCTTTCTATCCATTCCCGGTATTGCTTGAGCTTGCCAGCCGCATAAACCCCGCCCACCACCGCGCCCATCGAGCAGCCTGCTATGCACGCAATGTCGTAACCGCGCCGCTCCAACTCCTCGATGACGCCGATATGCGCATAACCCCGAGCGCCTCCAGAACCCAGCACCAGTGCTACACGTTTCTTCATAAAAGGCCCCCAGAGTCAGATTGATTCACCATACGCCCAAACCGGGTCATATTCGTAACTGATTACCGTGCTGTGAAGGCTCTATTGCAGTAAAAAACAGTTACGCTTGCGCCCCCGATAATGGCACTTTCAGTCAGTGTCACCGTCAAAGCTGCACAATTGATATTTCTTCTTGAGGTAACACCGATGAAAGCCTGGATTGTCCTGCCCTTGTTTGCTCTGGTTCTCACTGGTTGCGCGGGTAAAACCGGTTATCGCGAAAGTTGCGGGACGCAGCTTGATTCGGCCTGGAAGGAACTTGATCTGGCCAAGGCCGAAGGTTTTGCCGGTACTGTCAGCTACTCGAAAGCCTTGTCTTTGTTGACCGGTGCCAAGACTCAGCAACAATTCGAAGCATTTGAAGGCTGCACCGAGAAAGCTGAAAAAGCCCGCTTCTATATTCGTGAATCCCGCGCGGGCAGGTAAGTCGAACGAACCTGTGGGAGCGAGGCTTGCCCGCGATACATGAGACGCAGCCAGAAGGCATACCGCGTTATCGTTTATCGCGCACAAGCGTCGCCCACAATTGTTTAAGGCAATATTCCCCTCTCTGCCACTCCAATTTCCTCTTCTCCCTAGCGAAAACACCTACGCTATCTTTATTGTGACTGCACAGCAGTCCTGTTTTTAGCCATAGGCAGTCGCCTGGAGAGTGTTTTCGATGGGCAGGAAACTCGATGAGTGCCTCAACGCCGTCAATGAGGTGGTGTTGGGTAAGGAGCCGCAAGTCCGACTGGCAATGACCTGCCTGCTCGGCGGTGGCCATTTGTTGATCGAAGACTTGCCCGGCATGGGCAAAACCACCCTTAGCCACACCTTGGCCATAGTCTTGGGGTTGAGCTTTCAGCGGATTCAATTCACCTCGGACCTGTTGCCGGGAGACATCCTCGGTACCTCGGTGTTCGATCGTGAAACTGGACAATTCACTTTTCATCCCGGGCCGATTTTCGCTGAGCTGGTGCTGGCCGACGAGATAAATCGCGCCACCCCCAAAAGCCAGAGCGCATTGCTGGAGGCGATGGAGGAAGGGCAGGTCACCATTGAAGGCGCAACGCGTTTGCTGCCTGATCCGTTTTTTGTCATCGCCACCCAGAATCCCTTTAGCCAGGGGGGCACTTTTGCGTTGCCCGAATCGCAACTGGACCGCTTCCTGATGCGCCTTTCCCTGGGGTACCCGGCCCGTGCAGCGGAGAAGGCGTTGCTGCTGGGCGAGTCGCGTCGGGAGCTGTTACCCCGGTTACAACCCTTGTTGAATCATGCCGAATTGAGGGCGTTGCAGGCGATGGCCCGGCAGGTACGAGTCAGCGACGCTTTGGTGGACTACGTGTTGCGGCTGGTAGATGCGACCCGTGCACAGCCGCAATTCGCTTACGGACTCTCACCCCGCGCAAGCCTGGCAATCCTGAGCGCCGCGCGGGCCTGGGCGCTGCTGGCCGGGCGCGAGTATGTGATACCCGAGGACGTGCAGGCGATTTTGCCCTCTGTGGTCGGTCACCGTTTGCGGGAGCGTACCGACCCAACCGGGAATGGCGGCGGAGCGCTGGTGCAATGGTTGCTGCGAGAGGTGCCAGCCCTTTGATCGAACAGTTCAGACCGTTCTGGCAGCGCTGGCTGGCGCGCCGTATACCACCGGCTTCAAGGGTCCGACTTGACCATCGGCGCATCTTCATAATGCCCACCCGTACCGGTGGCAGTTTCGCGCTGGTGCTGTTTTTGATGTTGTTGGTGGCCATTAATTATCAGAACAGTCTGGCCTACGGACTGACCTTTCTGCTGTTGTCGATGGCCATTCTGGGGATTTTGCACACGTACCGTAACCTCAGCGGTCTGGTGATCAGCGCAGGGGTGTCACGTCCGGTATTTGTGGGCGAGACCGTGCAGTTGAGTCTGCGCCTTGAGGCCGATGGCCGCGCTCATCAGGCGATATCGTTGGGATGGGACGCCGCGTCGGTGCAGCAGGTCGATGTGTCTGCCGAGGAGCGAGTTGAAGTGGAATTGACCTTGCTTGCGCAGAGTCGAGGCTGGCTGCGTGCCCCAAGGCTGCGGATTGAAAGCGTTTTTCCCTTGAGCATTCTGCGCACCTGGAGCTGGCTGGATCTTGAGCAGACTGCGCTGATTTATCCTCGACCGGTCGCAGGCGCCATGCCGCTGCTCAAGGGCGTACAGCCTCATGCAGAGGATCAGGGCCTGGCGACTCAAGGGCCCGGCGTGGACGATTATCAGGGGTTGCGTGTTTATCAGCCTGGTGACAATCGGCGGCGTCTGCACTGGAAAGCTTATTCCCGGGGCCAGGGCTTACTGCTCAAGGACTTCACCGACCTGAGCGGTCATGACCTGTGCCTGGATTTCATGGCGTTGGGCGGCGATATCGAGGAGAGGCTGTCGCGCCTGTGCTATTGGGTGGTGATTCTGTCACAGCGTCAGCAACCTTTTGCCTTGCGTCTGCCGGGATTCCTGTCCACAGTCGACAACGGCAATCAGCATCGCGAAACCTGTCTGCGCGCGCTGGCGCTGTATGGCGTGCGGCAATGAGTAACGCCGCCTCCGGGCTGAGCCTGCCGATCCCCCGCACCAGCCTGACCTGGCTGCTGCTGGCACAGGCGCTGGTTGTCGTGCCGTTCATTCAGCACATTCCAACAATGATCACCGGGCTTTGGCTGGCCTGTACGTTGTGGCGGGTGCAGATATTCCGCATGCGTGCCCGTCATCCCGGTTCCTGGGTGAAAGGCGGGCTCCTGGTCGGCACGGCGGGCGGTGTGTATCTTGCGCGCGGCAGTCTGGTGGGGCTGGAGGCGGGGGCTGCTCTGTTGGTGGCGGCATTTGTCTTGAAAATGCTCGAAATGCAGAATCGACGTGATGCGCTGGTGCTGATTTTTCTTGGTTTTTTCTGCGTCGCGGTCGGCTATCTGTTTGAGGACAACCTGCTGTGGGCGGTGTTTACCTTGTTGCCGGTCAGCACATTGTTGGCGGCATTGATCGGCTTGCAGTCATCCAGTCAGGCGAGCGGTCAGGTCAATAGCTTCAAGCTGGCGTTCAAGTTGCTGCTTCAGGCCGTGCCGCTGATGCTTCTGTTGTTCCTGTTTTTTCCGCGTCTTGAGCCGCTTTGGTCACTGCCGCAGCCGAGTAACAAAGGCCTGACGGGACTTTCCGACAGCATGGCGCCAGGCGATATGGCCGAGCTGAGCAAGTCCGCTGCACTGGTGTTTCGTGCCAGCTTTGAAGGGCCAATCCCGGCGCGTAACCAGCTGTATTGGCGATCGCTGACGCTTGAACAGTTCGACGGTCGACGCTGGTCACAGTCGTTGCGAGCGCAAACCGTGCAAATGCCGCAGTGGCAGAAAAGCGGTGATCCGCTGAGTTACAGCATCGTGATGGAGCCGAGTGGTCGCCCTTGGTTGTCGAGCCTTGATATCGGCGAAAGCGATCTGGCAGACGTGCGCCAGATGAATGATTTCCGTCTGCAGCGGCGTCGACCGGTCGAGCAGTCGTTGCTTTACAACGTCACCTCCTGGCCGGACGCGACCCGTGAGGCTCAGCTCAACGAGAACATTCAACGCCAGGACTTACAGTTGCCCGGCAAAGGCAATCCGCAGGCGCGTCAGTGGGCCAGTGATCTGGTGCGGCGCTACCCCAAACCCGATGCACTGGTGCAGGCGATGCTCGATTACTTCGCCCGCGAGCCTTATCACTACACCCTCAAGCCGCCGACGCTGGGGCCTGACAGCATCGATGATTTCCTGTTCGACAGCCGCCGTGGTTTTTGTGCGCACTACGCCGGGGCCATGACCTTTGTGCTGCGCGCTGCGGGGATTCCAGCACGGGTGGTGGCCGGTTATCAGGGCGGCGAATTGAACCCGGACGGGCAATACCTGACCGTGCGCCAGTTCGATGCGCACGCCTGGGTCGAGTATTGGCAGCCGGGTGTAGGCTGGCGCAGCGTTGACCCTACTGCTGCCGTCGCGCCGCAACGCATCGAGCAAGGCCTTGAACAGGCACTTGCTGCAGATGAAGCATTTCTCGAAGACTCACCCATGTCGGCCCTGCGCTATCGCAATGTCGCATGGCTCAATTCGCTGCGCCTGAGCTGGGACAATCTCAACTATGGCTGGCAGCGCTGGGTCCTCGGCTATCAGGGGCAGGAGCAGTTGCGGGTGCTCAATCGCTGGTTCTCGGGGCTGGAAACGCCGGCCTTCATTGGTGGGCTGGGACTGATTCTGGGGCTGTTTGCCTTGTGGGTGTTCAAGCCCTGGCAGCGGGAAAGTGATTCGCAACTTCGCCTGTTCAGCGCGTTCGAAAGACTGCTGGCCCGCCACGGTTTACGGCGTTTGCCTGGCGAGGGCGCTGAAGAGTTCTCGCGACGTGCGGCGCTGTCGTTGCCTGTGCATGCCGCCGCTATCGGTGCGTTTGCCGAGGAGTTCCAGGCGCAACGTTATGCGGGTAGCAATTCCTCACCGGGCGAATTGCGGCGGCGTTTGAAGTACCTGCGGCGCCGTCTGCCCTGGCGTATGTCGGCGGCTAAAGAACCCACGGTTAACGAGAAGGATTAGTTCATGTCATCGATGGTTGACCATCTGGTTGCTCAACTCCTGGGCTTGCAGATAAAACTGCTGGCCTGTCAGGCGCGTCTTGCTGCCTCTACTGACCCGGAAGCCTTGCATGACCTGCGCACTACGGTGCGTCGTTTGCGCAGCCTGCTGCGCCCGTTGCGCGGCATCGCCGGTGTCGAACAGCTGGAGGCTGCGGCTAAAGCAGTAGGGGAGCTGACGACGCCGCTGCGTGATATGGAGGTGCTTGCCGCGCACCTGGCCGATCAGGGCCTGACGGATGCAGCGAGCGTGCGTATCAATAAGGTCAACAAATCCTATGGGCAGGTGGCGACCGCTGCCGAGCTGAATCGCTTGTTCGGCACGCTAGACCAGTTCCCTGGTTTCTTGCGAGCGCAGCAGCGCCAGCGGTTGCTGCGTGGTTTGCGCAAGACGATTGAGAAAGGCATGGACAAACAGTGGAAGAAACTCCGCGAAGCCATCGCCGACCCGGCTCATGATCGGCATCGCTTGCGGCTGTTGATCAAGCGCGTGCGCTATGCCGCAGATGCATATCCCGAGTTGAGCCACCAACCCAAGAAAATGCAGTCGCGATTGAAAGCCGCTCAAGGCGCATTGGGTGACTGGCACGATCATCTGCAATGGCTGGCTCAAGCCGGGCAGGAACGTGATCTGGCACCGTGCATCGCGGGCTGGCAAACCGGTATTGTGCGGGCCGAGAAGAAGGCTGACGTTGCGCTGCAGCGTTTGAGCAAGACCTGTTTTGGCTGAGTCGCTTGAGGGTGATGGTTTCTGTCGAACAACGAATAACTATCTGATTTGGAATGCTTTTACTGTAGGGGCGAGCTTGCTCGCGATTGCGTCAGTTCAGCCGACAAATGCGTCGGCCAAGGAGCGGAATCGCGAGCAAGCTCGCTCCCACATAGACCGCGCTATTCCGTAGGACCGGCCGGGCGGCGCTCCGCTTTAGCCGGGAGGGCGTCGGGAAGTTCACTACATATTCCTCGTCAGAAATACCGCTCTCCCGGCTAAAGCCGGTCCTACGAGATTGCAAGCAAACATAGAATCTCCTACAGGTCCTTTGTTCGCTGGGAACAGCGCAGCTAGAATCAGGCCGCAACTATGGCCGATATGACGTATGTGCAGCGTAGGGTGGCTGGTTAATATCAATCCCTGTCTGCTGACTCGCCACTGTGCGGGTCTTTTATTACCGGTACTACGGGGTCTACATGAAGTTTTCCGAGCTGATCGACGCGGTGCGCAGCAATCCGCTGGCCGTGAAAATCCCGGCTGAATGGGCGCAAGGCCGCGCCAGCTTTGGTGGTTTGATGGCGGCGCTGCAATACGAGGCGATGCGCGCCAAAGTGCCTGAGGGACGACCCGTGCGTTCGCTGGCCATCACCTTTGTGGGGCCTGCTGAGCCAGGCGTTCCCATAGCGTTTGAAGTTGAAGTCTTGCGTGAAGGCAAAGCCGTCAGCCAGGTGCTGGGGCGCGCGACGCAAAATGGTCAGGTGATGACGCTGATTCAGGGCAGCTTCGGTGCGTCCCGTGAGTCGGTGATTTCGGTCAAGGCTGATCCTGCGCCAACGCTCAAACCGCTGGAAGCCTGTCCGCAACTGCCCTTTATCAGCGGCATGATGCCCGAGTACCTGCGATTCATGGAGCTGCGTTGGGCGTTGGGCGGTATGCCATTCAGCAACACGCCATCCCCGGCCATTGGCGGTTATGTGCGGTTTCGCGACATGGAAGAAGGGCCTTGCAGCGAAGCGCACGTACTGGCGCTGGTCGACACCTGGCCACCGGCGCTGTTGCCTCACTTGAGCAAACCCGCGCCGGGCAGTTCATTGACCTGGACCATCGAATTCGTTCAACCAATGCCGTCATTGAGTACGCAGGACTGGTGCTCTTACAAAGCAGTGATCGAGCATGCCCGCGACGGCTACGGGCACACCGCTGCAATGCTCTGGTCGCCGACCGGGGAGCTGATTGCGATCAGTCGGCAGACGGTGACGGTGTTTGGGTAAGACTGTGGCTTGGTCGCGGCCGCGCAGGAAATCTATGGCTTGCCCGCGATGGCCTGAATTATGTAGCTTTTTGCTGAATGTAATCGATCGTTTTCCCAACGGTGTCCAGCTTCTCGACGTCTTTGTCGGATATTTGAATTTCAAACTCCTCTTCAGCTTTGAATACCAGGTCTACAAAATTGAGGGAATCTACGCCCAGTGAGCGGAATGTCTTGTTGTCCTGAAGTTCAGCGACATCGATTCCAAGTTCAACTGTAGCAACGTTCTTGAACCTTCTACTTGCTTCTGACCTTTCCATGGCCTGCCTCCACTCTGTATTCAGGGGTGCAACGCCATTGATGCTGTGCCTAAACACTGCATCGGACAACTGTCATAAGTAACAGGTTGACCCTCAAAATCAGCGCGTTCCGACAAGCGGGTCGTTAACGGCTCGGATTATTGGGTTTCAAGTGAATGCCCAAGGCTGCTATCAGCCCGATCATGCCGATGGCCAGCGAAGAGAGGCTCAGGGAAAACACGCCATCGAGAATCAGCAACACCGCCAGAATGAAAAACGGCACAGTAATCAGGTACAGGGAAAGATTGCGCAGTTGGCGATGATTGTCGGCGTAGCCACGCCATTGCCACGTTTGGAGATTGAGTAAGCGCTTGCCCATGACTGCATTCCTCTACAAAAACTGTGTGAATGCCTGAAGAGTAGGCCTGACTCGCAGTGGCGGCGAATCAAGCCTGACTATCGGTGTAATAGGGGGGCGACAGAAGTGAAGAGTCTGACCTGACACATCGCGCCAGCCCCTTTCGCCAACAAGTCGCCTCCTACCGTGAAGCGATAGGTCTGACCAGCGCGTTGCATGGTAGGAGCGAACTTGTTCGCGAGACGTCATGCCTGACACACCGCTGTGTTCTTGTCGCGGGCGAGCTTCCACAGGTGCGACGCCATTGAGGCGTACTGGCTTTAGCCGGGAGGGCGATGCAAATGAACGCTCAGCCAGGCTGGCTTTAAAGCTTCAACTGCCCGATCGCTTTGCTCAGCTCGCCCGCCAGGGTCGCAAGTTCGTCGCTGGTGCTGGCTGAATCTACGGTCTGGTTAACGGTGCGTTCGGTCACGTCACGAATGCTGACCACCGCACGGTTCATTTCCTCGGCGACCTGGCTTTGCTGTTGTGCGGCGACGGCAATCTGCGTATTGCTCTCGCGCATTTGCGCCACCGCATCGGCAATTGCCGCCAGGGCTTCACCGGCCTCATGTGCCTGCTGTACGCACTCGTCCGCCTTGAACGAGCTGTCCTGCATGAAGTCCACGGCATCCCGTGTGCCGGATTGCAGCGCCGACACCATGGTGGTGATTTCATCGGTGGAGACCTGCACGCGTTTCGCGAGGTTGCGTACTTCGTCGGCCACCACGGCAAAGCCGCGGCCCATTTCACCGGCCCGTGCTGCTTCGATCGCTGCGTTCAATGCCAGTAGGTTGGTTTGTTCGGCAATGCTGTGGATCACACTGACCACACCGTTGATCTTCTGGCTGTCTTCGGCCAGGCGCTGGATCATGCCTGCGGTCTGTTGTACGCCGCTGGACAAGCCGGCAATCGAGGTTTGGACGCGATCAACAACCGCTTTGCCGTCGCCCGCCAGGGTATCAGCCGTCCGGGACTGATCCCGGGTGGTGCTGGCGTGTTGGGCGATGTGGTAAACCGTTGCGGACATTTCATTGATGGCAGTGGCCACTTGGTCAGTCTCGCTCTGTTGACCCAGCATGCCATGGCGTACGTTGCTCATGCCGGCTGCCAGATGCGCCGCGCCTTGATCAAGACGTGCTGCGGTCTGGGATACGGTGCTGACGACGCGTTGATAACCTGCCTGCATGGCGTTGAACGCCTTGGCCATCTGGCCCACTTCATCTTCGCCGGTCAACGGAACGCGAGCCGAAAGGTCACCACTTTTTTCCACGTGCAGCATGACGTCCTTGAGGGTGTTGAGCTGGCTCAGAAGAAAGCGGATCAGCAACTGCGAGGCACCGAGCATTGCCAGCATCAATACGAATACCGCGATGGCGTAGTTGGCGAAGCGGTCCTCGAGTACTTGTATCAGGCTTGGGGCATAAGCCAGCACGGCGATTTTTTGCCCGTCAGGTCGAGCCACGAGCTGAGCGCCAATCAGGGGCTGTTGGTCCATCACCGGTTGTGAGTTCAAAGGCACCCAGTCTGTGCCGGACGCGAGCTCGGGTAGCGGCTGGTCCTTGAATGTCGGTGTTTGTCCCGCGCCAAATATCAACAGCTGCGGATGCGTGGGCAGCGGCTGAGACACCGGCCAGTTGCCGAGCAGTCGGGCCTCGGCCTGGGCTGATTGCCGGGCACTGTCGACCCGGGCCTGTTGCTCCAGTTGCAAGGCGTAGATGACCAGCATCAAGGTGGTAAAAAACGCCACCGCGTTGACGGCCCAGAATTTGTACTTCAGAGAAAGATTGCTAAGCCAGGTGCCCATATGAAGGTCTTCTTTGGTGAGTCAGCAGGAGAAATGCAGCAAGGTGCCATCATCATCTCCCACTGAACAAAGCGTTCCTTGACGTGGATCAACCTATTCTTGAGCGCCGGCAGGTATTTGGGGTAATGAGAAAAACTCGCGTGCGGCAGCGCTGCTGTGGCTGGCAAGATCCTCAAGCGTTTCGCCGCGATGCAGCGCGACTTCACGAAGGACTTCCGGAAGAAAGCCGGGTTCATTGCGACCGTTTTTGGGTTTGGGGCGCAGGGTGCGTGGCAGCAGGTAGGGCGCATCGCTTTCCAGCATCAACCGGCCGCGGGGAATGTCGCGAACCAGCGGGTGCAAGTGAGTGCCACGACGCTCGTCGCAAATCCAGCCGGTAATACCGATGTGCAAGTCCAGATCCAGATAGCTGTACAGTGCGCGCTGTTCCCCAGTGAAACAATGCACCACGGCCGCAGGCAGACGATCACGATAATCGCGGAGGATTTCGAGTAAGCGTTGATTCGCATCACGCTCGTGGAGGAACACCGGCATTTGCAGTTCCACGGCCAGTGCCAGATGAGCCTCAAGAACCTTTTCCTGCTGAATGCGAGGCGAAAAATCGCGATTGAAATCCAGCCCGCATTCGCCCACGGCGCGCACACGATCTTCCCGCAGCAGGGCTCGCAGTTGGCGCTCGCTGTCGCTGTTCCAGTCAACCGCCGAATGGGGGTGAATCCCTGCGGTACTGAACAGGCGCAGAGCGCTTTCATCCAGCTCATGACAGAGCCTCAAAGCCTGCTCGCTGCCCTCGACACTGGTGCCGGTCAGCAGCAACTGGCAGACGCCCGCGGCATAGGCGCGATCGAGCACCGCCTGTCGTTGCGAGTCGAAGCTGGCATTTGTCAGATTGACGCCGATGTCGATGAGTTGCATGGTGCTACCTCAGGCCGAAGACCGCTGAGGATATCAGAGCTTCGGTTCTAATAATAAAAGGTAATACAATCAGCCTCTTGAGCTGTTTTTCTGACAGGTTTTCGCAAGAAATAGATGAAGTGAATTTCATCTGTCCAGATCCACAAATCTCTTTTTATATATTTTCGACCGGCATTTCCCTGGAGAGTGAATGATCCGAGCCTCCCGTTACCTCATTGTTTTCGCGCTGGTGCTATTACCGTTTTCGGTCAGCGCCCGTCAGGCAGGGCCACAAGTTGCCGAGCACAAAACGGCTGTGCGCGATCTGCCGACTATTCGCAGCAGCAAAGTATTGCGTGTGCTCGTTAATCAGAGTCGTAACAGCTCGGGCGATGCGAAGGGAGAGGAAATTGGCGTCGAATACCATCGACTGCAAGCTTTCGAAAAATACCTCAACGGCCATCCCCGGAATGGTCAGCAAGTCATTTTCAAAGTCATCCCCAGAGCCAAGAACCAGTTGCTCACCGCTTTACAGCGGGGCGAAGGCGATCTGGTTGCTCCAGGCGAACTGCTTGATACCCGTGAAGCCAAAGGCATCGAAGCCAGCGAGCCGATCATCAGTCATGTGCCGTTGGTTTTAGTCGGCGTCAGGGGCGCGCGCAGCTTCAAGCATATCGAGCAACTTTCCGGGAGAACCTTGAGCCTGTCCGCGGGCAGCGCGGCCGATGAGGCGGTGCATCTTCTGAATCAGCGACTGGCCTTGCGCAAACTGGCGCCGGTGAAAATCGAGTGGGTCGATCCCAGTCTTGCTGTAGAGGACGTGCTGGAGATGGTTCAGGCGGGCATCTTCCATCTTACGGTTGTCGAGCAGCCCATCGCCGAGCGTTGGGCCAGGGTGATGCCCAAACTGCGAGTGGACCGTTCGCTGACGTTGAGCACCAACAGCGACATGAACTGGTTTGTGCGTCAGGACGCTACGATGCTGCGCGCAACCATCAATGGTTTCCTGAAAGGCTACAAGCCGCCTGCGAATCAGGATCTGGCTTTCCAGAAGGCCTACAAAAACCTCTACAAAGTGCACAACCCGCTGGCCCGTGCGGATCGTCAGCGTCTTGAGGCGTTGCGCCCGACCTTGCAGCGTCATGCTGACGCGCAGGGCATGGACTGGTTGAATCTGGCCGCGCTGGCCTTCAAGGAATCAGGGCTTGAGCCGCAAGCGCAGGGCAGCGGCGGGGCAACCGGTTTGCTGCAGATCACGCCGTCCGCTGCCAAGCGGGTTGGCGTGGGCAACATCCAGTCCACCGATAGCAACGTGCAGGCCGGGGCGAAGTATCTGGCCCTGATTCGGCGCAAGTTTTTCGCCAGTTCCAGATTCAATGAGCGCGAACGTATGGCGTTTACCTTGGCGGCCTATAACCTTGGGCCGGAGCGTGTGCAGGGCATGCGCAAAGAAGCCAAGCGGCGAGGCCTCAACCCGGATCAATGGTTCTTCCAGACCGAGCGGGTTGCCATGGATCAGGCAGGTATGGGGGTGGTGAGCTACGTTAACAGTGTCAACAAGTACTATTTGGCGTTTGATCGTGAACGGGACTCACTGGAAAGCTCGTCTTCCAATAAGGCTACCGTGAGGAAGTGATCGAAAAAATAGATGCTGATGGCGAGTTTTTTGCGATTGTTACATTTGTAGATCCGATTAATATGGCGCCATCACCTTCATTCACGGAACGCATCACATGAACACTCAGATCAAATCGCTTTTCACCACTCGTGCTGGCTACGGCCTGACCGTTGTACGGATTCTGGTTGGCATCATCTTTGTCGCCCATGGCAGCCAGAAACTGTTTGGCGCTTTTGGTGGTTATGGTCTGGAAGGCACTGGTCAATACATGGCGAGCCTGGGTCTGACGCCGGGTTATCTGATGGCGCTGTTGTCCGGTAGCGCGGAGTTCTTCGGTGGTCTGGGTCTGGTGGTGGGCTTGCTGGCACGTCCTGCAGCGTTGGTGCTGGCCGCTACGCTGGTGGTGGCAATCTTCTCGGTGCACATCAGCAACGGTTTGTTCATGGCCAACAACGGTTACGAGTTTGCACTGGCGCTGCTGGGTGGCGTGATTGCGGTGCTTATCGAAGGGGCAGGCAAGCTGTCCATTGACCGCACTATCGGCAACTGATCCGCGCAGCTGATCGATGTAACCCCTGAAAGGCCCGCCCAGTGCGGGTCTTTTTTATTCAGAAGCTAATCAGGTGGCAATTGACAATCAACGGGCTGCTTCTCTAGGATGCTGCTCATGCGCCGATTTAAACAACTACTTGCGGGGCGCCAGACAGGCATGAAGCTTGTCTATAGAAGTCCTCAGGGGCTTCGAAATACCGCTAAAGCGTTGGTTCGGTGTTGCCTCTCACCGCTGCCCAGCGGAGCATTTGAGGCTGAGACAAAACATCATGAGCCACCCCGTCGTTCGCATTTCTCCGATTGCCACCCAGTTCTCCCGTCGCAACCCGAAAATTCTGCTGTGCGGCTCACACCAGCCCACCTTGCTGCGCTACCTGGACGGCCGTCCACGTCGCAACGGCGGACCTCATGCATTTCTGATCCAGTTCGTTGATCCGCTACAGTCTCTGGCCAGCTACAAAGACAACGAGTTCGACCTTGCGGTGGTTCAGGCGCCGTCTGCCGAGCGGGTTGAGGAAGTGGTGCGTAACCTGACGCGGATTGCCCGGCAGGGTTTGATTACGCGGTGTTGAGGGCCGAACGCATGCTCTTGTAGGCGCTGCCGAAGGCTGCGATGGCGGCGTGTCAGGTTAAATGCTTCGCAGCCTTCGGCAGCTCCTACAGGGTTGGCGGGTGAGGTACAGCGCGGTGGTTGAGCTGCTTTTCAGAGGTAATCAATCGCCACGATGTAGCAAAGCTGTTCGCCGGTTGGTGCCTGAACTTTCACTTCAGCGTCCAGCGCCTTGCCGATCAGGGCGCGGGCCAATGGCGAGTCGATGCTGATCATGTTCAGCTTCAGGTCCAGTTCGTCCGGGCCGACGATTCGGTAGCGCGATTCCTTGCCGTCCTCATCTTCAATGGTCACCCAGGCGCCGAAGTAAACCTTGTTGATGTCGCTCGGGTGAGCGCCGACAACCTTCAGGCTTTCAAGGCGCTTGGTAAGGAAGCGCACGCGACTGTCGATCTCGCGCAGCATTTTTTTTCCGTAGGTGTATTCCGCATTTTCCGAGCGATCGCCTTGGGCCGCAGCCTCGCTGACCGACTGAGTCACCTGCGGGCGACGTACATGCCATAACTCATGAAGCTCGGCACGCATCCGCGCTTCACCCTCGGGAGTGATCAGCGAGGTGCCAGCGGTGCGGGGAGGGCGATAGCGGCTCATGGATTGTCGTTGTATGGAACACGGGCGCGCAGTCTATCAGCCATCGCGCAACACCGTCAGCGGGCTGACATTCAGCGCTCTGCGGGTACCGAATACACCTGCACCACCGACCAGCAACGCGCCAATCACTGGCAGCAACAGCAGCCAGGCGTGAGGCGCCCAATCCAGGTTAAAGGCGTAGCGGTACAGCGCGAACGTCACCAATTCGCAACCCAATGCAGCCAGCAGACCACTGACTGCGCCGAGGAGGCCGAACTCGATGCGTCGTGCCTTGATCAGCAATGCTCGTTCCGCACCCAAAGCCCGTACGAGCGCACCTTGGCGAATGCGCTCATCAAGGGTCGCCTGCAAGCCTGAAAACAGCACGGCGATGCCGGCTGCCAGAACGAACAGTAGAACGAACTGCACTGCCAGCGTGACCTGATCCAGAATGCTGCGCACCTGCGCCAGCAGTGCTTCGACGCCCAGAATGCTGATAGCCGGGAAGGTGCGTGACAGTTCGACGATCTGTTTGTCGTTGCCAGCAGGCAGATAGAAGCTGGTCATGTAGGTGGTGGGCAGATCCTGCAGGGTGCCGGGCTGGAAGATGATGAAAAAGTTCGGCTGGAAGGTGTCCCAGTTGACGTCACGCAGGCTGGTGACAGCGGCCTCGCGACTCATGCCGCCGACCATGAAGTTCAGCCGGTCGCCCAGTTTGATCTGCAGGCTCTCAGCCAGTTTGGTCTCTACCGAAACCCCTGGAGTTGCGCTGGTTTCGCCGTTGGCAGGCCACCAGTTGCCTGCCGTCAGAGTGTTGCCTTCCGGCATGTTTGCCGACCACGTCAGGTTCAGGTCGCGGCGTGTGGCGTTTTCCCCGCGGGAATCCTTGGTGACGAAGTCGCTCACCGGCTTATCGTTGATGTTCAACAGACGACCGGGTACCACCGGATAGAGGGGAGCTGCATGAGGTGAAAGCTTGCTGATCTGCTGACTGAAGGCGTCTTTCTGATCCGGCAGTACATTGAGCACGAAGTAGTTCGGCGCATCCTTGGGTAGCTGGTTTTGCCAGGTGTCCAGCAGTTCGCCGCGCAGCAGTGCGATCAAGCCCATGGACAACAGAATCAAACCGAACGCCAGAGATTGCCCGGCCGCAGCCATGGGATAGCGCAGCAACTGCCCCAGCCCCAGGCGCCATGGCAGAGAAGCGCGGGCCAACAGGCGTCGCAGACTTTTCAGGGCCAGCAACAACAAGCCGCCAAGCACTACCGCAGCAATTACGCCGCCACCGAGCAAGGCAAACGTCAGCACCAGGTCAAGGCTCAAGCGCCACATGATCAAACCCAGGGCGAGCAGGGCGGCGCCATAGACCAGCCATGAGCTGGCCGGGATTGGCAGCATGTCACGGCGCAGTACGCGCAGCGGGGGAACACGGCCCAACGCTGCAAGCGGTGGCAGGGCAAAACCTGCGAGTGCGACCAGACCGGTGCCGATACCCGCCAGGGCGGGCATCAAGCCACCGGGCGGAACAGTGGCTGGCAGCAGGTTATGCAGCAGACCGAACAGCGCCAGTTGCGCCAGCCAGCCCAGCAATGCGCCGCTCAATGCCGCGAGCAGGCCGAGCATGGCCAGCTGTAAACTGAACAGCACCAACGCTTCATTGCGCGACAGGCCCAGGCAGCGCATCAGGGCGCTGGCATCAAAACGGCGTACGGCGAAACGTGCAGCCGACAGCGCAACCGCGACACCGGCAAGCAGCACCGCAACGAGGCTGGCCATATTCAGATAACGTTCAGCCTTGCCGAGCGCGCCACCAATCTGTTGGCTGCCGTCACGGGCGTCCTTGATTTCTTGATGCGGCTCCAGGCCAGGTTCTATAGCTTTGCGATAAGCGGCAAGCGCTTCAGGCGGGCCGCTCCACATTTCCCGATAACTGACGCGACTGCCGGGCTGCACGACTCCGGTACCTTGCAGGTCGGCCATGTTGATCATGACCCGCGGCGTCAGGCTATAAAAATTACCGGCACGATCAGGCTCGTAGGTCAGAACGCGAGTCAGCTTGAGCGTTTTGGAACCCACATCAATATCGTCGCCAACGTTCAGATCCACTGCCGGAAACAGCCGGGACTCGGCCCAGGCTTCGCCGGGTTTCGGGCCACGGCTGACTTCTTCCGGCTGGTAAAGGTCGGCAGCGCTTTTCAGCTCGCCGCGCAACGGATATGAACCGTCGACCGCCTTGATGCTGGATAACTGGATCCCGGCGTCGGTTGCAATGACCGTGGAAAACACGACGATTTGCGCATGCTTGAGCTTGAGTGCTTCGCCTGCCTGGATCTGCTCAGGCTTGGCCGGGCTTGAGCCTTCCACCACCAGATCGGCACCGAGAAACTCAGTGGCGCGCAACAGCATCGCGCCATTCAGGCGGGCTCCGAAGTAACCGATGGCGGTGCTGGCGGCTACGGCGACCAGCAACGCAAAGAACAGAACCCGTAATTCACCCGCGCGGGCGTCGCGCAGTAGTTGGCGGGTGGCGAGGGTGAGCAGGCGCAGAAACGGCAGGCGTACCATCAAGGCTCCAGTGGGGCGACCAGACGGCCACCTTCAAGACGGATCAGGCGTCGGCAGCGGTGTGCCAGACGTTCGTCGTGGGTGACCAGTACCAGCGTGGTACCGCGCTCCTTGTTCAGTTCGAACAACAAGTCGCTGATACGTTCGCCGGTCTGGCTGTCCAGGTTGCCGGTAGGTTCATCAGCGAACAGCACCGAGGGGTCGGCCGCGAACGCGCGAGCGATGGCGACCCGTTGCTGTTCGCCTCCGGACAACTGGCGGGGCGTATGAGTCAGGCGCTTGCTCAGCCCGACACGCTCAAGAAGGCTCCTGGCCTGATCGCGGGCGTCCTTGCGGCCTTCCAGCTCCATGGGCAGCATGACGTTTTCCAGCGCATTAAGGCTGTCGAGCAGCTGGAATGACTGGAATACAAAACCCACGTGTTCCGCGCGAACCCGGGCGCGTTGATCTTCGTCCAGCTCGCTCAGGTTGCGTCCCGCCAGAATCACTGCACCGGAGCTGGGCAAGTCGAGACCTGCCAGCAGGCCGAGCAGGGTTGATTTGCCAGAGCCGGACGCGCCGACGATGGCCAGACTGTCGCCCTTGTTTAGTTCCAGAGAGAGTTCGTGCAGGATGGTCAGGTCACCTTCGGTGCTGGGGACCACTTTGTTGAGGCTCAGAGCACTGAGAATACTTTCACTCATGGAGAATCCGATGCGTGCGTGGTTTTTAAGTGCTGGCCTGGGGTTGCTGTTGCTGTCACAAGGCGCAGCGGCGGGCACAGTATTGATCGTTGGGGATAGTATCAGCGCAGCTTTCGGCCTGGATACCCGCGTAGGCTGGGTAGCCTTGCTTGAGCAGCGCATGAAGCAAGAGGGTTTCACCGATAAAGTGATCAATGCCTCTATCAGCGGTGATACCAGTGCAGGAGGCCAGGCACGGCTACCTGCGCTGCTTGCAGAGCACAAACCGGAACTGGTGATCCTTGAGCTGGGGGGCAATGATGGCTTGCGTGGCCAGCAGCCAACTCAATTGCAACAAAACCTTGCATCGATGATTGATCGCTCCCGGGACGCTGGCGCCAGGGTGCTTTTGCTGGGAATGCAGATCCCGCCGAACTACGGGCCGCGCTACACCAATGCATTCAAGGCGGTTTACAGCAATCTGGCTGACGAGAAGAAAGTGCCGCTGGTGCCCTTCTTTCTCGAGGGCGTGGGCGGTGTCCCCGAACTGATGCAGGCTGACGGATTGCATCCAGCGGCAAGTGCCCAGCAAAAGTTGCTGGAAAATGTCTGGCCGACGCTAAAACCGCTGCTTTGAGGCTTTTCTAGCGGGGGGCTTTCGGCTAAGGTGGCGCCCCCAATCTGGAGCCCTCCATGCCACGTCCCGCCTGGTCGCTGTTTGCCTATCAAATGATCGAGCCCGATGAGCAGCTCGATCTGTTCGCGTGCCAGGAAGTCAAAGTGCATCTGGTTGCTCGTCAGCTTGAACTGGGCGGCACCGTAGACCGCACGCTGTGCGGGACGTTGCTGCCCGCGCAGCCACGCTGGTCACTGGTCGCACGCGAGGTTTTCCGTGATGAGCGGTTGTGCTCGCTATGTCGCGCCATCGTCGAAGCGCAGAAGCGGGGCACCCGCCCGATCTGGCCTGAATTGCGATTCATGGAGTAAATTGTTGGTTGGCTCCCGGTCCAGCAGGTCTGGGTGTACAATTTGCCACTTTCACTACCCGCCGTATTGCCCAAGGATTTCCGGATGTTGTTGCGCATTCCAGCCGTTACCCGCTGCCTGTCGCTTGCTGCACTGTGTGCGGCGGGCTCCGTTTCCGCTTTGGAATTCCCTTTGCCGCCACCGGGCGAAGACATCATCGGCCAGGTACAGACCGTTACTGCCAGATACGAAGATACCTTCGCTGACCTGGGCACTAAGTACGATCTGGGTTATCTGGAAATGATCGCGGCCAACCCGGGCGTCGATCCCTGGTTGCCGGGCGCGGGTACCCAGATTGTGCTGCCGACCCGTTTCATACTGCCGCCCGGCCCGCGCGAAGGCATTGTGATCAACCTGTCCGAATACCGGATGTACTACTACCCAAAAGGTCAGAACGTCGTTCACACCTATCCGCTGGGTATTGGTCGTGAAGGCTGGGGGTCGCCTATTGGTGTCACCAAGGTGATTGCCAAGACACCTAATCCGACCTGGACGCCACCGGCTTCGATCCGCGCAGAGCACGCTGCTGATGGCGATCCGTTGCCAAGCGTGGTGCCAGCGGGTCCGGACAATCCTCTGGGGCCGTTCAAGTTTGGTCTGGGGATGTCGGGTTACCTGATCCACGGTTCGAACAAGAAGTTCGGTATTGGCATGCGCACCAGTCACGGCTGCTTCCGTATGTATAACAACAACGTGCTGGAGCTGGCTGATATGGCGCCGGTGGGTACTACCGTGCGGATTATTGCCGAGCCTTACAAGTTTGGTTTGAGCGGTGGCAAGGTTTATCTGGAGGCGCATACGCCGGTGGATGACAACGGTAACCCGTCGGTGGTTGATAAGCACACGGCGGTGATCAATGCGCTGCTCAAGCGTGAAGACCTGGCCAATAACCTGCGCATGAATTGGGATCTGGTGCGTGATGTGGTTGCGGCTGAGGATGGTATGCCGGTTGAAATCGCGGTGCCTGGTGCTGCGGTGGCTGCTAGTGTGCAGGATTCGATTCCGTTGCAGTGATGGTTCTTTTATGTGGTTTTTTTGCGTACATATCCGTTGTCAGGTAACGGCTGATATTGGTTGCGCTTTTACAGCGCCTCACTTTTGAAAGGAGCCCAAAAGTAAGCAAAAGGCTCTTGCCCCATCACTAGGCACCTCGCTGTCGCTCGGTGTACCCGCCCGCAGATCCTGAACCGTGGGCCGCCGCAATGGGCCATCCATGGCCCGGTGCGGCTAACCCGGCATCCTTGCCGGGTTGCCCACGATTCAGAATCTGCGCTCGGCCAGCGTGATTTAACGGGGCGCCTCAGATCAAAATCAACAACGCGGCGGCCTGACAGCCGACCTCATTTGTGAACTTTCCGGGCATCTGTAGGAGCTGCCGAAGGCTGCGATGCGATGTGTCAGACGATATTTGTGCTGGCTGTGCTGACGTCTCGCGAACAAGTTCGCTCCTACCGGTCGAGGCGATCCCGCCGTTTTCGTTCTGCTTTTGATCTGCTTTTGATTTTGATCTGAGGCGCCCCGTTAAACCACGCTGGCCGGAATTCGACCTTGCTGCGTGGGGCAAACCGGCAGGGATGCCGGTTTAGCTGCCTCAGGCCATGGATGGCCGGTGGCAGCGGCCCCACGGAGCAAGGTCGGATTACGGGCATGCCGAGCGACAGCGAGGCACCTAGTGGTGGGGCAAGAGCGTTTTGCTTACTTTTGCGCTTCTCAAAAGTGAGGCGCTGTAAAAGCGCAACCAATATCAGCCGTTACCCAATAACGGATATGCTCACACAAACCACAAACCACAAACCACAAACCACAAACCACAAACCACAAACAAGAACCAAACGACCAAACCCCAGCCAATAAAAAAGCCGACCCGGATAACCAGGTCGGCTTTCTTGCAACAACAATCCCGAAGGGATTATTACTTGCGGCTAGCCTTGTCCAACATACGCAGAGCGCGCTCGTTGGCTTCGTCAGCAGTTTGCTGAGCTTTTTGAGCAGCAGCCAGAGCTTCGTCAGCTTTGCGATACGCTTCGTCAGCGCGAGCTTGCGAACGAGCAGCTGCGTCTTCGGTAGCGGTCAGGCGAGCTTCGGTTTCTTTGGAAACGCTGCTGCAACCGGTAGCCAGAACTGCTGCCAGAGCCAGAGCAGAAAATTTCAGAGCGTTGTTCATTGTGTTCCCCTTCAAGGACTTTTTTTCAAATTAGTCATCTCTCGAAAATGAGAAAATGACCGGCGTACATAGTACCCACTGTTTGTAGTAAGTAAACTGACGAAGCGCAAGAAGCGGTACATTTTCTGCGCTTTGAAAGTGTTCCGCGTTACTTCCCACCGGTTTTGTATGAAAAGTATCCAGCTGTCCTGGCGGTTGCCTGCGCAGCCCCTGTAGCCAGAGGCTTGCGGGCAACAGCCCGACAGTTGTAAACGAGGATCGTCTACCCCGTCAGCGGGTGTCCATTGGCGCTTGGTATATGCCGAACATACACACGTTTAGCTTACGTCGAGGTGACTTTCAATTCACCCCGACGTCTCAATCGACAAGCTCCGGCAATGTTCAGTTCAACGCTCTGATCAATCAGATGTTCGGTCGCGGCTTTTTGCGGTCGATACGCTTGAGCATATTCCCAAATGACGCCTACTATTTGCAGGTGCTCTTTTGTTGGGATCAGCAAAGCTCTTCTCGGTGTCCAAAACAGGCACGGGGTGGCGTAGATGTTCCTTCGCCGGAAAAACATCGGTAAGGTAGGGGTCAAATTCCAAGACCCGCGAGGAGTAGTGATGAGCGAGGCGTTGTCCATCCACCATGATGAGACCGGTCACCAGTTTGAAATCAGCATTGACGGTCACCGTGCTTACCTGACCTACATGGACCTGGGTAAGCAGACTCTGGATATCTACCGGACCTTCGTCCCCAATGCTCTGCGGGGCAGGGGGATTGCCGCTGCGCTGACTGAGCAGGCGCTCGACTATGCCGACAGCATCGGCTACACGGTCATACCCTCCTGCTCTTATGTAGAGCGCTACATGGAGCGCAACCAGCGTCAGGCCGCCAAGATCTGATGCTTGTTTCAAACGGGTCCTGTTTCCAGCAGGCACTCAGAAAAACGCCGAGCATTTGCTCGGCGTTTTCGTCTCTGCTGCTAATCAGCCGCGTTGGCGTTTCGGCAGTACGTCCTTGAGCTTGGCGTGCATGCTGCGCAAGGTTTTTTCGGTGCTTTCCCAGTCGATGCAGGCATCGGTCACGGATACGCCGTATTGCAGTTCCGACAGATCCTTGGGAATGGCCTGACAGCCCCAGTTCAAATGACTCTCAACCATCAGGCCGATGATCGACTGGTTGCCTTCCAGAATCTGGTTGGCGACGTTTTCCATGACCAGTGGTTGCAGGGCCGGGTCTTTGTTGGAGTTGGCGTGGCTGCAGTCAACCATGATATTAGGCTTGATCTTCGCCTTGTTCAGCGCCTGTTCGCACAGGGCAACGCTGACCGAATCATAGTTGGGTTTACCGTTGCCGCCGCGCAGTACGACGTGACCGTAAGCATTGCCTTTGGTGGTCACGATAGACACGCCACCTTCCTGATTGATGCCCAGGAAACGGTGCGGGCTGGAGACCGATTGCAGTGCATTGATAGCAACGGTCAGGCCGCCGTCGGTGCCATTCTTGAAACCCACTGCCGAAGACAGACCCGAAGCCATTTCCCGGTGAGTCTGGGATTCGGTGGTCCGTGCGCCGATCGCCGACCAACTGATCAGGTCCTGCAGGTACTGCGGGGAGATCGGGTCCAGCGCTTCGGTAGCGGTCGGCAGGCCCATTTCAGCCAGGTCGAGCAGCAATTGACGGCCGATATGCAGGCCGTCCTGAATCTTGAATGAGTCGTCCAGATACGGATCGTTGATCAGGCCTTTCCAGCCCACGGTGGTGCGAGGCTTTTCGAAGTAGACGCGCATCACCAGATACAGTGTGTCGGAAACCTCGGCAGCCAGCGCCTTGAGGCGTTCGGCGTATTCGTGCGCAGCCTTGATGTCATGGATCGAGCACGGCCCGATCACGATGAACAGGCGATGATCCTTGCCGTCGAGAATGTCGCGTACCACTTCACGGCCCTGGCTCACTGTTTTCAGTGCAGCGGCGGTGAGCGGGATTTCACGCTTGAGCTGATCCGGCGTGATCAGTGTCTCGTTGGAGGAAACGTTGAGGTCGTCAATCGGTAAATCAGCCATCGTGCTACTCATCAGGTCGCGTATGCCGGCCGCCAACGAACCCCGTGGGGCGAAGCCAGGCATGATTGAGCGAAACGGGGGACCGAACCTTAGCGCGTTAGGCCTTGCCGATACAATGGGCAAACGCTGCTTTATCGAGCAGCACGGACTATTGGTGGTCGGTTTTACGCGTCTGCGGTGTGTTGCCACCATTTGCAAGCTGCCGTGCGGGCAACGATAGTGTTCGCCTTGATCGGGGGTGTATTTGAATCAGCTTGAACTTAGCGACTTTGATGTCGACCAGCAGTTATTGCAGCTACCTGGCTCTTCCTTGCTGATCTTTACCAGCGTCGGCTGCGCCAGTTGTCGTTACGCCCGGCAACAGCTGCCATTACTGGATCTAGGTATCGACCGGATATGCTGGATCGATGCTGCCGACAGCGGCGGCGCGGTGGCGCGTTATGAGGTGTTTCATTTACCTGCGCTCTTCCTTATCAGTGATGGGCAGTTTTACGGCGCGTTGCGTACGAAACTGACCCGACAGGATCTGCGCCAGGCAGTGGCGGGTGCCTTGGGTCGCGAGCCTGACGAGCTGCCTTGAATTCGACGCGGCTACACAGTCTTTACAGGAGGTATCACATGAAGGGTGAATTGAAGCAGCCACGGATCGGCATTATCGGCACTGGGGCCATCGGCGGTTTTTACGGGGTGATGCTGGCCAGAGCCGGGTTTGATGTGCATTTTCTCTTGCGCAGCGAGCTGAGCGCAGTGGCACGCGAAGGGCTGCATGTTCAAAGCGCAGTGCATGGCGAGCTGGTGCTCAATCCGGTTCAGGCTTATTCCAGTGCCGCAGATATGCCGCCATGCGACTGGCTGCTGATTGGAGCCAAGTCCACTGCCAATGCAGCGCTGGCGCCCGCCATCATTCAGGCGGCCGCGCCGAATGCCAAGGTGTTGGTCTTGCAGAACGGTCTGGCGGTAGAGGACAGCTTGCGCGCCAGGTTGCCTGACACGCTGCACTTGCTGGGCGGTTTGTGTTTCATCTGTGTGCATCGTGCAGGCCCCGGCAAAGTGGTGCATCAAGCGCTGGGTGGCGTCAATCTGGGCTATCACAGTGGCCCGGCTGTTGATGACATGGCTCGCCAGGCAATCGTCGAGCAGGGTGCAAGCCTGTTTCATGCAGCAGGTCTGAACTCCGAGGCCATGACCAATCTGCAGCAGGCTCGCTGGCAAAAGCTGGTCTGGAATATCCCGTACAACGGCTTATCAGCCTTGCTGCAGGCTGGTACCACGGAACTGATGACGAACACTGATACCCGTGCATTGATTCTGGCGCTGATGGATGAAGTGGGGCGAGGCGCGCAGGCGTGTGGTCACGTATTGCCTGAGGGCTACGCGCAAAACCTGTTCGCCATGACTGAGAAGATGCCGGATTATCACCCCAGCATGTATCTGGACTATCAGGCGCAGCGCCCGCTAGAGCTAGAGGCTATCTATGCTAAGCCGTTGAGTGCCGCAATGCAGGCAGGATGCGATATGCCTCAGGTGCGCATGCTGTATCAGGCTCTGGCGTTTCTCGATGCACGCAATCGCTGAACCTTCAGGATCAGCCCGGTCACCGCGAGAAGGCTCGTGATGTGGTTGCTACCGGACATGTGCCCGATGGCATCAATAATGAGCTGAAGGCTTGACGGCAGCGGCCTGCAGGTAATTGCCGTCGCAGTCGTTTGTGCGCTGCTAAGCTGAATCCATCTCCGCCATTCTGGCTGTTCGGGAGGATGCACATGATTCGTTCGATGCTGTATGCCACAGACCTTGGTCTCTATGCGCCCTATGTTATGCAGCACGCGCTGGCACTGGCTCGAACATTCAAGGCCGAGCTCTATGTCGTGCATGTGGTGGAGCCAATGGGGTTGTTCGCCGAGTCGGTGCTGCAAAGCTATCTGGGTGAAGATGCGCTTAAAGATCTTCGCAGCAAGGGTCTTAATTCGGTCATGGAGGGGATCGAGCAGAAGGTCCTTGATGGATTTCGTGACGAGTTGGGGGCGGATCATCAGGATTTGGCACTGATCAGCACCGTACGTGTGGTACAGGGCGATCCGTGCAATATGATTCTGGAGCAGGCCGATGAGCTCAAGGTGGACTTGCTGGTGGTTGGCAGCCATAGCCGAGGGGTGGAAACCACCACGCCGATAGGTCGCACGGCGGCACGGGTTCTTCAGCTCTCGCAGGTGCCGGTATACATGGTGCCGGGTTGTACCAAGAGCGTGCGAACGTCCAGCGGGCTCACTGATTGAAATCGTGCGTGCCTTTATCGTCTAAAGATGATAAAAAGTTCTAGCTAAGTCGTTCTGACCATTAATCCAGTTATATACCGTCGCTGATGCCCTCGGGCGTCTTCCTGCTTTGAGGGATTCATATGAAGCTTCAACAATTGCGCTACATCTGGGAAGTGGCGCACCACGACCTCAACGTTTCCGCGACGGCTCAGAGCCTTTATACCTCTCAGCCTGGCATCAGCAAGCAGATCCGCCTGCTCGAAGATGAGTTGGGTGTTGAGGTTTTTGCTCGAAGTGGCAAGCACCTGACCCGCGTTACCCCGGCCGGTGAGCGCATCATTACTACGGCTGGCGAGATTCTGCGCAAGGTTGAAAGCATCAAGCAGATTGCCCAGGAATTCTCCAACGAGAAGAAAGGCACGCTATCGATCGCAACCACGCACACCCAGGCGCGTTATGCGCTGCCGCCGGTGATCAGCAATTTCATCAAGCAATACCCGGACGTGTCGCTGCACATGCATCAAGGTTCGCCGATGCAGATTGCGGAAATGGCTGCAGATGGCACGGTGGATTTCGCCATTGCGACAGAGGCCCTGGAATTGTTTGGTGATCTGGTGATGATGCCGTGCTATCGCTGGAACCGCTGCGTTGTGGTGCCCCATGGTCACCCATTGACCAAGGTGCCCAAGCTGACGCTGGAGCTGCTGGCTGAATACCCGATTGTGACCTATGTGTTCGGCTTTACCGGCCGCTCCAAGCTGGACGAAGCCTTCAGCCATCGCGGTCTGACGCCGAAAGTCGTGTTTACCGCTGCTGATGCTGACGTGATCAAGACTTATGTACGGTTGGGCCTGGGTGTCGGCATCGTTGCCAAAATGGCCGTCGATACCAAACTGGACAACGATCTGGTCATGCTTGATGCCAGCGATCTGTTTGAATCAAGCGTCACCAAAATCGGTTTCCGTCGCGGTACTTTCCTGCGCGGCTTCATGTGCGACTTCATCGAGAAGTTCGCTCCGCACCTGACCCGCGAAGTCATGGCCAAAGCAATCCAGTGCCACAACAAGCAGGAGCTGGAAGAGCTGTTTGACGGAGTGGAATTGCCGGTGCATTGATCGATGCGCTATCGGGTTCAATGACCCTTGTGGGAGCGAATTTATTCGCGAAGAGGCCAGTACTCCAGATGAAGATCTGTAGGCTGGAATGCCGCCTTCGCGAATGAATTCGCTCCCACAGGAATCTCGTTACACCTTGGCGATCAGATTCCCCGAGTGCAATCCGCACTCTTTCTGCGTCGCTTCTTCCCACCACCAGCGACCTTCGCGCTCATGCTGGTTCGGCAGCACCGGACGCGTGCAAGGCTCACAGCCAATACTGATGAAACCACGCTCGTGCAGGCTGTTGTAGGGCAGTTCAAGCATCCGGATATAGCCCCAGATTTCTTCGCTGCTCATCTGTGCCAACGGGTTGAACTTGTACAGGGTGCGCTCGGGTGTCGAGAATGCGCTGTCGATTTCCAGTGCCGCCACCTGGCTGCGGGTGCCAGGGCTCTGGTCACGACGCTGACCGGTTGCCCAAGCCTTCACGGCAGACAGTTTTCGGCGCAGTGGTTCGATTTTACGCACGCCACAGCATTCACCATGACCGTCCCGGTAAAAGCTGAACAAGCCCTTTTCCTTGACGAACGGTTCGAGCTTTTGCTGATCCGGGGTCATGATCTCGATATCGATCTTGTAATGCTCGCGAACCTGCTCGATAAAGCGATAGGTCTCCGGGTGCAGGCGACCCGTGTCCAGGCTGAACACCTTGACGTTTTTGTTCAGTTTCCAGGCCATGTCCACCAGCACCACGTCTTCGGCGCCGCTGAACGAAATCCACAGTTCGTCACCGAAGTGCTGGAAGGCCAGTTTGAGAATGTCCTGGGCCGACTTGTTGGCGTAGGTCGCTGCAAGTTCGGCGACATCGAAGGGTGTGCTCATCAGGCGGTTTCCTAAATATGGCGCTTAGGCGCTCGTAATGAGGCGAATGTTAACAAAATCCTTCAGCGAATTGGCCGGTTTGCCATGCATCGTCTAGAGTGCGGTCTCTTTTTTGACTGCATGGAGCGTGCTGTGGAAATTGCCTGTCTGGACCTGGAAGGTGTGCTGGTCCCGGAGATCTGGATCGAGTTTGCCGAGAAGACCGGCATTGAATCGCTACGTGCAACGACCCGGGATGTTTCTGATTACGATGTGTTGATGCAGCAGCGTTTGCGCATTCTTGATGAGCACGGCTTCAAACTGTCAGACATTCAGGAGGTGATCAGCACCTTGCAGCCGCTGGAAGGTGCCATCGAGTTTGTCGACTGGCTGCGAGAGCGCTTCCAGGTGGTGATTCTCTCTGACACGTTTTACGAGTTTTCCCAGCCGCTGATGCGCCAGCTCGGTTTCCCGACATTGTTGTGTCACCGGCTGGTCACTGATGAAACGGGGCGGGTGGTGAGTTATCAACTACGTCAGAAGGACCCCAAGCGTCAGTCGGTGCTGGCGCTCAAGAGCCTGTACTACCGGGTCATTGCAGCGGGGGATTCGTATAACGATGTGACAATGCTGGCCGAGGCTGATGTCGGCATTCTGTTTCATGCGCCTGACAACGTGATCCGCGAATTTCCGCAGTTCCCGGCAGTGCAGAGCTTTGATGCGTTGAAGGCAGAGTTCATCAAAGCGTCGAATCGGGATCTCGCTTTGTAAGCTCCAACAGCTCAAAGCGCTTCCAGGGTATCCAGCAAAACCCGCACTTTGGTAAACGATTCCTGATATTCAGCCTCGCACTCCGAATCGGCAACGATACCGCCGCCAGCCCAGCAGGAGACCTTACCGTCTTTAAGCAACAGGCTACGAATTGCGATGGAGCTGTCCATTTCGTCGCGCACATCCAGATACATCAATGATCCGCAATAAATGCTGCGCCGGGTCGGCTCCAGTTCATCAATGATCTGCATCGCGCGTATTTTCGGCGCGCCGGTGATGGAGCCTCCGGGAAAGCTGCCCGCGATCAAGTCCAGTGCGTCGTGATTATTCGCCAGCTCGCCCACCACACTGCTGACCAGATGGTGCACGTTGGGGTAGCTTTCCAGGCTGAACAACTCAGGTACTTTTACTGAGCCAATCCTGCAAGTGCGGCCTAAATCGTTGCGCAGCAGATCGACAATCATCAGGTTTTCCGCGCGATCCTTGGTGCTGGACAGCAGCTCCTGTGCGTAGGTTTGATCTTGCGCAGCGTCCTGGCCGCGAGGGCGTGTGCCTTTGATGGGGCGGGTCTCGACGTGCCCATGGCTGACCCTGACAAAGCGTTCAGGTGAAAGGCTCAACACAGCATCGCCCCCCGGCAGTGCCTGGTATCCGGAAAAGGGCGTCGGGCAGGCGTGGCGCAACGCGCAATAAGCCGTCCACGAGTCGCCTTGGTATCGGGCCTGGAAACGCTGGGTGAGGTTGACCTGGTAACAGTCGCCTGCCTGAATGTAGGCCTGAATCTTTTCGAAGGCGGCACGATAAGCGTCGGCATTGATCGACGGTGCAAAATGACCTTGCAGGCCGAAGACGCCTGGCCCGGACTCATGCGGTTGGCTGAATAGCTCGGTCAGCCGCTGACGCTCGCTATCCACCAGCGATGGATGAAACACCAGTTGGCTGGTGTGCTGCTGGTGATCACTGATCAGCGCCCAGGCGTACAACCCCAGACGCGCATCGGGAAGTTGCAGATCATCAAGCGCCGCACCGGATTGCGCTTCCAGACGGCGACCGAAGTCGTAACTCAGATAGCCGATCAGACCACCTGCAAAAGGCAGCTCGCAGTCCGAGGGTAATTGGGCGTGACCCAGGGTGTTCAAGCCTGTGCGCAAGCGCTGGAAAAACTCACTGCCGGTTTCTCTATCGTCCGGCAGGAAGGTCTGCAAAGGCCAGGCACTCAGCAGATCGAAGCGTCCACGTTCGGCAGCGGGGCGGCCGCTGTCCAGCAGCACTGCGCCCGGTGCGTGGCGGATGCGTTGAAACCAGGCTGCCGGGTCGGGGGAGTAGGGCAGCGGATAGAGTGAGCAATCAGGCATTCGAGAGTGTCGGTTCGGAGCGCGGGGTGGGGATTGTAGTCCTCCGTCGGGGCCACTCCTAGTGGAACGTCGGAATCGCCCTTCACATGACGCGTGTATCCAGCTTTTTATTGTGGCGGTACGTGACCGAACAACTCCTGGACAAACTGCAAGCGCTGTTCAGGTGTTTCCTGTTCGCCGTTAAGCGCCAGTTGTTCCAGCCTTGCTTCGACAGCCTGGGTCCTGTGAGTCAACCCGCAGTCGTTGGCAATCTGAATATTCAGACCGGGGCGGGCGTTGAGTTCGAGGATCAGCGGCCCGTGCTCCTGGTCGAGCACCATGTCAACGCCGATATAGCCTAGCCCACACAGCTCATAACACTCGGCAGCCAGCTTCATGAAACCATCCCAGTTCGGCAGCTGTACGCCGTCCACCGCGTTGGTGGTGTCCGGGTGCTTGGTGATGATGGTGTTCAGCCAGGTGCCGCGCAGGGTGATGCCGGTGGCCAGGTCTACACCGACGCCAATAGCGCCCTGATGGAGGTTGGCTTTGCCGCCGGACTGCCGGGTTGGCAGGCGCAGCATGGCCATTACCGGGTAGCCCATGAGCACGATAATGCGGATGTCCGGCACGCCTTCGTAACTGATGCTTTTGAAAATCTGATCCGGGGTGACCCGGTATTCGATCAGCGCCCGATCCCGGTGACCGCCCAGGGAGTAAAGCCCGGTGAGGATGCTTGACACCTGATGCTCGATTTCCGAGTGGCTGACGATGCGCCCGGAAACGGTACGATAGCGATCTTCGAAACGATCGGCGATGACCAGGATGCCGTCGCCGCCTGCGCCCTGAGCGGGCTTGATCACGAAATCGCTGCGCCCGCCAATGATCTCGTCGAGCTTGTCGATCTCCTTCTCGGTGGAGATGACCCCGTACATTTCTGGCACATTGATGCCCGCGGCAATGGCCCGTTCCTTGGTGATGATCTTGTCATCAACAATCGGATACAGGCTGCGCTTGTTGTACTTGAGCACGTAATCGGCATTACGCCGGTTGATGCCCATGATGCCCCGGGCTTCCAGGGCCTTCCAGGTTTTCCAGAGGCCGATCATTTGGCTTCTTCTTGCTTGGATTCTTCCTTGAGGAAGGCCTTGAAACGAACGAGTTCAGTCAGGCGATAACCGCGATAGCGACCCATTGCCAACATGAAGCCCACCAGAATCAACAGCACTGCCGGGAAGGTGAAGACAAAGTAGATCAGCTCCGGCACGCTCATGATGATGTGCGCCAGAGAAGCGGCGAACAGCGTGCCGATGGCGACTTTCATGGCATGACCGCCACCACGTTCTTCCCAGGTAATCGACAAGCGTTCAATGGTCATCGTCAGAATCACCATCGGGAACAGCGCCACCGAAAGGCCGCGCTCCAGGCCGAGTTTGTGGCTGAGTACGCTGATGGCTGCAATCAGTACCACTACGAACGTCAGAACCACCGACAGGCGGGGCAGCATTTGCAGCTTCAAGTGTTCCAGATACGAGCGTAACGACAGGCCAAGCGCGGTGATCACTGTAAACAGGATGATGCCGAATCCCAGCTGGGTTTCCCTGAAGGCCAGAGCGATCAGTACCGGGGTAAACGTACCCAGGGTCTGCAGGCCAATCAGGTTGCGCAAGACCAGAATGACCAGTACACCGATCGGGATCATGACCATGATCATGAAGGTGTGTTGGGTTTCCAGCGGCAGGCCATACAACGAATATTCGAGGAAGTCGGCGTCAGTGCTGGCATCGGTCAACTGGGCCAGACGGATCGCGTTCATCTCGCTGTTGTTGAGGCTGAAGGTGACGACGGCTTTTCTGCCGCCATCGACGGTAATCAGGTTCTCGTCGCCCGTCCACCACAACAGACGATCGTCAGGCAGACCCTTTTCACCCGTGTCCGGATTGAAGTAGAGCCAATCCTTGCCGTTGAAACTGCGCAACCATAGCTCGGGACTCTGTGGCTGGTCAGCGACAAGGCGGATGGTGTGGACTTTTTCCATCGGTACGTGAGCGATGGACAGCAGCAATTCGGTGATGCGCGCTTTATTGGAGCTGGAGGTATCACCGGCCAGCAGCAATTTCACGTTGTCATCATTGAGGTTGTTGACCCGTTTGATGGCTTCAGTGATGAAGGTTTCAACGTCTGCAGAGTGCTGACGAATAGGGGCAAGCAGCGCTTCGGCGGCGACTTTTTCCGGACCCTCGACGGCAATGCTGTCGCGGAATATCGGGCCTTTGGTCTTCAGCCTTTCTCCGCTATAGCGCTTGGTCAGTACCAGGCGGTAATACAGCGTCTGGTTGCCGGTTGCGCGGCGCGCCGACCAGGTCACCTTGCGGTTGCCATCGACACGGTTGACGCTGACCCCGTAGTTATTGGAGATGAAGCTTTCGTTCAGGCTGATGAAGTCTCGCGCCAGGGGCGGGACGAACATCTGGACCTTTACCGAATCCTTATTGTTGTTGGCGACGAATTCGACCTTGGCATCGATATTCCACAGGTCGTCGGTTTCGTCCTCGGTCACCGGAATGCCGAGCGCCAGAATCTGATAGGCCGTGATTGCGATTCCCAGGGTCACCAGGACGCCAATCAGGATTTTCAGATGCAGAGTCAGAGAGCGCATTGGTTTACTCGGTGGTTTGAGCAGTGATTTCACAGCCAGGCTTGCCCGCTGCGTACTTAAGGCTTGGGTCGACCAGCGCATCAAAGCGTTTCAACGCCTCGGAGCCGATCAAAAGCGGGTATTGGAAAGCACTTCGGTCGGTCAAGTTCACTTCTATCGTGCGTAAAGATGCACCCATGCACACATCAAGGCTGATAACCGGGCGCGCGGTGTACTTTTTATCATCGTCTGCATCGTAATCATCGGCGCGCCGTTTGATCTTGCTGACCCGGGCCAGTGGCCGTTCAATGGGGTGCGCATGGGCATCATCGATTGCCAGATAAAAACGTACCCAGGTCTCACCGTTGCGCTTGAAATGTTTGATGTCCCGAGCGCTCAGTGAAGCAGTCTTGGCGCCGGTGTCGAGTTTGGCGGCGACTTGCAGGTCGATATCGTTGAGTTGGGCGTACTCGTTCAGACCGTAGACGGTCTTGTCCGCCGCCAGAGCGTTAACGGATAACAGGAGGAGACAGAGCAGGGCGGGAAGGGCTTTGAAAGTCATAGATCCTGGCACATTAAGGGCGGTCATCCAGACGTCGACCCTGAGTCATTTAGTGGCTGGCGCAGTGCTATTACTGACGATCAGCTGGGGCGGCATTCTAGCATGAAGGTGCGTCTCGCTCACTGCGATGATCCTGTGAGCAGTGCTTCTGTGGGAGCCGGGCTTGCCCGCGATAAGCGCCTCAATATCTAAATGTTGTGGTGCTTTCATCGCGGGCAAGCCCAGCTCCCACAAGCCGTAGCTTGCAATGGTATTGTCGACACCTGCAGGATTTTCTTTGACTGATTGGCGTTCCAGGGCTACTTTTAGCTCAAATAAATTCAATGGTGTCGACAATGTTGGATTCGGCCGAAAGTGCTGCTTCAGTGACAGATGATTCGGAAACGCTTTCCGAAAACGTCTTCCGTCGCATTCAGGCAGCGATCATCAAAGGCGAGATCGCCCCCGGCAGCAAGATTTCCGAGCCTGAACTGGCACGCACTTACGGCATCAGTCGTGGTCCCTTGCGTGAGGCCATCCATCGTCTGGAAGGCCAGCGTCTGCTGGTACGTGTACCGCATGTGGGCGCTCGGGTCGTTTCCCTGAGTCATGCCGAGTTGATCGAACTCTACGAAATCCGTGAGTCGCTGGAAGGCATGGCATGTCGCCTGGCAGCCGAACGCATGACGGCACAGGAAATCGACGAGCTGCGCCAGGTGCTGGACACCCACGAGCGCGACGCAGCCTTTCAAGCGGGCGTTGGCTACTACCAGCAGGAAGGTGATTTCGATTTCCACTATCGGATCATTCAGGGCAGCGGTAATCGCACCCTGACGCAAATGCTTTGCGGCGACCTTTATCAGCTGGTGCGCATGTACCGTATCCAGTTCTCGGCAACGCCTAACCGGCCCCGCCAGGCATTTGCCGAACACCATCGTATTCTCGACGCCATCGCCGACCGTGACGGCGAGTTGGCCGAACTGTTGATGCGCCGTCACATCGCTGCGTCCAAACGCAACATCGAACGGCACTATTTAGATCAGCATTTAGACCCGCATTCAGATCAGCGGCCCTAGAAAAGCCTGCTCCAACCCGAGGTGAACAATGAATTCCAATAAAACCACTCCAGGCCAGCGTTTTCGTGATGCGGTTGCCAGCGAACAGCCGTTGCAAGTGGTAGGTGCGATCAATGCCAATCATGCGTTGCTGGCCAAGCGCGCCGGGTTCAAGGCTATTTATCTGTCCGGTGGCGGAGTGGCTGCCGGATCGTTGGGGATTCCCGATCTAGGGATTACCGGTCTGGATGACGTACTGACTGACGTACGGCGTATCACCGATGTCTGCGATCTGCCTTTGCTCGTAGACGTCGATACGGGGTTTGGCTCTTCGGCCTTTAACGTGGCACGCACCGTGCGCTCGATGATCAAGTTCGGCGCGGCGGCGATCCACATTGAAGACCAGGTGGGGGCCAAGCGTTGCGGCCATCGTCCAAATAAAGAAATCGTTACCCAACAGGAAATGGTCGATCGTATCAAGGCCGCAGTCGATGCTCGCACCGACGACAGTTTCGTGATCATGGCCCGCACTGATGCACTGGCAGTGGAGGGGCTGGAATCAGCCCTTGAGCGTGCTGCAGCATGCATCGAGGCCGGTGCCGACATGGTCTTCCCCGAAGCCATCACCGAGCTGGACATGTACAAGCTGTTTGCCTCCCGGGTCAAAGCGCCGATTCTGGCCAACATTACCGAGTTTGGCGCCACACCGCTGTTCACCGTGGATGAGCTGCGCAGCGCCGATGTTTCTCTGGTGCTCTATCCTTTATCGGCATTCCGCGCCATGAACAAAGCTGCGGAAAACGTCTACGGCGCGATTCGCCGGGATGGCAGCCAGAAAAATGTGGTCGACACCATGCAGACTCGGATGGAGCTGTATGACGCAATTGATTACCACACCTTTGAGCAAAAGCTCGATGCGCTGTTTGCGCAGAAGAAGGGGTGATTTTCCTGTAGGAGCTGCCGAAGGCTGCGATGGCGGTATGTCAGGATGAAAGCTTCGCAGCCTGCGGCAGCTCCTACAGAACATGATGATCTGAATTGCCAAATCCCTAAAAAATCCAAGATTGGAGAGAGCAATGGCTGAAGCAAAAGTATTGAGTGGCGCTGGCCTGCGTGGCCAGGTTGCCGGACAGACTGCCTTGTCTACCGTGGGCCAGACCGGTGCCGGTTTGACCTACCGTGGTTACGATGTGAAAGAGCTGGCTGCCGAAGCCCGTTTCGAAGAAGTTGCCTACCTGTTGCTGTACGGCGAATTGCCGACTCAAGCGCAACTGGACACGTATCTGGCGAAGCTGAAAAAACTTCGCGACCTGCCGCAAGCCTTGAAAGAAGTGCTTGAACGAATTCCGGCGGACACGCATCCGATGGACGTGATGCGTACTGGCGCGTCAATGCTCGGCACCCTGGAGCCGGAAACCGGCTTCGAGCAACAGCGCGATTCCACCGACCGCCTGCTCGCCGCGTTCCCGGCGATCATGTGCTACTGGTACCGCTTCAGTCATGACGGCAAACGAATCGATTGCGTGACTGACGAAAACTCCATAGGCGCGCATTTCCTGCACCTGTTGCTGGACAAGAAGCCCAGCGAGCTGCACTGCAAGGTCATGGACGTGTCGCTGATCCTTTATGCGGAGCACGAATTCAACGCGTCGACTTTCACCGCGCGCGTGTGTGCATCGACGCTGTCCGACCTGTTCTCGTGCATCACTGCGGCCATCGGTACGTTACGTGGCCCATTGCACGGCGGGGCGAACGAAGCGGCGATGGACATGATCGAGAAGTTTGGCTCGGCCGAAGAGGCGGTCAAAGGCACCCTCGGTATGCTCGAGCGCAAAGACAAGATCATGGGCTTCGGCCATGCGATTTATAAAGAGTCGGATCCACGCAACGAAGTGATCAAGGGCTGGGCGAAACAGCTGGCTGACGAAGCGGGCGATACCGTGTTGTATCCGGTGTCCGAAGCCATCGACAAAACCATGTGGGAGCAGAAAAAGCTGTTTCCCAACGCTGACTTCTACCATGCGTCTGCGTACCACTTCATGGGCATCCCGACCAAGCTCTTCACGCCGATTTTCGTCTGCTCGCGCCTGACTGGCTGGGCTGCGCATGTCTTCGAGCAGCGCGCCAACAACCGCATTATCCGACCCAGCGCTGAATACGTCGGCGTTGAGCAGCGCAGTTTTGTGAGCATCGAAAAGCGCTGACTATAAACGTTATTGCTGACCCAACACTGGACTTGTAGGAGTGAGCTTGCTCGCGATAACGGCAGATCGGTTGATAAATTATCGTCTGACATGACGCTATCGCGAGCAAGCTCACTCCTACAGTAAAAGCACTCCAAATTAGGTAGTTGTCCTGCGCCATGAATTCAGAACACCGCAAACCCTTGCCCGGCACTTCACTGGATTACTTCGATGCCCGTGAGGCGGTCGATGCGATCAAACCGGGTGCTTATAACGGCTTGCCCTACACCTCGCGCGTGCTCGCGGAGAATCTGGTGCGGCGCTGCGATCCGGCCACCCTGAGCGCCTCCCTTGAGCAACTGATCGAGCGCAAGCGCGATCTGGATTTCCCGTGGTTTCCGGCGCGCGTCGTGTGCCATGACATCCTGGGTCAGACCGCGCTGGTAGACCTTGCGGGGTTGCGTGACGCCATTGCCTTGCAAGGGGGAGACCCGTCGCTGGTCAATCCCGTCGTGCCGACGCAGTTGATTGTCGATCATTCTCTGGCGGTCGAGCACGGTGGCTTCGAGGCGGACGCTTTCGAGCGAAACAGGGCCATTGAGGATCGGCGCAACGAGGACCGTTTTCACTTCATCAACTGGACCAAAAAAGCCTTCAAGAACGTCGACGTGATCCCGCCCGGCAACGGCATCATGCACCAGATCAATCTGGAGCGGATGTCGCCGGTGGTGCATGCGCTGGATGGCGTGGCGTTCCCGGATACGCTGGTGGGCACTGATAGCCACACGCCCCATGTGGATGCGCTGGGGGTGATCGCCATTGGTGTCGGCGGGCTTGAGGCCGAGAGCGTGATGCTCGGTCGGGCATCATGGATGCGCCTGCCGGATATCATCGGTGTGGAGTTGGTGGGCAAGCGTCAGCCGGGAATCACCGCGACCGACATCGTACTGGCTGTTACCGAGTTCCTGCGGGCCGAGAAAGTCGTGTCTTCTTACCTGGAGTTTTTCGGCGAGGGGGCTAACGCGTTGACGCTGGGGGATCGGGCGACTATTTCCAATATGACCCCGGAATTCGGCGCGACGGCTGCGATGTTTTACATCGACCAGCAAACGCTTGATTACCTGACCCTGACGGGGCGCGATCCGGAGCAGGTCAAACTGGTCGAGACCTACGCAAAACAGATGGGATTGTGGGCAGACAGCCTGCAAACCGCCGAATACGAGCGGGTGCTGAGGTTCGATCTGTCCAGCGTGGTGCGCAATATCGCCGGGCCTTCCAACCCCCATCGCCGCGTGCCGACCTCCGAGCTGGCGGCCATGGGGATTTCCGGTGTCGTGGAAAACGAACCGGGCCTGATGCCTGACGGCGCAGTAATCATTGCGGCCATTACCAGTTGCACCAACACCAGTAACCCGCGCAACGTAATCGCCGCAGGGTTGCTGGCGCGCAACGCCAATGCCGCTGGCCTGACCCGCAAACCCTGGGTCAAGTCGTCTCTGGCCCCAGGGTCCAAAGCCGTGCAGTTGTACCTGGAAGATGCTGGCCTGCTGCCGGAACTGGAAGCGCTGGGCTTTGGTATCGTCGGTTTTGCCTGCACGACCTGTAACGGTATGAGTGGTGCGCTGGACCCGGTTATCCAGCAGGAGGTCATCGACCGCGATCTTTACGCCACGGCAGTGCTGTCCGGTAACCGCAACTTCGATGGGCGCATTCACCCTTATGCCAAGCAGGCCTTTCTTGCTTCGCCGCCGTTGGTGGTTGCGTATGCAATCGCTGGCACCATTCGTTTTGATATCGAGAAGGACGTGCTCGGCACCGATAGAGCGGGCAATCCGGTCACCCTGAAAGATATCTGGCCCAGCGATGAAGAAATCGATGCGGTGGTCAAGGCCAGCGTCAAGCCGGACCAGTTCCGTCAGGTCTACATTCCGATGTTCGAGATCAAGGCGGACAATGGCGAGCAGGTCAAACCCCTTTACGACTGGCGTGCACCGAGCACTTACATTCGGCGCCCACCTTATTGGGAGGGCGCATTAGCCGGTGCCCGTCCTTTGAAGGGGATGCGCCCGCTGGCGGTGTTGGGCGACAACATCACCACCGATCATCTGTCACCTTCGAACGCCATCATGCTCGACAGTGCTGCCGGGGAGTACCTGGCCAAAATGGGCTTGCCCGAAGAGGACTTCAACTCTTATGCGACCCACCGCGGAGATCACCTCACGGCCCAGCGCGCGACGTTTGCCAACCCTAAACTGCTCAACGAGATGGTCCGTATCGACGGCAAGGTCAAGCAGGGTTCTCTGGCTCGCGTCGAACCGGAGGGGCAGGTCACGCGGATGTGGGAAGCCATCGAAACCTACATGGAGCGTAAGCAGCCACTGATCATCATTGCCGGAGCTGACTACGGCCAGGGTTCATCCCGTGACTGGGCGGCCAAAGGCGTGCGGCTGGCGGGCGTCGAAGCCATTGCTGCAGAAGGTTTCGAGCGTATCCACCGCACCAATCTGGTAGGCATGGGCGTGCTGCCGCTGGAGTTCAAGTCGGGTGTCGATCGGCATACGCTGGGAATTGATGGCAGCGAAACCTTCGACGTGATCGGCGAGCGTATTCCGCGCAGTACCCTGACGCTGGTGATCAATCGCAAGAACGGTGAGCGAGTTGAAGTGCCCGTTACCTGCCGCCTTGATACCGCCGAAGAGGTTTCGATCTACGAAGCAGGTGGCGTTTTGCAGCGTTTTGCGCAGGACTTTCTTGAGGCGGCCGAGGTGGTTTGAATATTGGCATGCCCTTTTTAAAGGCGACGCAAATTCCCTGTAGGAGTGAACTTGTTCGCGAGGCGTTTCATCAGACAGGCCGCTTCGCCAACAAGTTGGCTCCTACAGGGGGCGGGCTCGCCCACAGGACAACGATTTCATGACTCATAAAGCACAAATAAAAATCCCCGGCACTTACATGCGTGGCGGTACCAGCAAAGGCGTTTTCTTCAACCTTGCCGACTTGCCCGAAAGCGCGCAGGTCCCCGGCGCTGCGCGTGACGCTTTGCTGCTGCGGGTTATTGGCAGCCCTGATCCCTATGAGAAGCAGATCGACGGCATGGGCGGGGCAACCTCCAGCACCAGCAAAACTGTCATCGTATCGCGCAGCAGTCGCGTGGATCATGACGTGGATTATCTGTTTGGCCAGGTTTCCATCGATAAGCCTTTCGTCGACTGGAGTGGCAACTGCGGCAACCTTTCTGCGGCAGTAGGCCCTTTCGCGATTAGCAGCGGCTTGGTAGAGGCCTTGCGCATTCCGCAAAATGGCATCGCCGTCGTGCGCATCTGGCAGGCCAATATCGGCAAGACGATCATTGCCCATGTGCCGATGACCGATGGCGTGGTGCAGGAAACCGGCGATTTCGAACTGGATGGCGTGACGTTTCCCGCCGCCGAAGTACGTCTGGAGTTTCTCGATCCGGCAGCCGACGAGGAGGGTGAGGGCGGTTCGATGTTCCCCACTGGCAATCTGGTGGATGAGCTGGCAGTACCGGGTATCGGCACGTTTCAGGCGACTTTTATCAATGCCGGGATCCCGACGATTTTCGTTAACGCACGCGACATCGGCTACACCGGTAGCGAGTTGCAGGGCGATATCAATGGCGATCCGAAAGCCTTGGCGATGTTCGAAGCGATTCGAGCCCATGGCGCGCTGCGCATGGGCCTGATCAAGCATCTGGACGAGGCTGTGACTCGTCAGCACACGCCAAAAGTGGCGTTTGTGGCCGGGCCTGCCGACTACACTGCGTCGAGCGGCAAGCCGGTGGCGGCCAGCAGCATCGATTTGTTGGTGCGTGCGATGTCCATGGGCAAACTGCACCACGCCATGATGGGCACTGCTGCGGTAGCTATCGGCACGGCGGCCGCGATTCCGGGCACGCTGGTTAATCTCGCCGCAGGCGGAGTGGAGCGGGAGGCCGTACGTTTTGGGCACCCCTCGGGCACATTGCGGGTTGGTGCTCAGGCACAGCAAATTAACGGTGAGTGGAAAGTCACCAAGGCCATCATGAGCCGTAGCGCCCGGGTGTTAATGGAAGGGTGGGTGCGGGTTCCCGAGTAACACACGACCTGGAACTGCCCTCCGGGTTGTCTCGCGGCAAACATGCGGCCTGTAGGAGCTGCCGAAGGCTGCGAAGCGATCAACCCTGAATCACCGCTCTTGCAGCTTTCCAGCACCTGCAGGGCATCACTGAGGAGTGGAGCAATGAGCGCCAACGTTGATCTGAATAACCGCCCGGACTACGACCAGGTTTTGCAGGACATCGCTGACTATGTATTGAATTACAAGGTCGAGTCCGCGCTGGCGCTGGATACCGCACGAAATAGCCTGATCGATGCGCTGGGCTGTGGTTTGTTGTCCTTGCGCTTTCCTGAGTGCACGAAGCATCTTGGGCCCATTGTCGAAGGCACGATTGTGCCGCTCGGCGCCCGGGTACCGGGCACAAACTTGCGTCTGGATCCGGTCAAGGCAGCATGGGACATCGGTTGCATCATCCGCTGGCTGGATTACAACGACACATGGCTGGCTGCGGAGTGGGGGCATCCTTCGGACAATCTGGCGGCCATTCTGGCAGTGGCTGACCATGTCTCCCAGAAGCAGGTCGTCAATGGCGAAGCGCCCTTGAACATGCGTGATGTGCTCGAAGCCATGGTCATGGCCCATGAAATCCAGGGTGTACTGGCGCTGGAGAACTCTTTTAATCGAGTGGGCCTGGATCACGTGGTGCTGGTTAAAGTGGCCTCTACGGCGCTCAGTGCCAGGCTCATGGGCGCTAATCGTGAGCAGATACTGTCGGCGTTGTCGCATGCCTTTGTTGATGGCCAGGCGCTGCGTACTTATCGGCACGCGCCCAACGCAGGTTCGCGCAAATCATGGGCCGCGGGTGATGCCAGCAGTCGCGGCGTACGGCTGGCGGATATTGCCCTGCGTGGCGAAATGGGCATACCTGGCGCATTGAGCGCGGAGCAATGGGGCTTTTACGACGTTTCCTTTAGCCAGACCAATAAAGACCTGGCGCTCAAGCCTGAGGGCAAACGCCAGTTCAGCCTGTCCCAACCGTACGGCAGCTACGTGATGGAGAATGTGCTGTTCAAGGTCAGTTTTCCTGCGGAGTTTCATGCCCAGACCGCTTGCGAAGCTGCGGTGATCCTGCATCCGCTGGTGCGTAACCGGCTTTCCGAGATCGACCGAATCGTCGTCACTACCCATGAATCGGCAATTCGGATCATTTCCAAGGAAGGTCCGCTGGCGAACTCTGCCGACCGGGATCATTGCCTGCAGTACATGATTGCCGTGCCATTGGTCTACGGCACCCTGGTGGCCGAGCATTACGAAGACAGCTTTCACGCCGCGCACCCGATCATCGACCAGTTACGCGAAAAAATGGTGGTCATTGAGGAAGAGCGCTATAGCCGCGACTATCTGGATCCGGAAAAGCGCTCCATCGCCAATGCCATCCAGGTGTACTTCAAAGATGCAACCAGTACTGACCGTATCGAAATCGAATACCCCATCGGCCATCGCCGCCGCCGTGCCGATGGCATACCGCTGCTGGAGGCGAAGTTCAAGAGCAACCTGGCCAGCCGATTCCCCCCTCAGCGCTGTGAACAGATTTTTGCGTTGTGCAAAGATCAGGAGCAACTGGAGGGGATGGCGGTTAACCGGTTTATGGAGATGTGGGGGGGGTGAGTGGGGTGAGGCGCGGGGGCCAAGTGCGCTCATTAAACTACTGGATTGAAATGCATTTTCTGTAGGAGCTGCCGAAGGCTGCGATCAGTTATCGCTGACACACCGCCATCGCAGCCTGCCGCAGCTCCTACAGATTTCAAGCATTACTTGAAACGCCGCTCGACGCCTTTTTCCACCAGCACCTTGGCGGAGATTTCTTCTACGGAGAAGTGAGTGGAATTGATGTGCGGGATATTCTCGCGGCGGAACAGGCCTTCTACCTCACGCACCTCGAATTCGCACTGCGCATAGCTGGAATAGCGGCTGTTGGGTTTGCGCTCGTGGCGAATGGCTGTCAGGCGATCAGGGTCAATGGTCAGCCCAAATAACTTGTTGCGATGTTCCTTCAGCGCGTTCGGCAGTTGAAGGCGCTCCATGTCATCTTCGGTCAGCGGGTAGTTGGCGGCGCGGATGCCGAACTGCATGGCCATGTACAGACAGGTCGGGGTTTTGCCGCACCGGGAAACCCCCACCAGAATGATGTCAGCCTTGTCGTAGTAATGCGTGCGCGCACCGTCGTCGTTGTCCAGTGCAAAGTTGACCGCCTCGATTCGCTCCATGTAATTGGAGTTGTGACCGATTGAGTGCGATTTGCCCACCGAGTAGGAGGAGTGTGAACTAAGCTCTTGCTCCAGCGGGGCCAGGAAGGTCGAAAAAATGTCGATCATGAAGCCGTTGGACGTCGCCAGAATCTCGCGAATGTCCTGATTGACGATGGTGTCGAAGATGATCGGGCGCACATCGTCCTTGTCGGCGGCATTGTTGATTTGTTGTACCATCGCCCGCGCCTTTTCGACGCTGTCGATGTAGGGCCTGGTGAACTTGTTGAACGTAATGTTCTCAAATTGCGCTAGCAGGCTTTGGCCAAGGGTTTCAGCGGTAATCCCGGTGCCGTCGGAGATAAAAAAAGCAGATCGTTTCATTTGCGCCTTTGGCCTTAAGCTGGTGACGATTGTTGGATATCATAGGCGCGCTTGCGGGCCTGAGTGACTGGCATTCGCAACTTTTTCAAGGCTGGGCCCCGGTCTATGCCATAAAAACGTCAGGAACCACGCGGTAGCTGGTCCCGACCACTGAGCTTTTCCCAACAACAAACACAGTTAGTGGAGAGATCACCTTGGTAGAGTACGTAGTTTCCCTCGATAAGCTCGGCGTCCATGATGTGGAGCATGTGGGAGGCAAGAACGCATCCCTCGGCGAAATGATCAGCAACCTTGCCGGTGCTGGCGTTTCGGTGCCCGGTGGCTTCGCCACTACGGCCCAGGCCTACCGTGATTTCCTTGAGTTGAGTGGTCTGAACGATCAGATTCACGCAGCCCTGGACGCTCTGGATGTCGACGATGTCAACGCGCTGGCCAAAACCGGTGCGCAGATTCGTCAGTGGATCATGGAAGCCGAGTTCCCCGAGAAGCTTAACGCCGAGATTCGCACCGCCTTCGCCGAGCTGTCGGCAGGCAACCCGAACCTTGCCGTTGCCGTGCGCTCTTCCGCCACCGCTGAAGACCTGCCTGACGCCTCTTTTGCCGGTCAGCAGGAAACCTTCCTTAACATCCGTGGCGTCGAAAACGTCATTCGCGCGGCCAAGGAAGTGTTCGCCTCGTTGTTCAACGATCGCGCCATTTCCTACCGTGTCCACCAGGGCTTTGATCACAAGCTCGTAGCCTTGTCGGCGGGTGTGCAGCGCATGGTGCGCTCCGAGACCGGTACTGCAGGCGTGATGTTTACCCTGGACACTGAATCAGGCTTCCGCGACGTGGTGTTCATCACCGGCGCTTACGGCCTGGGTGAAACGGTGGTGCAGGGTGCGGTCAACCCTGACGAGTTCTATGTACACAAGGGCACCCTCGCTGCGGGTCGCCCGGCCATCCTGCGCCGAAACCTGGGCAGCAAGGCCATCAAGATGATCTACGGCGAAGAAGCCAAGGCCGGTCGTTCGGTGAAAACCGTGGACGTCGAGCCTGCTGAACGCGCGCGTTTCTGCCTGAGTGACGATGAAGTCGCAGAGTTGGCCAAGCAGGCGATGATCATCGAGAAGCATTACAAGGCACCGATGGACATCGAGTGGGCCAAAGACGGTGATGACGGCAAGCTGTACATCGTTCAGGCGCGTCCGGAAACCGTGAAAAGCCGCGCCCAGGCGAATGTCATGGAGCGCTACCTGCTCAAGGAAACCGGCACGGTGCTGGTGGAAGGCCGTGCGATTGGTCAGCGTATCGGCGCAGGCAAGGTACGGATCATCAAAGACGTTTCCGAGATGGACAAGGTCCAGCCCGGCGACGTTCTGGTTTCCGACATGACCGACCCGGACTGGGAACCGGTCATGAAGCGCGCCAGCGCCATCGTCACCAACCGTGGTGGCCGTACCTGTCACGCGGCGATTATCGCTCGTGAGCTGGGTATCCCGGCTGTTGTGGGGTGCGGTAACGCGACCCAGTTGCTGCAGGATGGCCAGGGCGTAACGGTTTCCTGTGCTGAGGGCGACACCGGTTACATCTTTGAAGGCGAGCTGGGCTTCGACATCAAGACCAACTCGGTCGATGCGATGCCTGAGTTACCGTTCAAAATCATGATGAACGTCGGCAACCCGGACCGGGCTTTCGACTTTGCCCAGTTGCCCAACGCCGGTGTCGGTCTGGCGCGTCTGGAATTCATCATCAACCGCATGATCGGCGTGCACCCCAAGGCGCTGCTCAATTACGACAGCCTGCCTCTGGATATCAAGGACAGCGTCGACAAACGCATCGCCGGGTACGACGATCCGGTGGGTTTCTATGTCGAGAAACTGGTCGAGGGCATCAGTACTCTGGCCGCAGCATTTACTCCGAAAAAGGTCATCGTGCGCCTCTCGGACTTCAAGTCCAACGAGTACGCCAACCTGATCGGCGGCAAGATGTACGAGCCGGAAGAAGAAAACCCGATGCTGGGTTTCCGTGGGGCTTCGCGTTACATCAGCGAAAACTTCCGCGATTGCTTCGAGCTGGAATGCCGTGCCCTCAAGCGTGTACGTGAGGAAATGGGCCTGACCAACGTCGAGATCATGGTGCCGTTCGTGCGCACCCTGGGCGAGGCCAGTCAGGTCATTGACCTGCTGGCGGAAAACGGTCTGAAGCGCGGCGAGAATGGCCTGCGCGTGATCATGATGTGTGAACTGCCGTCCAATGCCATTCTGGCCGAGGAGTTCCTGGAGTACTTCGACGGTTTCTCCATCGGCTCCAATGACCTGACTCAACTGACACTGGGCCTGGATCGCGACTCGGGCGTCATCGCGCATCTCTTTGATGAACGTAACCCAGCGGTGAAGAAGCTGCTGTCCAACGCCATTCAGGCGTGTAACAAGGCTGGCAAGTACATCGGTATCTGTGGTCAGGGTCCTTCAGACCATCCAGACCTTGCCCGCTGGCTGATGGATCAAGGCATCGAAAGCGTTTCGTTGAACCCGGATTCCGTGCTGGAAACCTGGTTCTTCCTGGCTGAGGCTCAGGCTCCGGTTTGATCTGACTGAGTGAAGCCCCGGTTCATTCACGTGAGCCGGGGCTTTTTTACGTTTACCATGGACGGTTTCCACACCGACCCTTGATTGTTTGAGCAATATGCAAAGCAGCAGCACTCTCTTTCCTGTCGCTCTGATCAGCGCCGAGCGTCGTGGCGATCTGGTCGAAGACGTATACCGCCTGAAGCCTGCCAACAGCCCTGACTACAGTGTCGAAATTGCCGTAACACGACTCGGCCTTGTGGCGCAGCCCGATGTTCGGGGTGTGCCGGTGATCCTCATGCATGGCAGCTTTTCAAACCGGCGCTTCTGGTATTCGCCTAAAGGCATCGGTCTGGGTGCATACCTGGCTCGCGCCGGTTTCGACGTCTGGATACCGGAAATGCGTGGGCACGGATTGTCGGCACGCAACGAAGCCTATCGCTACAACCGGGTTGCGGATTATGCGCGCTACGACGTGCCCGCCATCGCTGCGTTCGTTCGCGAGCAAAGCGGACAGATTCCGCACTGGATCGGCCACTCACTTGGCGGTACTACGTTAGCCGCGGCGTTGGGCGGGCAGTATCTCGGTCCACCGGGCGCGGCCTCTGTCGCCTTGTTCGGAAGTCAGGTCAGCCGCAATTACTGGCCATTGAAGATGCCGCCTGTGCAGTGGGCGGGCCGCTTGCTGCTCAAGCCGTTCGATCATATTTCCGGCCCGCGTTTCAAGCGCGGTCCAGAAGACGAGCCGATCGGGCTGGTGCTTGAAAGCATGCGTTGGCACGGCCTGTTCGGACGTTTCGGTGACAGGGAAACTGACTGGTGGGCTGGCTTGCCAGGTGTCGAAGTTCCTGTGCTCGCCGTAGCCGCGGTCGGTGATCATCAGGATCCGGTCTGGGCCTGTCGCAAGCTTTTTGATCAGGTGGGTTCGCAACAGCGCAAGTTCATCAGCCTGGGACGTGAACAGGGTTTCTCGCAAGATTTCGATCACGTACAGATGCTGGTCAGCAAAAATGCCCAGCGAGAGGTCTGGCCGCTGGTCATCGAATGGCTGAACGAAGGCTGCGTCCCTGTACAGGAGCTGTCGCAAACGCCGATGGCCGTGGGGGACTGAGCGCAAGGTGTTTCGCTGCTGCAGGCTAGCGATTAAGCTACGAGGCAATGCAGTTCAGTTAAAGGTCATGAAGCTGGCTACGTCCTGCTCTTATGAGCTACGGTTCATAGGCAGAGACCGACCCTTCGCTGACAGGAGTATCGCCATGCATTACCTCACGCCCGATTTGTGCGACGCCTACCCGGACCTGGTTCAGGTACTTGAACCGATGTTCAGTAACTTCGGCGGTCGTGATTCGTTTGGTGGTGAAATCGTCACCGTCAAATGCTTTGAGGACAATTCGCTGGTCAAGGAGCAGGCCGAGCTGGACGGGAAGGGCAAGGTTCTGGTCGTAGACGGCGGTGGGTCACTGCGCTGCGCATTACTTGGTGACATGATCGCCGAAAAGGCAGCACGCAATGGCTGGCAAGGTATGGTTATCTATGGCTGCATCCGCGATGTGGATGTGCTGGCGCAGACTGACCTGGGTGTCCAGGCTTTGGCCAGTCACCCGCTGAGAACACATAAGCGCGGTATCGGTGACTTGAACGTGGTGGTGACCTTTGCGGGTGTTACGTTCCGTCCCGGCGAATATGTGTATGCCGACAATAATGGCGTGATCGTTTCTCCCTCGCCTCTGAAAATGCCCGAATAAGCGAAGTATTGATGTTCGACGAGACAAACGCGCAGTGGGGGCTGGTTCATGCCCTCGTATTGGATGGTAAAGGCGGGGCGCGTTTTATCGCTCGGACCGAACTGGATGGCCTGCAATTGCAGCCGCATGAAAGTGTCTGGCTGCATTGGGATCGCGGTCATCCCCAGACTCACACATGGTTACGCACAGCCAGTGGGCTGAGTGAATTTGCCTGTGACTTGTTGCTCGAGGAAAACACCCGGCCACGCTTGCTGCCATTGCCTGACGAAAAACTGCTGCTGTTTCTGCGCGGAGTGAATCTCAACCCAGGGGCTGAGCCTGAAGACATGGTCTCGGTGCGGATTTTCGCCGCTGCCCAGCAGGTCATTTCTCTGCGTCTGCGCCCGCTGCGTGCCACCGACGAGTTGATCGAGCAGCTCAACGAAGGAAAGGGGCCAAAAACTGCATCTGAGCTGATTCTTTATCTCGCCCAGTACCTGACAGACAAGGTTCAGGCGCTGGTGGGTGACCTCACCGAATCGGTCGATGAAGAGGAAGAAAAGATAGACGCTGACGAGCGGTATACCCCCGAACATGGCGATATGCTCCATATTCGACGCCGCGCCGCGGGGCTGCGCCGTTTTCTCTCGCCGCAGCGGGAAATTTACGCACAGCTTAGTCGCAGCAAGCTGCCGTGGTTCGTCGACGATGACGCCGATTACTGGAACGAACTCAACAATAGCCTGACGCGTTACCTTGAAGAGCTGGAATTGACCCGCGAGCGAGTGGGGCTGGTGCTGGAGTCCGAAGACCGGCGGCTACGCGAGCGCATGAACCACACCATGTACCGCTTCGGCATCATTACCGGGATTTTCCTGCCCATGAGCTTTTTGACCGGTCTGCTGGGCATTAATGTGGGCGGCATTCCAGGCTCAGACAGCCCTTATGGTTTTTTGGTCGCCTGCGCATTGATTGCCGCGCTGGCTTTAGGGCAATGGTGGTTGTTCCGTCGGTTACGCTGGGTTTGATGGTTACAATTTTTAATGTTCGTCCAGGGGGCAGTTTGTGACTCACCCGGATTGGTTCACGTCTTCTCTGGATGTTACGAGAGGTGCCTATGCACGATCCGTTTGAAGAATCATTGCGCGACATGCTCAAGTCGTCGTCCTCCAGCCGGGATGATGACGCCTGCCTGGGGCGCGTATTGAAAACCGCCAATCGCCAAGTGGGCGCAGGTGTGTTGTTCAGTCTGCTGGGACGCTGGACCGAAGCGATGATGATCGCCTTGAACAATGGCTCAGCCCACGTTGCACCGGTTTCACGTCAAAAGAATTCTACCGCTCGTCCTGTCGATAAGGCTGATTGAACATGGAATTGGATCTCTGGACTCAGAGTCTGGTTGCCGCAATGACTGCATTGTGGACCAAAGTTGCAAATTTCATCCCGAATCTGTTTGGCGCACTGGTGGTCGTGCTGCTGGGTTTCGTGGTTGCCAAGTTGCTCGACACCCTGTTGTCTAAGTTGCTCGCCAAACTGGGCCTGGATCGTTTGATGGCAGGCACCGGCCTGACCAAACTGATCAGCCGTGCGGGCGTTCAGGTGCCGATCTCCACCCTGATCGGCAAGATTGTTTACTGGTTCGTCTTGTTGATCTTTCTGGTTTCGGCCGCTGAATCGCTGGGGCTTGAGCGTGTTTCTGCAACGCTGGACATGCTGGCCCTGTATCTGCCCAAGGTTTTTGGTGCCGCTCTGGTGCTGCTCGTCGGCGTACTGCTGGCCCAACTGGTCAACGGTCTGGTGCGTGGCGCGGCGGAAGGAGTAGGGCTGGATTACTCCGCAGGTCTGGGGCGAATCGCTCAGGGCCTGGTCATTATCATCAGTATTTCGGTGGCGATCAGTCAGTTAGAGGTCAAAACTGACCTGCTGAACCACGTGATTGTGATCGGTTTGATTACCGTTGGTCTGGCAATTGCGCTGGCCATGGGCCTGGGAAGTCGTGAGCTTGCTGGCCAAATACTGGCAGGGATTTATGTGCGGGAGTTGTATCAGGTAGGCCAAGAGGTGCGTGTTGGCGATGTCGAAGGGCAGATTGAAGAGATTGGTACGGTGAAAACCACATTGCTTACAGAGGACGGGGAGTTGGTTTCATTGTCCAACCGCGTCCTTCTGGAACAGCGAGTGAGCAGCCGTTAAGCGGCTAACCTGCTACTCTATGCCGCCACAAATTGCCGTTTCAATGGCAGTGGCGGCCATTGACCTGACTGTCGGCACGACTTGTTTTGAATAACCCTCAACCGCTATCGATGCGCTACGACCCCCGCGAGCTCTCTGATGAGGAGCTGGTTGCGCGCGCCCACGTCGAACTTTTTCATGTGACGCGGGCTTACGAAGAGTTGATGCGTCGCTATCAACGAACACTTTTTAACGTCTGCGCACGTTATTTAGGGAACGATCGCGATGCTGATGATGTCTGTCAGGAAGTGATGCTTAAGGTGTTGTATGGCTTGAAGAATTTCGAGGGTAAATCGAAATTCAAAACATGGCTCTACAGCATCACTTACAACGAATGCATCACGCAGTACAGAAAGGAACGGCGTAAGCGTCGCTTGATGGACGCTTTGAGTCTGGATCCACTTGAGGAAGCGTCGGAAGAAAAGGCGCCTAAACCTGAAGAACGGGGCGGACTTGATCGCTGGCTTGTGTATGTGAACCCGATCGATCGGGAGATTCTGGTGCTGCGATTTGTTGCAGAACTTGAATTCCAGGAGATCGCAGACATCATGCACATGGGCTTGAGTGCAACGAAAATGCGCTACAAGCGGGCTTTAGATAAATTACGTGAGAAATTTGCAGGCATTACCGAAACTTAAGTCGGTGCAAATATCTCTAACGAGCAGGCAAGTTCTGATAGACTTGCCGATGAGTTGTCCCCAGCGATGTGGGACTGCTTTACAATCACCAGATGGGGATTTAACGGATGAAACTGAAAAACACCTTGGGCTTGGCCATTGGTACTATTGTTGCCGCGGCATCTTTCGGCGCTCTGGCACAAGGCCAAGGCGCAGTCGAAATCGAAGGCTTCGCCAAGAAAGAGTACTACGACAGCGCCCGTAACTTTAAAAACGACGGCAACCTGTTCGGCGGCTCGATTGGCTACTTCCTGACCGATGACGTAGAAGTACGTCTGGGTTACGACGAAGTTCATAACGTTCGCAGTGACAGTGGCAAGAACATCAAGGGCTCCAACACTGCCCTGGACGCTCTGTACCACTTCAACAATCCGGGCGACATGCTGCGTCCGTACGTTTCGGCTGGTTTCTCTGATCAAAGCATCGGTCAAGACGCTCGCGGCGGCCGTAACGGTTCTACCTTCGCCAACATCGGCGGCGGTGCCAAGCTTTACTTCACTGACAACTTCTATGCCCGTGCTGGTGTTGAAGCTCAGTACAACATCGACCAAGGCGACACCGAGTGGGCTCCTAGCGTCGGTATCGGCGTAAACTTCGGTGGCGGCTCCAAGAAAGTTGAAGCAGCACCAGCTCCAGTAGCTGAAGTGTGCTCCGACAGCGACAACGACGGCGTGTGCGACAACGTCGACAAGTGCCCGGACACCCCAGCCAACGTTACCGTTGACGCTGATGGCTGCCCAGCAGTTGCCGAAGTGGTTCGTGTTGAGCTGGACGTGAAGTTCGATTTCGACAAATCCGTAGTCAAGCCTAACAGCTACGGCGACATCAAGAACCTCGCTGACTTCATGCAACAGTACCCACAAACCACCACCACTGTTGAAGGTCACACTGACTCCGTCGGTCCTGACGCTTACAACCAGAAACTGTCCGAGCGTCGTGCAAACGCCGTTAAACAGGTTCTGGTTAACCAGTACGGTGTTGGCGCTAGCCGCGTAAACTCGGTTGGTTATGGCGAATCCCGCCCAGTTGCTGACAACGCAACTGATGCTGGCCGCGCTGTTAACCGTCGCGTAGAAGCTGAAGTTGAAGCACAAGCTAAGTAATTAGCCTGCTTTACTCGCTTCAATAGCGGTGTAAAAGAGAAGCCCGGCTAATGCCGGGCTTTTCTTTGCCTGCGATTTACTCTGTACCTTCAAGCCATTTGACTGGCTGCTTCTTCCAGCACCGCAACATCCATTGCGCCTGCCACCTCTCCGATGACCAGAATGGCCGGGCTTTTCAGTTCGAAAAGGGCTGCGTCCTGCTGCATATCGGCCAGTGAACTCCGGCACTCTCTTTGCTGAGGCAGGGAAGCATTCTCGATCATCGCCACGGGCATGTTCAGTGACATCCCGCCACTGATCAGGCTCTCCCGTATTTCGCCCAGTTTTGCCACGCCCATGTACACCACCAGCGTTGTTCCTCCTTGTGCCAGTGCTTGCCAGTTCAATGTACTGTCGTCCTGAGTGTGAGCTGTCACCAGCGTCACGCCACGACTGACACCCCGCAAGGTCAGGGATATTCCACATTGCGTCGCGCCTGCAAGGCCTGCCGTGATGCCATTGACCAGTTCAACTTCGACCCCATGAGCACGCAGCCAATCGGCTTCTTCGCCGCCACGACCGAATATGCACGGGTCGCCGCCTTTCAGGCGCACCGCGCATTTGCCCTGACGCACGTAGCGCAGCATCAGGCGATGGATGAACGCTTGCGGTGTCGAGCGGCAACCGCCGCGTTTACCCACTGCAATGACGCGCGCAGTTGGGCAATGCTCCAGTACTGCGTTGTTGACCAGATCATCGATCAACACCACGTCGGCTTCGCGCAGTGCTCTTACGGCTTTGAGGGTCAGCAACTCTGGATCACCGGGGCCGGCGCCGACCAGCCAGACTTTTGCATTCATGCTATTCACCTCATTAGTTGATCGCGACGGTCGTCAGCAGTCGTTTGATTTCCGGCACGCAAGAGCCACACATGCTGCCGCAGCCGAGTTGGGTCTTGAGTTGAATCAGGTCCATACCTTTGGCGATGCCATCGCACACGGCGCTTTCACTGATATTCATGCAGTTGCACAGGGTTTTTCCGCTTGATGTTTTGCCTGCCCCAGAGCCTGGTGCGCGGCTTATCGGCGCGAGCAGCCAGCGACGCACCTCGTCGTCGATTTCTTGCCCGTCCAGCCACAGACTTTGCAGCCATTCTTTGGCAAGGGTTTCTCCGCATAACCGGATCGCGGTTATCCGGCCCTGGTCCAGGCGAATTCGCTTGCTGATGCCTTGGCGATTATCGTCATAGGCCAGCACCGGGCCGTGATCCAGCCCCAGCAGTTGGTCAATTCGATCCAGCAACTCTTGACCCGGCGCTTCGTGATTGGCTGCACGCAGTGTTAAGGCAGGACGCTCGCGGCCCGCAAGGTTCAGGCTGGTGTACGCAAACTCGTCGCATAACGAGCGCAACGCATCCAGACGGCGTTGCACGTCGCCTTCGATCAGGATGAATAGCCGCCACGGCAGGTCGACTTTGTCGATGCGCACGCCAGAGTGCTTCAGCTCAGGTTGCCTGGAAATCGGATCGAACGCTGGCTGGGTGAGTACGTTTACTCCGCCCTTCAGGAAACGATCTCCCCAGTGCATGGGGATGAAGGCATGGCCAGCCCGCAAGCCGTCATCGCTGCCAACGGGAACGATCACGCTGCCACGTCTGCTTTGCAGATTGACCAGATCACCCGCTTGCAGGCGGTAGCGATGCAGATCTTCCGGATGCAGGCTCAGTACTGCTTCACTCACATGGCCGAACAAGCGCGCAGCGGTGCCTGTGCGGCTCATACCGTGCCATTGATCACGCAGGCGGCCAGTGTTCAGGGTTAGCGGGAAGCGGCTGTCGCGTAGCTCTTTGGCAGCGATGTACGGCTCGCTGATGAATCGGGCTCTGCCTGATGCTGTTGGAAATACGCCATCCAGATACAGCCTGGCTGTACCGTTGGTGGCACCGACCGGGAATGGCCATTGCTGAGGCCCACGCTGATCAATGACGTCGTAGCTGATGCCGGACAAGTCCAGGTCGCGACCTTGGGTCAGTTGCTTGTATTCGTCGAACAGCGCCTGGGGCTGCTGGAAATCAAAAAGTGCAGCGGTATCAGGTTGCAGTCGAGCCTGGAGGCGTTGTGCGAAATCGACCGTGATTGCCCAGTCGGGGCGCGCTTCGCCAGGCGCCGCGACGGCTTTGCGCACATGGGATATACGCCGTTCGGAGTTGGTCACTGAGCCTTCTTTTTCGCCCCAACTGGCCGCAGGCAGCAGCAGGTCAGCGAAGCGGGCGGTTTCAGTGGTGCGAAAAGCTTCCTGAAGGACCACGAATGGGCACGCGCTCAAAGCCTCGCGAACACGAGTCTGATCGGGCAGCGATTGCGCCGGATTTGTGCAGGCGATCCATACGGCTTTGATCGTGCCGCTACGCATCTGCTCGAACAGTTCTATCGCTGACAAACCGGGAGTGGCGGGTAATGTATCGACCCCCCAGTACTGTGCGATTTCAGCCCGGTGTTCGGCGTTGGCTGCTTCCCGGTGGCCGGGAAGCAGGTTGGAGAGGCTGCCAGTCTCGCGACCGCCCATGGCATTAGGTTGGCCGGTCAGAGAAAACGGGCCGGCACCGGGGCGGCCTATTTGCCCGGTGGCCAGATGCAGGTTGATCAGCGCGCTGTTTTTGGCGCTGCCAGCAGTGGACTGATTCAAGCCCATGCACCACAGCGACAGAAAGCTGGGTGCCTGGCCGATCCATTGCGCGCATTCGCGCAGTTGTTGCAGCGAGATGCCGCAGGTCTGCGTGACCATTTGCGGCGAGTAGTGATGCACCAGGCTTTTCAGCTCGGCATAACCCTCGGTATGTTGCTCGATGAAATCCTGATCGACCCAGCCTTCCCAAAGCAGCAGATGCAGGATGCCGTGGAACAGCGCAACGTCTGTTCCGGGGTTAATCGCCAGATGCATGTCCGCCAGATCGCAGGTGTCTGTGCGCCGAGGGTCGATGACGATGATTTTCATCTCGGGACGCTGGCTTTTCGCTTCTTCCAGGCGTCGGAACAGGATCGGGTGGGCGTAGGCCATGTTGCTGCCGACGATCATCACACAATCGCTGAGCTCGATGTCTTCATAGCTACAAGGCGGTGCGTCTGCGCCCAGGCTACGTTTATAGCCCACCACGGCGGACGACATGCATAGCCGGGAATTGCTGTCGATATTGTTGGTGCCAACCAGAGCGCGCGCCAGCTTATTGAACGCGTAGTAATCCTCTGTCAGCAGTTGTCCCGAAATGTAGAACGCGACGCTGTCAGGTCCATGTTCGCGAATGGTTGTTGCGAAGACATTGGCGGCGTGATCAAGGGCGGCGTCCCAATCCGTAACGCTGCGTCCCAGCTGTTTGCTCAGGCGTAATTCCGGGTATAGCGCCCGTGCGCTTGGGTCACCAGTGAGGTGCAAGGTTGAGCCTTTGCTGCACAGCTTGCCAAAGTTGGCTGGATGCGTCGGGTCGCCTGTGACACCGATAATGTTGCGCCCGTCGTGTTCAATCAGCACGCCACAGCCGACCCCGCAATAGCAACAGGTGGATGCGGTGGTTTGCGTAATGGGGGCGGGCATACTGGTCAGGCGCATAACGCGGTATCCGTTTGCGATGGGCTCATTACACCGAACACTTCACCGAACATCAGTTGATCGCGAAGAGCGGTTATGGACTGCTGGCCGCGAATCAGGCGCAGGTACCAACCGCCGTCAGTGGTGTCGCCGTACAGGCACGCGCCCACCAGCAGATCGTCTTTGATCACCAGTTTTTTGTAGGTGCCGCTGAATGGGTCTCGCAGGATTATGGTTTCCGTGCCTTCGCCGCCCATGAAATCGCCAGCGGAAAACAGATCAATCCCGGTCACCTTTAGCTTGGTGGAGGTGACTGAACCCTTGTAACGGGCAAAGCCTAGTTGGGCGAGGTGGTTGGCGCAGACTTTGGCCTGCTCGAACAAGGGCGCTACCAGGCCATACGCAGTGCCGCGGTGACTGGCGCATTCGCCGATCGCGTAGATCCTCGGATCGTAGGTTTGCAACGTATCGTTGACCAGGATGCCCCGGTTGCAGGGCAATCCAGCCAGTTCCGCGAGTTCGGTTGCAGGGCGAATACCGGCAGCCATCACGACCAGATCGGCCGGGATAATGTCGCCATTTTTAAACTGCACGGCGTTGACCGCGCCTCGGCCGTTATCCTGTAATGCTTCGGTCTGTTCGTTCAAGCGAAAGTGCAGGCCGCGGGCCTCCAGCGCGCTTTGGAGTAATTGCCCGGCGGCTTTATCCAGCTGACGTTCCAGCAGCCAATTACCGATGTGCACGACCGTGACGTCCATGCCACGCATCTTGAGCCCGTTGGCGGCTTCGAGGCCGAGCAGGCCGCCACCGATCACCACCGCATGTTTTTGGGTTTTGGCGGTGTGGATCATGACTCGCGTGTCCGCGATGTCGCGATAACCGATGACGCCGTTCAAGGTGCTGCCCGGCATCGGTGGCATGAATGGCGTAGAGCCTGTAGCAATCAGCAGACGGTCGTAATGCGCTACCGTGCCGTCGTCGGCGATCACCTGACGTTTGGCCCGATCGATTTTCACTACTCTGCGATTGAGCAGAAGCTGAATGTTGTTGCCCAGATACCAGTCCAGGTCGTTGAGCACGATGTCTTCGAACTTCTGCTCACCTGCCAGCACCGGGGAGAGCATGATGCGGTTGTAGTTAGGGTGCGGCTCGGCGCCGAATACAGTGATGTCGTACAGTTCGTCGCTGAGCTTGAGCAGTTCCTCCAGCGTACGAACTCCAGCCATGCCGTTGCCAATCATCACCAGTTTGAGTTTTCTCATCTTGCCTCCGAGAAGCCCGCGAGAGGGTGCTCGACAAAATCTGCGCAAACAAAAAAAGGCGTCCCGCTAGTTAACTAGCGAGGACGCCTTTGTCCGGTCCCGTTCTCTCGGGAAGCTCAGCCTTCGTCTTTGAAGGCTGGAGCGATATGAGTTGCTTGAGGAAAGATATGCAGGGGGTGTGCCAGATAGAGTGTTGTCTGGTGGAGAAACTGTGGGAGCAGGGCTTGCCAGCGATAGGGCGGGACCCGGTTCACTTCATAGCGCGGTGCCCTTATCGCAGGCAGGCCCTGCTCCCACAGCGTCGCATTTTATCGGGGAGTATCACCTTGGTGCGCTATGCCCCGAACCGGGGCGATTTTGCTCAGTGACGCATCAGCCAAACGATGGCGATCAGATTCAGTAGCAGAGAAACCAGCGCCACCGTCCTCCAGACCTTTAGTGGTTCGCGTTCAAGCAGCGGTTGAGCGCGTTTCACCAGTGGACGGTGCTCCGCCTGTTCCAGTTCCAGTAGCCACTGTTCAGCAGTTTCGTAGCGCTGTTGCGGATCGGCCTGCAGTGCCTTGGACAGGTTGTGGTCCAGCCAGTCGGGCAGGTCGGGGCGATAGCGGCTGGCGGGGGTTGGTATACCGAAACGCCTATGCTGGAACGCTTCGATCTCGCCGTACGGGTAATGTCCGGTCAGCAGGTAATAAAGGGTCACGCCCACCGCATAAAGATCCTGGCGGGGAGTGGGCTCGTCGCCATTGAATGCTTCTGGTGCTATGAAGCTTGGCGTGCCCGGCAACTCGCCCGGTGTCAGCGTGGAAAGGCCGGGACAGTAGGCGAGGCCGAAATCCAGCAGACGTAATTCGCCGTCATCTTCGAGCAACAGGTTTTCCGGTTTGATATCCCTGTGAATAATATTCCGCCGGTGCAGCAAGCCGACTGCTCTCAATAGCTGCGTGGCATGCGCCAGCCATTGCGCCACGGACAGTTGGCCGTGCTCATTGAAAAGTTGCATCAGGCTGCGGCCTGAATGTTCACGCATGACGTAATACAGGTGCTGGCGATCAGGTACGGGATGGGTTTCAGGGAAAAAACGGCCCGCCACGCGCTTCAAAAACCATTCTTCGAGCAGCAATCCCTGGCCAGCGCCGGGTTCGTCATGGCGATTGCCGGGGAGCGTTTTCAGTAACCAGCGCTGATTGTGCTGGTCGGTGACCCGATAAAGCAGCGATTGCCGAGACTCCGCCAGCAACCCGTTAATCTGCCAGCCTTCAAAAGCCTGGCCAGTCTTTAAAGGAGGCGGCAATGGCCATTGTTGAAGCTGGATGAGAGCGTCGCCAAGGTCATCCTGACCCAGCGCGTCGACGCGAATCAGCACGGCACTGGCGTTGTCCTGACTACCGGCCAGATGTGCGGCGCTGACCAGCGTCTGCACGGCACGATCCAGATCCTCTTGCTCAGTGAGAATCGAACGAATACTCGCATCACCCAATGTTGCCCAGACTCCATCGCTGAGCAGTAGCAGGCGTTCGCCCTCGCGCAACTCGCCGTCCAGATAATCCATGACCAGGTATTGGTCCAGCCCCAGAGCACGTTTGAGCACATGCTGCATGTCTGGCTGTTCCCAGACGTGATCTTCACTGATGCGTTGCAGTTCTCCCGCATGCCAGCGATAGGCACGACAATCGCCTACGTGGGCGAGGGTGAAGCGCCGGCCCCGTAGCACCAGCACGCTAAGGGTGGTCAGCAAGCCATTGGCCTGCAACCAGCGATTCTGTGCCAGCAGCAACCGGTCAAGGGATTGAGCGACGCCCCAGGTTTCCGGCGTCGAATAGTAATCCAGCGCCAGCGCTTGCAAGGTGGATTGCGCCGCGAGGGCGCCATCCACGCATTGACTGACGCCATCGGCCAGGGCAAACAGATAGCCCTTACTGGCGGCAAGGGCCGGGGCCGGAGTCACCAGGCGCATAGCGTCCTGATTTTCCGCCCGCGGCCCGCTGGCGCTGAATTGAGCAACGCTCAGTCGCAAGCTCATCAATGACCTCAGACGCGTGCAGCGGTTACTGCTGCCGAGCCCCAGGTGGTTCTCCAGCGGCGCTTGACGTTAAGCAGGCCGAACCAGGCCAGTACGCCAAGAAATGCAAACAGCCACAGGCCTATCTGATAGTCGCCGGTGTGTTGCTTGATCGAACCCAGGCCGGCCGCGAGCAGGAAGCCGCCGATACCGCCCGCCATGCCGATCAGGCCGGTCATGACGCCGATTTCCTTGCGAAAGCGTTGTGGCACCAACTGGAACACTGCGCCATTACCTGCACCGAGACCGAGCATCGCGGCGACAAACAGCGCCAATGCGGCCCAAGAGCTGGGCAGATTGAAACCCACTGCTGCGATGCAGATTGCAGCGACGGCGTACATGCCTGCCAGGGTGCGAATCCCGCCGAAACGGTCAGCCAGCGCACCGCCCAATGGACGCATCAGACTGCCGCCAAACACGCAGGCTGCGGTGTAGTAACCGGCCGTAACCGGGCTGAGGCCATACTGGTCATTGAAGTAGCCGGGCAGGGCGCTGGCCAGGCCGATAAAACCACCAAAGGTCACGCTGTAGAAAAACATGAACCACCAACTGTCACGATCGCCCAGTGCTTTGAGGTAGTCGCTCATGGACTTGGGTTTGGCGCGTTCTGGAGCGTTACGTGCCATCAGCGAGAACGCGATCAGCGTCAGCACCAGCGGAATGACCGCAAAGCCGAACACATTGCTCCAGCCAAAGGCTGCCGCCAGTACCGGGGCAATCAGCGCTGCCAGCACCGTGCCCGAGTTGCCTGCACCGGCAATGCCCATCGCCTTGCCCTGATGCTCCGCTGGATACCACTGAGAGGCCAGCGGCAATGCGACCGCGAACGATGCACCTGCCACCCCGAGAAATACGCCCAGCAGCAACGCCTGCTCGTAGGTGTGAATGCCCAGATTCCAGGCCGTGAACAGGGCCAGAATCACAATGACCTGGCCGATGATGCCGGCGGTCTTCGGCGACAGCTGGTCTGCCACGATCCCCATCACAAAGCGCAGCAGGGCGCCCGCCAGGATCGGCGTCGCTACCATCAGGCCGCGTTGTTGGGTGGTGAGTTGCAGGTCGGTTGCGATCTGCACTGCCATTGGGCCGAGCAGGTACCAGACCATGAAGCTCAGGTCGAAATACAGAAATGCGGCGAACAGGGTCGGTTTGTGACCGGCCTTCCAGAAGCTTGTATTCATTGAACACCTCATCTGCAAAAAGGAGATCTGTCGGTTCAGGCACGGACCTGAGCCGTAACGGGCTTGAATCTTTAGAAACCTGCAGGTGGGCGTCCATAACCTCGGCAGCTCCACCAACTCCAGTCACTGGAGCCAAAACGCAAAAAACGCCGCAACCTGATTCGCGTTGGCGAAAGAGGTGTGCGACGTCTTTGTCGTAGAGTGGGGCAACCGCCGTTGGTTACCTGTGGTGATTAGCTAGCAAAAGCTGGGCCATCTAGAAAGACAGAGGGTTTATGGGAGTTGTTCTACGGTCCATCAAACTGCGCTGCCTCGAGCCAACCGGTGTATTTGTAGGAGCGCACGAGCACCGCGAGGCCGCGATGGCGATATATCAGGCAGGACGCCATCGCTGCCTCGCGGTGCTCGTGAGCTCCTACAGAAAGCTTTTAAATTCAATGGCATACATATAATTTGATAGGCGAAGAGCTTGTTCTGCTCCCGCAAATCCACAAAACTACGACTCACCCCAACAACTCACTCATCGCAATAATCTGCTCCGCGACCTGAATCAGCTTCTGCTGTCTACTCATGGCCTGGCGACGCATCAGGGTATAGGCCTCTTCCTCCTTACAATCTTTCATCTTCATCAGCAGGCCCTTGGCCAATTCAATGCGTTTGCGCTCGGCCAGTTGCTGGTCCCGTGCCTGAAGTTGTGCACGCAAGGCTTGATCGCTCTCAAAGCGGGCCATCGCCACGTCGAGAATCGGTTGCAGACGCTGGGCATGAATGCCCTCCACGATATAAGCACTTACCCCCGACTTGATGGCCTGGCGCATCACGCCCGGATCATGCTCATCGGTAAACATCACAATAGGGCGCGGCTGATCGCGACTGACCATCACCACCTGCTCCATCACATCGCGGCCAGGTGATTCGGTGTCGATCAGAATCACATCCGGGCGGAGTGCTTCAACCCGGGCGGGCAGGTCAATAATCAGCCCGGATTCGTCGATCACCTCAAAGCCCGCCTCACTGAGCGCGGCCTTCAGACGCCCGACTTTTTTTGCCGTGTCATTGATCAAGAGGATACGCAGCATAGTCATCAGCTCCTCATTGAGTCAGGTCGGCAGTTGCCGAACTGGCCAGCGCATGAAGCTTGAAGCTGCGCGCATAGCCTGCCGGATCAGAGCCGTCCCAGACCTTGCCGTCGATCAACTGGCTGCTGCGCATCGTTGTTGCCGGAACCTCGATGCCCAGCGCCTCGGCGGCCTGTCGGTACAGCGCCAATTGATGCACGCCCTTGGCGACATTGAGGTAGTCAGGATCCTCACGCAGCAAGCCCCAGCGCCGGAACTGAGTCATGAACCACATACCGTCGGACAGATACGGCAGATTGACTTCGCCATTGCCGTGGAAACGCAATGCATGGTGATCGTGCCACTGGTTACCCAGTCCGTCTCGATAATCGCCCATCAGGCGGGGTTCGATGTAGCTGGCGGGAGCATCGAGATAGTCCGCGCCACTGAGCAGTTGCGCGGTACTGCGGCGGTTTTCGTCGCTGGATTCGATGAAGCGACTGGCTTCCAGTACGGCCATGACCAAGGCTCGTGCCGCGTTCGGATTCTGTTCAACGAATTCACGGGTGCAGCCCAGCACTTTTTCCGGATGGTTCGGCCAGATTGCCTGAGTAGTGGCAAAGGTAAAGCCCAATTGCTGATCCACCGCACTGGCGCCCCAGGGTTCGCCCACACAGAAACCATCAATTCGACCGGCTTCCAGGTGCTCAACCATACGCGGCGGCGGGACCACCACACTGGTAACGTCCTGCAAGGGGTGAATACCCTGACTTGCCAGCCAGTAGTAAAGCCACATGGCGTGGTTGCCGGTAGGGAAGGTCTGCGCGAAGGTCAGCTTTGTGCCGCTTTGGTGCGCCTGGCGATCCAGTGCCTCAGGAGTGACCACGCCAGCGTCTTGCAGCGCACGCGACAGATTGATGCTCTGGCCATTCTGATTCAGCCCCATCAGCACGGCCATGTCGGTGGCTGCGCTGCCGCCAATCCCCAATTGAACCGCGTAAATCAACCCGTAGAGACTGTGGGCTGCGTGCAATTCGCCGCTGACCAGTTTGTCGCGCAGGCTGGCCCAGGAGGGTTGACGTTTGAGGTTCAGGCTCAGGCCATAAGGCTGGGCAAAGCCCTGTGTCGCGGCCACCACGATAGAGGCGCTATCGGACAAAGGCATGAAGCCGATGTCCAGACTGTTCATCTCTGGCGCATCGCTGCCAGCTACCCAGGCCAAGGGGTTTCGAGTGGGCTCGTTCATAAAGGTCATCTGTCCTCTGCCATGACGACTGCGGGTGAACCTGTGATTTCCGGTTCGGGCTGGCAGGAATTTTCCATAAAAAAAGCGTCGTTCAATCCTTCGCAAAAGCAAAGACGGAACGACGCCGTTGTCGATGCAGGATGCCATCGTTGGCGCGCTGCTATTAGCTTAAGCCAAGCAAGCGATATGCCAGTGTCATGCTCACCTAATCGTGGCATAGGTATCTAGACTGCTTTCAAGTCGTGTACCTCGCTGTCGCTCGGCCGACGTGGTTTGACGGGGCGCCTCAGATCAAAAGCAAAGCGAATACAGCGGTTACACCCCGAACCGCTAGGAGCGAACTTGTTCGCGAGACGTCCGCAAATCCAACAAAGGTCTCGTCTGACACACCGCTTCGCAGCCTTCGGCAGCTCCTACAGTTGTGCAGTAAACCCAAGAATCAGGTCGGCTGTCAGGCCGCCGCGCTTTTGATTTTGATCTGCGGGCGGGTACACCGGGCACCAGCGAGGTGCCGAGTGGTGGGGTAAAAGACTTTTGCTTACTTTTGGCTGGGCCGGCTTCCGGCGCAAAAGTGAGGCGCCGTAAGGGCGCAACCAATATCAGCCCTGACCGCGGTAATGGATATGTACACAAAGAATCGCTGCATGAATGATGTGCATATACCTATGCTAATCACAGCATCACAATCGATCAGTTCATGCAAAAGCCTGCAGGCATGCCTCGCACGCAATCGCTCAGACGTCTATAATCGCCGCCCTGAATTCAGCTTCTTACGAGCCGCGCCCGCCCATGTATAACCTGGCCCGCCAGTTACTGTTCAAACTTTCCCCGGAAACTTCCCACGACCTGTCGCTGGATCTGATTGGCGCTGGTGGCCGGTTGGGTATCAATGGCCTGTTGAGCAAGGCTCCGGCGCGTCTGCCGGTTAATGTCATGGGGCTGGATTTTCCTAATCCAGTCGGGCTGGCTGCTGGTCTGGACAAGAATGGCGCCGCCATTGACGGCTTCGCCCAGCTGGGCTTCGGCTTTGTTGAGATCGGTACGGTCACTCCCCGTCCTCAGCCCGGTAATCCGAAGCCGCGAATTTTCCGCTTGCCTCATGCTGAAGCGATCATCAACCGCATGGGCTTCAACAACCTGGGTGTCGACAACCTTGTCGCCCGGGTTCAGGCCGCCAGCTACAAAGGCATTCTGGGTATCAATATCGGTAAAAATTTCGATACGCCGGTCGAGCGCGCGGTAGACGACTACCTGATCTGTCTGGATAAGGTTTACGCCCACGCCAGCTATGTAACGGTCAATGTGAGTTCGCCAAACACACCCGGCCTGCGCAGCCTGCAGTTCGGCGATTCGCTCAAGCAACTGCTCGAAGCATTACGCATTCGTCAGGAAGCGCTGACCCGGATGCACGGCAAACGAGTGCCGCTGGCTATCAAGATTGCACCGGACATGACCGATGAAGAAACCGTGCTGGTAGCAGCGGCACTGATCGAGTCGGGCATGGATGCAGTGATCGCCACCAACACCACCCTGAGCCGCGAAGGCGTCGAAGGTTTGCCGCATGGTGACGAGGCGGGCGGTCTGTCCGGCGCTCCGGTTCGTGAAAAGAGCACCCACACCGTCAAGGTGCTGGCTGGCGAACTGGCCGGGCGTATGCCGATCATTGCGGCGGGCGGGATCACCGAAGGCAAGCATGCGGCTGAGAAAATCGCTGCGGGTGCCAGTCTGGTGCAGATCTACTCCGGCTTTATCTATAAAGGCCCGGCGCTGATTCGTCAGTCAGTAGATGCGATCGCCGCCATGCCTAAACGCCAGGACGTGGCTGACTCCTAAAATCCGCCGATAAAAAAAGGGGCTCCATATGGAACCCCTTGGGCTTGCGCCCGGCGCCCGGATGGGACGCTTCTGGTTTGAACTGCTTTCAGAGATTTGATGGACTGGTCGGAAATTACCTGATTATCCGACCGCGTGAAGTTCGTTGAGTCTGTGGATTCCCGCAGTGCCGGTCATACCGTCCCAGTTGTCGCCGCGTCCTTCTCGCCAGCCATTGATCCAGGCTTGGCGCACCGACGGTAGAGTAAAAGGGCAAAGCTCACGGGATTTACCATGAACGCCGTACTGATATCCGCGTAAAAATGCTCTTTCCAACGGATCACGCTTAAGTCTTCTCATAGGGTGTTGCCCTCGTTTGTTGACTGTTATGTCCCTGAGACCTCATGTCGAGGTCGGGCAGAAATTTTCTGCCGTTGGTACCCGCTGCCGGCGTCGCGGGCTTTAGTGTTCTCACCGTTGCGGTGACAACCTGTGGTGATTTCTAACCAATGGATCGAACGCTGTGAATGACCGTTTTGTCATAAGCACGTCATATTTGTAATAACTGGAACATAAGCAAAGATGTGTTTCAAACTTGATTATTTGTGCAGCCCTGCTCCTGTAAGGCTTGTGACGAGTGTTGAGACCGCTTCGCAACCGCAGATGATGGCGGCTTGCAAGCACGCGTCATTCGACGAAGGGTCGCGATGTGACTTTTTATTACCGTCGTTGTCGTGCTGAATAGTAATTTTTAAATGTTCCCTGGCCATGATGGTCAGGGGATGACTGCCTTGGTGACATACGTTCACAGGGTGGTCAGGCACAAGTTGTGTGCCACGCAGGCGTTCTCCAAGAAAGACGTCTGTTTTAAATCTGGTCGGGCAATGCGTTGCCCGCCGCTTATGGCTCAGGCCCTGGAAGACTCATGTCGGACCGTTACGAACTTTTCCTCACTTGCCCTAAAGGCCTGGAAGGGCTGCTTGCCGAGGAAGCCACTGCGCTTGGCCTCGAGGAAACCCGCGAACACACCTCGGCCATCAGGGGCAGTGCCGACATGGAGACTGCCTACCGGCTTTGCCTCTGGTCGCGTCTGGCCAACCGCGTCCTGCTGGTCCTGAAGCGTTTCCCGATGAAGGACGCGGAAGACCTGTACAACGGCGTCCTGCATGTCGACTGGCACGACCATCTGGAGCCGGATGGCTCGTTGGCGGTTGAATTCAGCGGTCATGGTTCGGGCATCGACAACACCCATTTCGGCGCCTTGAAGGTCAAGGACGCCATCGTCGACAAGTTGCGCATGCCAGACGGTTCGCGTCCTTCAGTGGACAAGCTGAACCCGGATCTGCGTGTGCACCTGCGTCTGGATCGCGGCGAGGCGATTCTGTCTCTGGACCTGTCTGGCCATAGCCTGCACCAACGTGGCTATCGTCTGCAGCAGGGCGCAGCGCCATTGAAAGAAAACCTGGCTGCCGCGATTCTGATTCGTGCGGGCTGGCCGCGCATTGCTGCTGAAGGCGGCGCGCTGGCTGACCCGATGTGCGGCGTGGGCACTTTCCTGGTCGAGGCGGCGATGATCGCTGCCGACATCGCGCCTAACCTCAAGCGTGAGCGCTGGGGCTTTTCTGCATGGCTTGGGCATGTACCAGCGTTGTGGCGCAAGTTGCATGACGAAGCGCTGGAGCGGGCCGAGGCTGGTCTGGCCAAACCACCACTGTGGATTCGCGGCTATGAAGCTGATCCGCGTCTGATTCAGCCCGGTCGTAACAACGTCGAGCGGGCGGGACTGAGTGAGTGGATCAAGATTTATCAGGGTGAAGTAGCGACATTCGAGCCGCGTCCGGATCAGAACCAGAAAGGTCTGGTCATCTGTAACCCTCCATACGGCGAACGACTGGGCGACGAAGCGAGCTTGCTGTATCTCTATCAGAACCTGGGCGAGCGTTTGCGCCAGGCCTGCCTGAACTGGGAAGCTGCGGTGTTCACCGGCGCGCCGGATCTGGGCAAGCGCATGGGGATTCGCAGTCACAAGCAATATGCTTTCTGGAACGGTGCCTTGCCGTGCAAGTTGCTGCTTATCAAAGTCCTGCCCGACCAGTTCGTGACGGGCGAGCGTCGCACGGCCGAACAGCGTCAGGTTGAGCGTGAGCAAGTCGAACCGGAAGACACCAGCCAGCTGGTCACGCCAGGCAAGTACGAGAAGTACAACAAGAACGGTAACCCGATCAAGCCGGCCCCAGTGGTTGTCGAACAGCCGCGCCTGAGCGAAGGCGGGCAGATGTTTGCCAACCGCCTGCAGAAGAACCTCAAGTTGTTGGGCAAATGGGTGCGTCGTGAAGGCATCGATTGCTATCGCGTGTATGACGCCGACATGCCTGAGTATTCTCTGGCTATCGATTTGTATCAGGACTGGGTTCACGTTCAGGAATACGCAGCGCCAAAGTCCATCGATCCGGAAAAAGCTTCTGCCCGTTTGTTCGATGCCCTGGCAGCGATCCCTCAAGCGCTGAATGTCGACAAGAGTCGCGTGGTGATAAAGCGCCGCGAACGTCAGAGCGGTACCAAACAGTATGAGCGGCAAAGTGCTCAGGGCCAGTTTGTTGAAGTCAATGAAGGTGGCATCAAGCTGCTGGTCAATTTGACGGATTACCTGGACACCGGTCTGTTCCTTGATCATCGTCCGATGCGCATGCGTATCCAGCGTGAAGCCGAGGGCAAGCGGTTCCTCAATCTGTACGCCTACACCGCAACAGCCAGCGTGCATGCGGCCAAAGGCGGTGCGCGTAGCACCACCAGTGTTGACCTGTCCCGGACTTACCTCGATTGGGCGCGTCGCAACCTGTCGCTGAATGGCTTCTCTGACAAAAACCGTCTTGAGCAGGGCGATGTCATGGCCTGGCTGGAGGCCTGCCGTGAAGAGTACGACCTGATCTTTATCGATCCACCGACCTTCTCCAACTCCAAGCGTATGGAAGGGATTTTCGACGTACAACGTGATCAGGTGCAGTTGCTTGACCTGGCCATGGCTCGCCTCGCGCCAGGTGGCGTGCTGTACTTCTCGAACAACTTCCGCAAGTTTGTCCTCGATGAAAACCTTGCACAGCGTTATGCCGTGGAAGAAATCACTGGCCAGACCATTGATCCTGACTTCGCCCGCAACAGCAAAATCCACAGGGCGTGGAAGATCACAGCCAAATAATCGGCTCGACGAGCATCGATCCGTTCGCATTTGTGACGGATCGATGCGCAAATGGGGCAGGCTCAGGCTAGGCAAACTACTGGCGAATAGCTATAACTGAGCTACAGCCAGCGTGACGCGTCTCTATGCTGTAGCGTCACGAGTCCGATTTATGCCTACGAGTCAGATTCGCCCCAAGATTCTTGGCTTTATCAATGAACAAGCCTCTGCGTGGGTCGTCGCGACATTTGCCTTTCTGGTGGGTGCCGTTCTGACCGCTGTGTTGGCAATGGCCAACTTCGAACTCTATCAGCGCCAATTGCGTCAGCGTTTCGATCTGCTGGCCAATGAACGCTTCAGTCGTATTCAGGAGCGCCTCGATGGCCAGGCCTATCGTCTGGATAGCCTGCGGCGCTTCTTCACATTCTCCGATACCGTCACCCGAGCTGAATTCAATGGGTTCGCTGATCCTTTACTGATCGGCACTCAGGCTTATTCATGGGCGCCAAAAGTGCTGAACGCGCAGCGCCACTCGTTTGAGCAGCAGGCGGTAGCCGAGGGGTTAACGGGTTTTACGATTCGTCAGATAGCTCAAAACGGGACGCTCGAAACGGCCGGTATCCGACCCGACTATTTCCCGATGCTCTTTACCCGGTCGCGCAGCAGCCTGCCGTTACCGCTGGGTTTTGATATCGGGTCTGAAAGTGTGCGCCGTGATGCCATCGATCTGGCTGGCAAGCTGGGAGCAATGGTCGCAACACCAAGAGTCAATCTTGTCGGTCTGGAGCCTGAGAATTCCAGCGGCGTGTTGCTACTGGCGCCCGTCATGTCCGCTGAAGCTGGTTCTGTAAGCGAGGTCAGTGGCTTCGTCATGGCGGTCATCAGCCTCAGCAAGTTGATGACTGAGGGGCTACCGTCTCAGGACAACCTGACACTGACCATGCGGGACCTGACATCGCCAGCGGAACCGCAGTTGCTCTATCAATCGGCCACGCCTGCCGCATCGGATGAAATGCGGGTCAGCACGTTATTACGCATGGCGAATCGTGACTACCTACTGGATATCCGGCCCACCGAGATGTTCATGAACAGTAATCAGTCGCTGGCTGGCACCGTGATTCTCATGGGTGGGTTGTTGAGCCTGCTACTCAGCGCACTGCTTTACAACCTGGTCAGTCAGCGCCAGCGTGCCTTGCGCCTGGTTGATGAGCGTACAGCCGAACTGCGTGTGCGCGAGCGGCAGTTGCGTGGTGCGCATGGGGAGCTCAGCAATGTACTGAATGCGGCAACCGATGTTGCAATCATTGCGACGGATCTGAACGGGGTGATCAGTACGTTCAACGTGGGCGCGCAGAAGATGTTGGGGTATAGCGAGGAGGAGGTGCTGGGCCATTTCCAGCTCAAGGACCTGCAACTGGCTGCCGAACTGGAAGACCATGCTCAGCATTTGAGTCAGGCTTATGGTTATCGGGTTACCGCCAGTCAGGCGATCTTTGTGGAGGCAAACGAGGCGAATGGTCACAAGTCCCACGAGTGGACATTCGTTCGCCATGACGGCAGTTCCCTGACGGTCAACATGCTGGTCACTGCAGTGCGCAACGAACATGAACAGTGGGTCGGGTATCTGGCTGTCTGTATTGATATCACCGAGCGTACGCTGGTTTATGAAGCACTGGCAGCCCGAGACCTTCTACTGAAGAAAATCAGCGCGCATGTGCCTGGCGGTATCTACCAGTACCAGATGGACGCCGACGGTCAGTCGCGTTTCAACTACATCAACGATGGAATGTGCGAACTGCATGGCATGACTCATGAGCAGATGCTGCTGGATTTCAAATCGGTATTTGCTCGTGTCCATCCTCTGGATGCGCAGCGCGTGAAGGACTCCATGTACGCCTCGGCGCAACAAATGACGCCTTGGCAGGCTGAGTACCGACTCAACGTTCCCGGGGATGGGCTGCGTTGGGTACACGGCCACGCAACGCCTGAAGCCCAGCCCGGCGGGGCGGTGATCTGGCATGGTTTCCTCTCCGAGATCACTGACTTGAAGCGTGTGGAGGAGGAGTTGCGCGCGCTGTCGGTTACCGACGTCTTGACGGGTGCCTACAACCGGCGTTATTTCCAGGAGCGCTTGAATGCTGAGTTGGCCCGTGTCCATCGTCATGGCGGGTCGTTGTCGCTGATCATGCTCGATATTGATCACTTCAAACGCATCAATGATGAGTATGGGCATGCGGTCGGTGACACGGTGCTACAGGCCATTTGCCAAAGAATCACCACCCGATTGCGCCGCAGCGATGTCTTCTGTCGACTGGGCGGTGAGGAGTTTATGGTGCTTTGCCCAGGCAACACGGCCATTGAGGCTCACGAACTGGCGATTCAGCTCTGGACTGTGTTGCGCAGTCATCCTGTGGAGGGTGTCGGGCTGGTCACGGCCAGTTTTGGTGTCGCGAGCTGGCGGGCAGGTGAGGGTGCGGATGTGCTGCTGCTGCGTGCAGACTCCGGGGTTTATGCGGCCAAGCAGGCAGGGCGGGATCGGGTTGAGTGTGAAAGCCAGGAGACGGCGAGTTTGTGAGGATTGGCAAACATTGGTCTTGTAGGAGCTGCCGAAGGCTGCGACGGCGGTATCTCAGGAAAAATGTTTCGCAGCCTTCGGCAGCTCCTACAGAAAACACATATTGCTGTTTGTCTGATAGGGGCAAGCGGGCGACCTGAATCACCCGCCAAATTTCTCTGTCCCTTACTGCTGTCGTATAGACACTGTGTTGTCGCCCAGTTTCGGCTGACGATACAGCTCGACCAGCACTTCATCGAGCACTGACGAAGCGCCCCATGGTCGTGGGTCGTTGAGGATGGCGACCACTGCCCAGGTATTGCCATTGCTGTCGCGGCTGAAGCCAGCAATAGCGCGAACGTTGTTCAAGGTGCCGGTCTTGATATGCGCTTCACCCAGCAGCGGAGTGCGCTTCAGGCGCTTGCGCATGGTGCCGTCCATGCCTGCAAGCGGCATGGAACTCATGAATTCTGCTGCGTAGGGGCTTTTCCACGCGGCTTGCAGAATGATGGCCATTTCCCGGGCGCTGACGCGTTCGTCCCGAGAGAGCCCAGAGCCATTCTCCATGACCAGATGAGGGGCCGTAATGCCTTTCTTGGCCAGCCACTGACGAATCACCCGTTGTGCTGCTTTGGCGTCATCACCATCAGCATCGTTGCGGTACTCCGAGCCCAGGCTCAGGAACAACTGCTGAGCCATGGTGTTGTTGCTGAATTTGTTGATGTCGCGAATCACTTCAACCAGGTCTGGTGAAAAAGCCTTGGCCAGCAACTTGGCGCTGCCGGGTACTACGTCCACCCGATCCTTGCCTTGAATGGTGCCGCCCAACTCCTGCCAGATCGCCCGTACGGCACCCGCTGCATAAGTCGGGTGATCCAGCAGAGACAGGTAAGTCTGCGAGTTGCAGCCATCGCCAAGCTGGCCGGTGACAGTCACGTTAACCGTGCCATCCGGCTGGGTGACCGGGTTATAACGAACATCGCCACATTGTTTGGACGCGAGAGCTTTGACCTGGTTATCGACGCGAATAGTCGCGATCGGCGGCTCAACCGACACCATGACTTTGCCGCCATCGTTACGTGTGATGAAGCGCAGCGCCTTGAGATTGACCATCAGCGAGTCAGGCTTGACCAGGAACGGCTTGTTTCTGTCGTTACCATCATCATCGAACACGGGCAGTTGCGGTTGTACGAAGTGGCTGCGATCCAGCACCAGATCGCCGGTAACCTGCTGCACGCCATTGGCACGCAGGTCACGCATCAGCAACCAGAGCTTTTCCATGTTCAGCTTGGGGTCGCCGCCGCCTTTGAGGTAGAGGTTGCCACGCAACACGCCGTTATTAAGCGTGCCGTCGGTGAAGAATTCGGTTTTCCACTGGTGGGTAGGCCCAAGCATTTCAAGGGCGGCGTAGGTCGTGACCAGTTTCATGGTTGAAGCCGGGTTCACCGAAACATCGGCATTGAACACCGTCGGCGTGCCGGGCCCGTTCAGGGGCAACATCACCAATGAAAGCGCGTCATTACCCAGCTTGCTGGCTTTGAGCGCTTGCTGAACTTTGGGGGGGAGTGAAGTATTGATAGGCGCGGCGTAGACAGGCAGGGCCAGCGGTAAAAGAAGCGAGGCAAAAAACAATGGACGCAATGATTTGATCATTCAACAACCCCTACAACAAAGACGGGACACGAGAGGGCATGGATGGATTCCCTCGATAAAAAATACAGATGACTCAAATAAAACGCCGAAACGGTTCGTTAACAATATGTAATACGTCTGAATAGAGCGGCATTATGCCCCAACCGTGGGCGAGTTGTGCCCTGGTCAGGCGTCCGGGCCAAGTATTTTTGTCATTGCGATGCAGCACAGTGTCGCTATCAATGGCGCTGGCTGGTCTGACTGCGCCGGTTTTATGGGCATTTGCTTTGCCAAGCTGATAAAGTGCGCCCCGATATTACTCAAGAGGATTGTTCCAATGGCCACTAATCGTTCCCGTCGTCTGCGCAAAAAACTCTGCGTTGATGAATTCCAGGAGCTGGGTTTTGAGCTGAACCTGGACTTCAAGGAAGATCTGGATGACCAGGCGATCGACGCATTCCTCGACGCTTTTCTGACTGAAGCCATGGACGCCAATGGTCTCGATTACGTTGGTGGTGATGACTTCGGTCTGGTTTGCCTCGCCAAACGCGGTTCTGTCAGCGAAGAGCAGCGTGCAATCGTTGAAGCATGGCTCAAGGGTCGCAGCGAACTGACCAAAGTTGAAGTCAGCCCGCTCATGGACGCATGGCACCCGGAAACGCCGATCAATCCGGCAGCCTGATGTCAGGGCGGCAGGCTTCATGCCTGCCGCCTCATCCCTTTCTTCATTCCTCCCTTACGCCGCAATGTTCAGCTGCTCCCGCAGCGCCTGTTCCAGATCAAGCATTGCAACTTCGATGGCTCGTTGACGTTCCTGGATGACGCTTTCGGTCGTTGTTTCCATGCACGCATCCTCTAACGCTTCGCAGGTCTCAATCACCTGGGTTGCACGAATGATTCGCGCGGCACCTTTGATCCTGTGCGCAAGCAGGCATAACTCATGTTGGTCCTTGGCTGGCAGCAGAACGGCAAGCTTCATTCGATCTTCTTCGCTGCTGTGCAGGAGCTGTTCGAGCAACCGCCGAATCATCTCGGGGCGCTCACCGGTCAGGGCACTGATGCTGCCCATGTTGAAAGCGGGCTGCAGTTCTGCGGATGAAGTCTGTTCGGTGTCGGGCACTGTTTCATCCCGGGGGTGAATGTTACTCAGGCGCTCGTTCAGGGAGTTCAGGCTGATAGGCTTGAACAGGCAGTCGTCCATACCGGCTTCGCGACATCGCTGTTTCTCTTCCGGTTGTGCGTTGGCGGTGAAACCCAGAACGGTACAAGGCGCCTGGCGAGACGCTTGCTCCTGATTACGGATTGCCCGGGTCAGGTCATAGCCATTCATGATCGGCATATTGCAATCAGTCACGACGACATCGAAATGGCCTGCCAGCCAGAGTTCCAGGCCTTGTGCGCCGTGTTCCGCCACCGCACAGCGATGCCCGAGAAACTCAAGTTGCTGGCAGAGCAACAAGGAGTTTGCTGGATGGTCGTCGACTACCAGAATATTCAACGCAGCGTTGGCCTGTGCAGCGCTTGCAGGGTGCTCTGTGGATATCGCCAGAGGTTCCAGTGTGGTGAGGCTGAAGGTCATGTTGACCTGTGTGCCCTGACCCTGCTCACTGCTCAACTCCAGCGTGCCGCCCATCATCTCGCACAGGCTACGACAGATCACCAGTCCCAGACCGGCCCCGGTGCGTGCCTGTTGACCATTGTCGTCAGCCTGAGCAAAAGGCTCGAACAACCGCTGGAGATCTTCTTTACTGATACCGATGCCCGTGTCCTGAATCCGTATGTGTAATTGCAACTGTCGGGAATCGGTCTCGCTTTCGGTCTGCAAGGTGATTTTGATCTGGCCCTTTTCTGTGAATTTGATCGCGTTGCTGATCAGGTTGGAAAGAATCTGTTTGAAGCGCAGCGGGTCGACCAGGACATCGGTATTGATGCCACTGTCCAGGTCTAGCAGAAGACTGAGGCTTTTTTGTCGGGCCAGCCCGTCGAACACACGTACCACGGACTCAACCAGTTGACGCAGGTTGGCGCGTTCCGGGCTCAAGGTCAGGCGACCGGATTCAATACGTGCGACGTCGAGGATGTCTCCAATCAGTTCCAGCAGGTCCTTGGCCGAGCTGTAAGCGACCTCTACGGCCGGCCGGTCCAGATGGCCCTGGTCAGCGCGCTTGAGCGCCAGTTCGAGCATGCCTATCACCGCATTCATCGGTGTTCGTATCTCATGGCTCATGGTGGCGAGAAAGGTACTTTTGGCTCGATTGGCATTGTCCGCCTGGTCCTTGGCGGCGCGCAGGTCCTCGATCAGTTGTCGACGTTCGCTGATATCGATCCAGCCTCCAATAATGCCTTTTACCTCGCCCAATGAATCCCGGAAGGGCAGAATCCAGTGATATATCGTGAGCTGTCGTTCTCCGATCTGCAGGGTGCGATCGAGGATTTTCGGGCTATTGCTGGCCATGACTTGCTGATAATCACTGGCAAATTCTCTGGCCTCGAACACATTACTCAGAACGCCTTCAGTGACACTTTTATCGAGGATGTCTTCACGTCGAGCATCAAAAGCCTTCAGGTAGCTGTCATTGCACATGCGCAGCAAGCCTTCGCGGTCGCGCACATAGATAGGGTGCGGACTGCCATTGACCAGTGCTCTCATGAATTCGAACTGGTCGTTCAAGGCTCGTTCGGCCTGTTCGCGCTTCTTGATCTGGCGCCGCATGTACGCGTTCCAGGCCAGAGAGCCCAATAACAAGAGACCTGCACCCAATACAATCTGGTAAATCTGTCGCTGGTAATCCTGCCAGTTGCCGCCAGCCGGGGTGAAAGACCGCCAGCGATTGTTGATCGCCGCGAGTTCCTGAGGGGCGATGCTCGACAGTGCTTTATCAAGAATACTGTTCAGTTCAGTCGCTTTCCGGGAGGTGGCCATCGCAATCAAAGCCGGTTTGTCACCGACCGTCGTCGTGATCTGTAGTCTGTTCTCAAAAATCCCCGATGCCAGAAAATAGTTGGCACTTACCAGCGAGGTAATTGCAGCCTCGACCCGGCCCTGAGCAAGCATTTCCAGCGTTTGAAACGGATTATCGACTTCTATAGGGACCACTGCGGGAAACTCGCGTCGCAGGAACGCCATGACTGGACTGCCCAGCGGGATCGCGACCCGCTTGCCGCTCAGTTGATCCAGATTGATCGAGTTTTCTGGCCATTTACGGGTGACCAGTACGAAGGAATTGTCCAGGTAGGGTCGACTGAAACTGAATTGATCCTCTCGCTCCTCACTGGAGATCAAAGCACCGATCAGGTCCGCCTGACCCTGGCTGACCTGACTCATCACGTCGGCCATGCTGGGCGCGCGGCTGATCTCGAAGCGTAAACCGGTACGCAGGCGCACCAGTTCAAGCAGGTCGGCGGTTATCCCGCGAAAATTGCCGCTGGCATCAAAAAATGTCAGTGGCGCGTAAGACTCGTTGATGACAACCCTGACGGTCGGATGCTGTTCGATCCAGCGTTCTTCCCGCTGGGTCAACTGGAGCTTCTGGTCTGTCAGCATCAAGTCGCTGGCGCCCCAGCGTTTTGATATTGCGATGCGCTCTTCGACCGGAATGGCTTTGAGGGTGGCATTGAGTATGTCCAGCAACTGAACGTTTTCTCCACTTATCGCGAAGCTGAAACCATCAGGCTCATGCCGGCTGAAGTTAGCCATCTGGATGTTGTTGAGGTAACCCTTGTTGATCATGTATTGGGTGGAAATGGTGTCTCCGAGAAAGACATCCGCCTGATTGAATGCAACGGCATTGATCGCGCTTTGAAACGATGGATAGGTTTTCACTGCCGTTTTGGGGTAAAGCTTCTGAACTTCTTCGGGGGGCAGATAGTGGTACATCATGCTCAGGCGCATTTCCGCCAGGCCGTCAGAGAGTGCGCGCGTTTCGCCAATCCGGGTGACGAGCACGGGTTGATCTACGGCATAGGGCGTTGAAAGTTTGATGTTCCGGTCTATCGCTTCGAAACCGTTCGCGCTGCCCAGCAGGTCTATCTGCCCGGTCGCAAGGGCCGCAATGGCTGTCTGTCTGGATTCGAAGCGCAGGACTCTGACAGGCAGGTCCAGCGCCCTGGAAATAATGCTCGCATAGTCAGCGGTAAGCCCTTCGTAATCACGACCGTTAAGTGTCATGTCGAAAGGCGGATAGTCAGGGGCCGAAGTCCCCAGGACCAATTCGCGCTTGTCGCGTATCCACTGCCATTGCGCTTTGTCCAGTTGCAGCTCCATATGCCCGATGCTGGAGCGACCCAGCAAGGTATAAAGTTCGGCCGCAACGACAGCGGTCTGCCACCCGAGGCCAAAGCAAATGCTCGTGGTCAGGATCAAGTAGTAATTAAAGCGCTTGGACATCCTGTTCCTCACACTAGCGCGTTGCGTTTTGCCATCTCGATTAGTTCTACCAGGGTTTTGACCCTGAGTTTTTGCATCAGGCGTGTTTTGTAAGTGCTGACGGTCTTGTTGCTAAGAAACATACCTTTGGCAATTTCCTTGTTCGTTCGACCCTGAGCGAACAACTGCAATACCATCAGTTCGCGATCATTGACCAGTTTAAAAAGCTCTATTTCGCTGGGCTCTCCATTTTCACCACTGGGCGTAGACAGTGCCTGACTTGGAAAGTAATTGTAGCCGGATAATACCGCTTTTACCGAGCTGAGCAATTCACTCAGATCTTCCTGTTTACAGACATAACCTGCTGCGCCGGACTGCATGCACCGAATCGCGAACAGACTTGGGGTTTGTGAGGTTAGCACCAGTATTTTCGAAGCAAGCCCCATCGAATTGAAGCGGGCCAGTACCTCGAGGCCGTCCAGCTTGGGAATGCTGATGTCCAGAATGATCAGGTCAGGCATGCATTCGCGGACCATTTGCATTGCATCCACACCATTATCAGTCTCGCCCACGACTTCGTAGTTTTCGTTTTCCAGGAGCATTCTTACGGCAAGACGAATGACCGGATGGTCATCAATGATAAAAACTGAGTTCATAGTTCAATCCATACGAGATGCGAGGAAAGCGCGCACCTTAGCTCAGATGTTCAGGCAGGCACATGAAGAGACCCTGCTATAGGTGATATATAGGAAAGTTCCTACAATAATTAGCGTATTGGAGCACGCGGGAACTCGTTTTTGTAATGCGTAATGTTTAAATTGAGTGGGATTGCAGGGGGGGCTATTAAGTGTCGATGATCATGCTGTTTATTGCGATTGGGAATTAACCTACAGGTTGTTTATACGCTTTCAGTAGTTGTATCAGCATAGTTCACTACAGCACGAAAGGGTGCCGGGTCTGCAGCGTTTTTTTCTGATCCATCAGCGCGCCTCGTGCGTGCATGGGCGCGGTTAGCTGTCCGGGAAGTGTGACGCCATCAGCCTGGAGAGATCCGGGCCGTGTAGCGGCTTGTTCAGGCAGCCTAGCAAAGGGAGTTCACGTTGAGCCGCCAGTTGTTCGAGGGCCTGCAGTTGAGGCGTGTCCAGGCCGCTCAGAACGATCGCGTATCGTGCCATTCCTGCCTTGAAGGCTTGTTCAATGACGTCGAAACCCTCACCGTCTGGCAGGCACTGATCGCAAAGCAGCAAATCGTATGGCTCGGCGCTTCGCTGGATGGCTTGCATGGCCTCCGCTGCGGTAAGGGCAGGGGTTAACAGAAAGTACCCCAGATTATTCAGAAGTATCTGTGTGGCAATCAGTTGGAAGGGGTGATCTTCCACGAGCAGAATGCGTAAGTTGTGTTTAAACATCAGGTAGTCCGGCAGAAGCTGGCGCAGGCCGGACGCTGACCGGCGCACAGCTGCAGGCGTCGGGCAGCATCGACAATGGCCAGTGAAAGAGTAAGTGGAGGCGGCCATTAATGGCTCTCAAGCGGGGGAGTATCAGGCAGGCACGAAAACATTTGCGATAAGACAATTCCTAAAAAAATGTAGGAGGCGTCTGAAGTTGTTGAAGATTTGCTGCTGAGAAGGGGGCTGCCGCCCAATCGTTCAGGGACGCCGGGCGGCAGTGCCTACTTTACATAGGGCTTGAGCGTCCGGTCATTTCCCTGGCCATTTCACTGGCATAGCTGTCGGTCATTCCAGCAATAAAGTCGATCATGCGCAGGAATGATGCATGCAAGGGGGCATGAGGATCGGGCGCATTGTTGCCCAGCAGATCGAGAATGCGCCTGTGCTTGAACGAGGGCGCCCGGCCGCCAAACTGCTCCAGTGCAGCGCCACAGAAAGCGTTGAGCAGTATTTCAAGCGTGGTATAAGCACCGATCTCGTGCAGGGTCTTGCGCTTGTCCTGAAAGATTTTCTTGCGGGCCATGTCCTTGGCACTCAGTACACAGCGCTTTGCCGGGCCATGCATGTGTTCGACCAGATCGCCACTGAGCGTACCGGCCAGTAACGCGTCCTGCTGTTCGACGAAGGCCCTCGCAGCGGCGTTGGTCAGATGCTCAATGGCTTTACCGCGCAGGATCGCCAGTTTGCGCCGACGCGAGTCATCAGGACCCAGTTGGCGATAGGTATCAGGCAAATCATCGCCGACCAGCCCCAACAGCAGCGACTCTACCTCCGCGTACTCCAGCAGCTCCATCTCCAGCCCGTCTTCAAGATCGATCAGGGCATAACAGATGTCATCTGCGGCCTCCATCAGATAGACCAACGGGTGCCGCGCCCAACGCTGCTCTTCAAGTTGTGGCAGCCCCAGTTTCTGCGCGATCTGTTCAAGGATCGGCAGCTCGCTCTGATAGCAGCCAAATTTGTGTTTCTTGTAGCCCAGGGAGTCGGCATGGCGAGCCGTCCATGGGTACTTCAGGTAGGTGCCGAGGGTGGCATAGGTCAGTCGTGTGCCGCCGTCGAACTGGTGATACTCCAGCTGGGTCAGGACTCGAAAACCCTGGGCGTTACCTTCGAAGTTGAGGAAGTCGTTGCGTTCAACCTCACTCATCGCATCGAGCCAGCCCCGGCCGGCAGCTTGTTTGAACCAGTTACGGATAGCGTCTTCGCCGGAATGGCCGAACGGAGGATTGCCAATGTCGTGCGCCAGGCAAGCCGACTGTACGACCATGCCCAGATCACTGGGATCACACCAGTCGGGCAGGGCGCTGCGCAGTGTTTCACCAACCCGCATACCCAATGAACGACCAACGCAACTGACTTCCAGCGAGTGGGTCAGGCGCGTATGAATGTGATCGTTGCTCGACACGGGATGGACTTGTGTCTTGCGCCCGAGACGGCGAAATGCCCCGGAAAAAATGATTCGGTCATGATCTTTATGGAAAGGACTGCGCCCCAGTTCTTCCGGGCTGTGCAGGGTTTTGCCAAGTCGTTCGCGGTTGAGCAGGGTTTGCCAATCCAAGGCGTTCACTCCGTTGGTTAAGACCGCCTAGCTTCCGGGTTCCAGGACCCGGCTGCAAGGGGGTCAGAAGCCCGCTGCGTCAACATCGATCAAGAGAATGCGTTGGTCGTTGTCGAAAAACTGTCCAGCGGTCAGGCAATACTGGTTAGTGGTAGCGTCTCGATAGGTATTGGAGAGGATCAGGCGGCGCTCATGCCAGCCTTCTGCAAGCAGATGATAGAAGTAGGGGCGCCAGGACCAATTGTGGCCAATGTAGGCAGCGTCAGACCGCCATTCACCGTTGCGCCACTCCAGATTGGGCGTGAGTTGAGTACCGTGCCGGTCGCACTGGTAGAAACGCAGCAGCCAGGGGTAGTCGTGCAGTTGTGGCAACTGGTTGAGTGAACTCTGGTCCCAGCGTTGCAAGATAGACATCAACGACGCCAGTTGCTGGCGCAGTCCCATGACCAGTGCTCGCTCCGCCAGCTTTTTCTGCACGTAGCGGTCGCGCAGACGGGCGAATTGTTCAACGAATGCATCCGGCTGGAAGAAGGTTTGCTCGCCGGGAGCAAACAGAAAACCCTGGACATAGCGTGCGCCGCACTCCAGGGCAAAGTGCAATTCGGCTTCCGTTTCGACTCCTTCGGCGATAATCCAGCAGCCGGTTTTTTCTGCCATTTGGGCAAGCGCTTTGACAATGTCACTGCTGGGCCCGCCTTTGGCCGCGGCCTGAAACAAACGCATGTCAAGCTTGAGTATGTCGGGCTGCAGAGCCAGCACGCGGTCCAGCTGCGAGTAGCCAGCACCGAAATCATCAATGGCGATTCGTGCACCTGCCTCGCGGTAACGGCTCACTACTTCCGCAAGACGCTGGCTGTTGCCATCCAGTTCGGTGATTTCAAACACGATGCGTTGAGGCTCTACGCCGTTTCGTTGCAGTTGCTTGAGGCTGGGTAGAGGTTGCCCCGGGCGCAGGCGAGAAATCCACCGGGGTGAAATATTCAGGCTCAGAAACCAGTCGTCGGGCGCCTCATGCAATCGACTCAGAGCGTTGTCGCGGATGATGCGATCCAAACGACGTAATGACGCGGCAGGCATTTTCGGATCTGCGAACAGCGGACCCACTGACTTTAGCTGGCCGTCGTCCTTGCGTACACGGCCCAATGCTTCAACACCAGCAATACGGCCAGTAGCGGTATCAATGAACGGCTGAAAGCAGGCAATAGGTTGCCCATCAATCACATGGCCTCCTCAGTAAACTCGGCAGTTGAAATCAAAATTTCCGCAGCAAAACCGATGGCTTCAGTGAAACCTGAAGCCATCGATCCAACTTGACAGGGAGGTGCTACTTGCAAGAACGCAGCCAATTGCCACTAGCGCTTTCGGGAGGACCCTAACGCCATTCTGATCACAGGCAACAGGCTTACACCGAGTTTGATGATCCGGGTCAGACCGCCAGGACGCGAGCCTTTTGCGCCTTTACCGCCAAGGAACCCCAGCAGCGAAACGACACCCATACCCCACAAGGGCGCATGCTTGATGCCGAGCGCGCCCTGCCAGTCGGTACCCATCCCGCGAACCCTTCGCAACGGCTGGAGAAGATTGTTCGACTCCTGCCGGATTTCCTGACGATGCATTTCCATGCGCAGGCGAACCAGCGCTTTGCGCAATTCGCGGCGGGAATGTTTCTGGTGAGATTCAGGCAGACTCATCGCATCAATCGCTCACGGTCATTGGCCAGTTCTTCGAGTGTCGCGTTGAACGGCGAGGACTCGTCGAATATGGCAGCTTTGAGACGCAGGGCGCAAAACAGCGCACACAACGTATAGAACACGCATAGACCGATAATGCCGGCCAGACGATAGCTGTCCCACAGTACGATCAGTAGTAATGCCGACAGGCCCGTCAGCAGCAGCAAGGCGAAGACGAGCGCCAGGCCGGCGAACAGGAGCAGGCTCAAAGTACGGGCCTTTTGCTCCTGAAGCTCGATACCGAACAGCTCTACATGGCTGTGCAGCAACCCGAGGACAGCCGCGCCAAGCCGCCGCGGCGACGATGAGGTCTGGTCTGATGCCTGACCGGATTCAGTTCCCAGAGCCATAATCGTTAGCGCCTTGTTGCCAGCAGGCCAATCAGGAAACCAACGCCAGCCGCGATGCCTACCGACTGCCATGGGTTGGTTTGAACATAATCTTCGGTTGCTACGACGGCGGCCTTGCCCCGCTCACGAAGTGATTCTTCGGTGAGTTTCAGGGTTTCGCGGGCGCGCAGCAGGCTTTCATTGATCTGGCTGCGTAATTCGTCAGCCTGCTCGCCTGCCAGTGAAGCGGTGTGTTCCAGGAGCTTCTCCGTATCGGCAACCAGGACCTGAAAGTCAGCCATCAAGATTTCCTGAGCGTTCTGTGCTGTTTGGCGTGCCATTTTTCTCTCCATTAGGTGCGTATGGGCTTTCGAGTCCAGGGGCTTGCTGAAGGTTCACTTCAATGCCACATCAAATCCAGGTATCCGTCCGGGCCTGTTTTGCGGTGTGTTGGTGCGCGGCCGTTAGCGGTGCGCTTATCAGGAGCGCGTTCGAGCAGGCGTTATCTGGACGCAAGCGCTGTGCCCGGAGTTTCCACGATTTTATTCGCTCTGTCTCGGGGCGTGTCCTGATAGTGCCGTTTCTTGTGACACCTTCAAGACGTGGCCTCATCGGGGCAGGATTTGGCTATGCTGTACTCCGACGCTAAATCGTGGGGACTGCTTTGGCGACAGTCCCCTGGTTTACTCGCCGAAAGAGGTGCTCGTTTTACAGGGACTGTCTTTTGGCAAATCATGGCAGTACTGTCGCCGTTCAGTGGCGTTCAGGCATGGGCTGGAGAGTGGCATGGAGCGGTTGTATTCCCTTCAAGGGCTGAGGGGCCTTGCAGTGCTGGGCGTGGTGCTTTTCCACATGACGGCCGTCGAACTGAAGTATTCGGGGGGCGACAGGCTCTTGCCGGGCTGGCTGGATTTTTTTCAGTTAGGTGTCGATCTGTTTTTCGTCATCAGTGGTTTCGTGATGGTGATTGTCAGTCGTGGGCGGTTCCAGAACGGCGTTGAACGGCAGCGTTTTCTGTTCAATCGCGTATCGCGTATATACCCCACGTATTGGTTGTATTTTTTCATCACCTTGCTGGTTTATCTGGTTCAGCCAGGAATGGTCAACAGTGCTCACGGCGAGTCGAACCTGTGGCGGTCATTCTTGCTCCTGCCCAGTGACAAGGTGCTGCTGGTGATGGTGGCGTGGTCACTGGTGTTCGAGTTGTGGTTCTACCTGGTTTTCAGTGTTTTGCTGTTTTTCAAAGAGCGCAGCTTGCCATGGCTGCTTGCTGTCTGGGCGTTGGTGTTACTGGTGTTCAATGCGCTGGAGGATTGGCAGGAGTATTCGCCGGTGCTGGCGGTGATCCTTCACCCTTATGCACTGGAATTCATCGCCGGAGCATTACTGGCCCTGTTCTTCTATAGCCCGAACAGCGCGCGTATCCCCGGTTCCGCAGTCTGGGGACTTTTGGCTGCGGCGGTGCTGCTGGGGATTCCGGTGATAGGCGCTTACGGGTTGTTTGAAGGTCACGGCTTGTCAAGGATGGTGGTCGTCGGTGTGGTGTTCGCTACGCTGGTTTTCGCCCTGGCGTTGCTGGAGCGTCGCGGGCCTGTCTCGATGCCAAAGGGACTGGTGTTAATCGGCGACATGTCTTACACCGTCTATCTGTCACATCTATTGGTGCTGGGCGTTATCGGGCGTATCTGGCAGTTGTCGGGCGGTTGGCCTGGCAACCTGATGGACAATATTTTCTTCTGCGCACTGATGATGAGTGCGGTGCTATGTTACGGCTGGGTCGGTTATCGCTGTTTCGAGAAGCCGGTGCTGGATCGGGCCAACACGTTTGCCCGCAAACACTTTCGAGCTCGCTCATCTAGCCTGGAGCGGGCGCAGTAGGATTCTGGCGGCAACTCCCTGTTGGAGTGACAGTTGGATATACAGCTCGCGTCAATTACCCCTTACGGCGGCATCACCGTGATGTTGCCTGCTGCACTGGTTATCACCGGCTGGCTATGGATGACCCGTTCGCGACGCTCGGCACTTCTGTGGGTCGCCACAGTGTTCGCGGTCTACTCGATCGTGGCGGTCAGCAAAATCCTTTTCAAGGGTTGGGGCGTGGCACTGGAGAGCCTGGGCATCTACGTCTTGAGTGGCCATGCGATGAATACGTGCCTGGTACTCACGGTAGGATTGAGTCTGCTCGCCCGTCAGGTTCATCCGCTACTGAGCTGGCCCGCAGCAGCAATTGGCTTGGCGGTGGGCTGGATGTTCAGCATCTATTGCGTTGCGCCATTCATCCATCCGTTGCCCGAAGCTGTTGCTGGTGCACTGTTGGGCTCGCTGGCAGCCTGCCTTTTTTTACTGGGTCTGGAGAATATCCAGCCAGGCAGAATTCCTTCTGCAGCCTTGCTGGTGGGGTTGCTGCTTATTGCCTTCAATGCCACTACGCCCAAGTACACCGCAGAATCGATTCTGGACCGTATATCAATGCGTATCTCCGGTGCTGAACAGGTTTTCAGGGCACCAGAGTGGCGGGTTCCCGGGCAACCGCTTTGAATCCAGCTTGCTGCTTTCGCAACCGGGCCTTGCTCGACGACCCTCTGCAGCAGGCCTAAAATAGTGGCTAATTTCCTGTATTGAGGGTTGCCCGCATGCCTCCTGAATGCCAGTTGTTCGGCACCTTGGGGTGCCATCTTTGTGAAGTCGCCGAAGCTGAGTTGATGCCGCTGGTGGAGCATGGGTTGTTGGTCGAACTGGTAGACATCGGTGACAGCGAGCGCCTGGTCGATACCTACGGGTTGCGTATCCCTGTCCTGCGTCGTGTTGATACCGGCGCGGAGCTGGACTGGCCGTTCAGTGTGGAGCGGGTTGTCAGCTTTTTATCGTAGGTGTCGAGACCAAACCGCGGTACGGATATGCGCTTCCTTTGAGCGCTGATTGTTTGCGATATGCACACCGCAGACTGCTGGCAAACATCCGTACACGATATTGAGTGGAACTTTTGCTCCGTTGAGCGTGTACAAGACTAGGTAAACCTTCATCCGGGCAGGCTTTTATCGCTGCCTTGCACTTTTCTCAGCAAATGGACGAATGATGAAACCTTATCTCTGGCTTGGCCTTTTTGGCGCATTTTCTCTGAATACCGCACTCGCCGATTCGTTATCGGTCCCGATGAATCTGGTCAGTACTACGGACGCAGCGAAGCCGATTGGCGAAGTCATCATCACGGAAACTGAATACGGTCTGCTTTTCACGCCTAGCCTGACAACTTTGCCGGCGGGTGTTCATGGCTTTCATATCCACGAAAATGCCAGTTGCGATACAGCAACCAAAGACGGTGTGAAAATTGCCGCTCAGGCGGCCGGTGGGCATTGGGACCCGAAAAAAACCGGCAAGCATCTGGGGCCTTACGCCAACGGTCACCTGGGTGACCTGCCAGCGATCTACGTCACTGAAGACGGCATGGCCAACTATCCGGTTCTGGCACCACGTTTGAAAAAGCTCAAGGACGTCAAAGGCCATGCACTGATGATCCATGCGGGCGCAGACAACCATTCTGATATGCCTAAACCTCTAGGGGGTGGTGGTGATCGGGTTGCGTGCGGCGTGATCTGATACGCTCCGCCGATTCGCGATGAACAGGCTCTTGGGTGATAATGCCTGCGGCTCTTCAAGAGCAGTCCCAAGAGCCTTTCTCCGTGAGCCCCTGTATGATGTCCGAGTCTGTTTTTTCCGCCGCCAACAGCCAGGCGAGCACGCTGTATTTGCCACCCGGCACGTGGGTGACTGTACTTGATTGTCTGTGCGCGCATTTCAGCGCCATCAGCCGCGAGCAGTGGCTTGATCGTATCGCAAGGGGGCGTGTGCTGGATGCAAATGGCAAACCTGTAGCCGCAGATCTGGCTTACAGGGAAGGCCTGCGCATTCACTACTTCCGTGAAGTGCCCAATGAGACGCCGATTCCGGTTCTGGAAACCATTCTCTATGCAGACGAGCACCTGGTGGTCGCCGATAAACCTCACTTCCTGCCTGTAACGCCCGCGGGTGAGTACGTCGAACAGACATTGCTGCGCCGTTTGATCCGTCGACTGGGCAATCCTGATCTGGTGCCCTTGCATCGCATTGACAGGCACACCGCAGGGCTGGTGTTGTTTTCTGCAAACAAGCAGACCCGTTCTGCTTATCAGTCACTGTTCCCGACCCGTCAGATCGACAAGCGCTATGAAGCCATTGCGCCTGCATTGCCGGGTATCGAATTCCCCCGCGTGCACAAAAGCCGGTTGATCGATGGCGAGCCTTTCTTTCGCATGCAGGAAGGGCCCGGCGCCAGTAATACCGAGACCGCCATGGAGGTTTGCGAACGCAACGGCGATCTCTGGCGTTACGGGTTGTACCCGGTGACGGGTAAAAAACACCAGTTGCGGGTGCACATGGCCGCTCTGGGAGCCGGTATCTGCAATGACCCTTTTTACCCGGATGTAATCAAGGACGCAGTGGACGATTACGCCAGACCCTTGAAATTGCTCGCTCAAAGCTTGCGCTTTTGTGATCCGGTCACAGGGCAGCCGCGACAATTTCAGAGCGAGATTCGTCTGGACTGGTAATCCGGTGTTTTTCGTAACCCATAAAAAACCCGCACTTGGCGGGTTTCTTTAGATCTACTACACCGCAGCCAGATCAGAGGTCCTTGACGGTACGCACTTGATCTTTATTGACGCGAGTTTCCTTGCCGTCAAGTTGCTTGAACTCGTAGAAGCCCGAATCTTCATCATACTTGGGTGTATCGACGGCCTGAATTTCCCGGCCATCGGTCAAGGTGATCACGGTCGGCGATGCACAGCCAGCAAGGGATGCGAGGCCCAGTGCGAGCAAAAAGGCAGCGGGAAGGGTCCGTTGGTTCATTACGGTGTCTCCTGGTCGATTCTTGGTTAACTGACGTTAAGACGTAACTGTCTTCAGCAAGTTCAATCAATATTAGTCGCTGCGCAATGCTTGATTCAGCCGGTGGTCCGGGTCAGCAACTCCGGAGTATTGAGGTTGGCCAGCCGCGGATCGTCAGCGTCACACTGCACGGCAGTTGCATGAAGACGTTCCATCACCCTGCGCGGGCTGCGTTCACCGCTCTGCCAGGCAGCTTCAAAAGCCTCTGCGTGGTGGGTCGGAATAATACAAAGCAGGGGTTGCCAGTGTGTTCCGCTGCGTACCATCACCGGTTGCCCGGGGTGCTTGAGCGACGTTTCCCGCAGGCTCTGCAGCAATGAGAGGTCGATCAATGGCACATCGCATGGCAAAACCAACAGATGTGAATGGCGCGCAAGCGGCAGGGCTGCGCGTATGCCCGCGAATGGCCCGTGAAACTCGTCGTTGCCATCCTGCACCAGGCGGTCGGCGTAAATCGCATAGTGTTCCAGGTTGCGATTACAGGAAATGAGCAGGTCGTCGGTCAACGGCCGGGTAAGACGATGCAGATGCTGTATCAGCGGCTCGCCCTGCCACGGGATCAGGCCTTTGTCCCTGCCGCCCATACGCTGACCCTGACCACCGGCCAGCAGCAGGATTGAACAGGCGGGAAGGGTGATGGCATCTGGCATGAGCGACTCGACCGAAGCAGTGAAATGGGGTGCTGTGATATAACACCGGCCTGTTTTCTCTACAACTGGACTGAGCGATGAAAGCCAAGGCTGACACCCCCTTTGTACCGCTGAATATTGCTGTTTTGACGGTCAGTGACACCCGCACCCGGGAAACTGACACCTCTGGCCAAATGTTTGTCGATCGCCTGACTGAGGCCGGTCACAGCCTGATCGAACGCGTTCTGCTCAAGGATGATCTGTACAAGATCCGTGCGAAGGTCGCTGGCTGGATTGCCGATGATGAAGTGCAAGTTGTGTTGATTACCGGCGGTACGGGCTTCACAGGTCGTGACAGCACGCCGGAAGCGGTTGCGTGCCTGCTGGACAAACAGGTCGACGGTTTCGGTGAGCTGTTCCGCCAGATATCAGTACCTGATATCGGCACATCGACCATTCAATCCCGCGCGCTGGCGGGTCTGGCCAACGGTACGCTGGTGTGCTGTCTGCCCGGGTCGACCAATGCGGTGCGTACCGGTTGGGACGGCATTCTCGCCCAGCAACTGGACAACCGTTTTCGCCCCTGCAACTTCGTGCCGCATTTGAAGCAAGCCGAGCCTTGCGCAACACGTGGATAAAGCGCCAATGAACAAGCCCTTGATGCCGGTCGAACAGGCCTTGGCACGTTTGCTGGAAATGGCTGAAGCAGCGCCAGTAACCGAGTCCGAAACAGTGCCATTGGCGCAAGCCCAAGGCCGTGTGCTGGCCCAGGACATGATTGCGACATTTGACCTTCCGCCTTGGCCTAACAGCGCCATGGACGGTTATGCGTTGCGTCTGGCGGACTGGAAAGGCGAGCCACTGGTGGTCAGCCAGCGGATTTTTGCCGGGCAGGCACCGGAGCCATTGGCCGCTGGTACCTGTGCACGAATCTTCACGGGGGCTCCGGTCCCCGCGGGGGCTGATTGTGTCGAAATGCAGGAAAACGCTGAGGTCTTTCCCGATCAGCGCGTGGGTTTTACCGAACCTCTGCAGACTGATCAGAACATTCGTCCACAGGGCCAGGAAACCCGAACAGGCGACAAGGTGCTCGCCGCCGGTACACGCCTTGGCCCGATCGAGCTTGGGCTGGGGGCTTCATTGGGGCTGGCCGAGTTGCAAGTCGTCAGGCGCATACGGGTTGCCGTGCTTTCGACCGGCGATGAGCTGATCGAACCGGGGCAGCCGTTGGGGCCGGGGCAGATCTACAACAGCAACCGCGTGTTGCTATGCAGTTGGTTGAAAAGACTGGAGTGCGACGTGGTCGACGCCGGGATTCTGCCCGACGATCTGGAAAAGACGCGCACAGCGTTGGGCGCGCTCAGCGATGTGGATCTGATCCTGTCTACCGGCGGAGTTTCTGTGGGTGAGGCTGATTTTCTCGGACACGCATTACGTGAAGAGGGCGAGTTGTCGCTGTGGAAGCTTGCCATCAAGCCTGGAAAACCGCTGACATTCGGGTATTTTCGGGGCGTGCCGGTGATTGGCTTGCCAGGCAATCCCGCCTCGACGCTGGTGACCTTTGCTCTGCTGGCTCGTCCTTACCTGTTACGCCGTCAGGGTGTGGCCGACGTCACGCCTCTACAGTTTCCAGTACCGGCTGGTTTCGTCTGGACCAAGCCCGGTAATCGCCGTGAGTATTTGCGTGGCAGGCTGGAGCAAGGGCGTGCAGTGTTTTACAAAAACCAGAGCTCTGGCGTGTTGCGCAGTGCGGCCTGGGCCGATGGCCTGATCGAGGTGCGCGAGGGCAGCACAGTAGCAGAGGGGGAATGGGTCAACTTCATTCCTTTGAGTGAAGTGCTCGGTTGATTGGGTTTTTACCCATCCGCATGGTCTATCCGCGAGGCATGAGCTACCCTCAAAAGCGCTGACAAGTTGGGCATTCGAATTTCGCCCTGGAGTTTTGTTATGCCGTCTTTGAGAGTGGCTTGTGTCATCCCGACCTATAACGGGCGAAACGATTTACAGCGGTTACTGGATTCTCTGGCAACTCAGACAGCCGTTTTTGACACGCTGATTGTCGATTCCAGTTCCCGTGATGGAACCCTTGAGTTGGCGCGTTCGCGTTGCGCCAATGTGATCCGTGTCGACAGCAAGGATTTCAACCACGGCGGCACACGGCAAATGATGGTTGAGTTCAATCCCGATTATGACGTCTATGTCTATATGACTCAGGATGCCTACGTCGAGGACGTCGAGGCCATTGCCAATATTTTGCTGCCTTTCGCTGACCCTAAGGTGGGGGCTGTCTGCGGGCGTCAGTTGCCTCACAAAGATGCCAGCTTGCTCGCGCAGCATGCGCGCCTGTTCAACTATCCGCCGGTCTCACAGATCAAGACTCTGGAAGATGCTCCGGTGCTGGGGATCAAAACCCCGTTCATGTCCAACTCGTTTGCGGCCTATCGCCGCGAAGCCTTGCTGGATGTCGGTGGTTTTCCGCCGCATGTGATCCTCTCTGAAGACATGTACGTTACCGCCAAAATGCTTCTGGCTGGCTGGAAGGTGGCCTACGAAGGCTCGGCGATGTGCCGTCACTCGCACAACTACACCGTGTGGGAAGAGTTTCGGCGCTATTTTGATATTGGCGTGTTCCAGTCTCGCGAGGCCTGGATCTACGACACCTTTGGTGGCGTGGCCGGGGAGGGGATGCGTTACGTCAAATCAGAGCTCAAGTTCCTTGGCCCTCGGCGCTTTCTGCTTTGGCCACTGTCGTTCATACGCAATGCTGCCAAGTTGATTGCTTACAAACTCAGCAAGCAGGAAAAGTGTCTGCCTAAAAGTCTGAAGAAGAAGCTTGGCATGCATGGGCGGTATTGGGATGGGCCGTATGCGTAAACCGATGCATCGGTGTTGTAGGGTTATTGAGGCGCGTTGAATCAGCGGCAATTGCTGCGCTGCTGATATTTGTTCCGTCCTAACGGACGGGCCCCTTTGTTACGGCAAAGGGGCGAGACCATTTTGCGCTGACGTCCGGCCCCCGCTGCGCGGCGGTTCCCTCCTTCCGGTGCCGTGGTGGGGCGACGCGCCGACGGGCCATCCATGGCCCAACGGCGCTCGCTCGGCATTCATGCCGAGCGCACCCCACCACGACACCTCCACTCGGCCTGCCGACGCTAATCTCGCGTCGTTGCGGACTGCGTGGCACGGCATGCAAAAGCTTTAAAAGCGATTGCATTCGCAATCAATCCTTCCCGGCTTCCTCTTCCTGCCGGTCTGCCTCAAACAACTGCGCCAGTTCTTTCCTGGCTTCGCGAGCGGTTTGCAGTACCTTTGCCGCATCGTCATACACCAGATGCTGCGCCGCCAGAACCTGTTCATCGTGACGTTTGAAGCGACTGATACGCGCATCGGCCTGGGTCTGGCTCAGGCCCAGACCTACCAGCGTACGTCGACTCATTTCCAGGCTGGAATAAAACGTTTCCCGAACGGCCTGCGCACCGACATCAAGCAGGCGATGCACGTGCTGTCTGTTACGGGCACGAGCGATGATCTTGATGTTCGGATACAGCTTGTTGACCAGTTCGGCCGTCTTGATATTGATGTCGGGATCATCAGTCGCAATGATGAAAAACTCGGCCTGTTCGACTTTTGCCGCGCGAAGGATTTCCGGGCGCAACGGGTCTCCATAGAACACTGGAACATTGCCGAAGCTGCGGGAAAATTCGATGGACTCCACTGCCGTATCCAGCGCAACGAAGGGGATATTCTGCGCACGTAGAATCCGCGCCACGATTTGCCCCATACGGCCCATGCCCGCAATGACTACCCGAGGTGAGTCGGTGTTGATATCCCGGTATTCGTCCGGCACTTCCACGGTAACCGGCTTGGGTTTGAGCCAGTGCGCAATTCCCAGCAGCAACAGTGGGGTCAACGCCATGGACAAGGTGATGGTCAGCACCAGCGTGTCGTATAGACGGGCATCAAAAAGGCCCTGATCACTGCCAATCTGAAACACCACAAAGGCGAACTCACCGCCCGCGGCGAGCACGATGCCCAGTCGTAAAGCGCTTTGTTTACCCAGCCCACCTGCCAGACGGCCAACAACAAACAGCAGTGGCAGTTTGATGAAAATCAGCAGCAGCGTCAGCCCCAGCACAACAAGCGGCTCGCTGAGCAGCAGGCTCAGGTTGGCGCCCATGCCCACGCTCATGAAAAACAGCCCGAGCAGCAGCCCTTTGAAGGGTTCGATCTGTGACTCCAACTCGTGACGGTACTCGGAGTCGGCCAGCAGCAGCCCGGCGAGGAAAGCGCCCAGCGCCATGGACACGCCCACCAGATCCATTAGCCACGCGGTACCGATGACCACCAGCAATGCGGTCGCCGTGGACACCTCCTGGATTTTTGTCTTGGCCACGATACGGAATACCGGCCGCAGCAGGTAACGACCACCTACCACCACAATCGCAATGACGCCTAGTACTTCGAGGCCGTGAGTCAGGCCATCACTGGCGCTGAGCTTGTCATCGGTACCCGCGAGCAGCGGCACCATGGCAATCAGTGGAATGGCCGCGATGTCCTGAAACAGCAGAATGGCAAACGCCAGTCGACCGTGAGGGCTATTGAGTTCCTTGCGTTCGGCCAGGCTCTGCAGGCCGAAGGCTGTGGAAGACAGCGCCAGCCCCAGGCCCAGCACAACGGCAGTATTCAGTGGCTGACCGAAGGCGAGCAGGGCAATGGCGCCGATGACCAGTCCCGTCAACAGCACCTGCGCCATGCCGACGCCGAATACTGCTTTACGCATCACCCACAGGCGTTTTGGCGAAAGTTCGAGGCCGATGATAAACAACAGCAGTACGACGCCCAGTTCAGAGATGTGGCTGACGCTCTCTGGATTGCCGATCAGCCCCAGTACTGAAGGGCCGATGATTACGCCGGCGAACAGATAGCCGATAACGGCCCCCAGTTGCAGCCGCTTGGCCAGTGGAACGGTCAAAACCGCGGCAAACAGAAACACGACTGCGGCCTGCAACAGGCTGCCTTCATGGGGCATGGTTGACTCCTTGCTAATCACGAAAAGGCCGCATGAGCGGCCTTGAATAGAGGCTATTAAACCATGCGAATTGTAACCAGCGTTGTCCGGATGTGCTCTGGCGTGGGGATCTGTCAGGTGTGGGAGGCGAATTGGCTGTAGGGCCAGTGCATGAAGGATGCCGGTGTCAGGCTTGGCACATCAGCGTAAGATGGGCGCGCATTTGTGCGCAACGAGTGCAGTCCATGAAGATTTCAGGAACCTTGTAATGACCAATAAACAACGTTTGATTTATTCGCTGCTGATTGCCCTGGCGGTACTGGCGATCATGCTGGGTCTGTCTCGTTTGCAGGCCAGCGGTGTCATCACCGAGCAGACATTCCAGTACATCGCCATCGCCGTTGCCGTACTGGTTGTGGTTATCAACGGTGTGATACGCCGCAAGGTCAAACGCTGAGCGCTTGCGGTTCAGTTCAAACCGGGCAGTTACTGTGCCGACTTGTCCGGTTCGTTGAGCTGCTCCATCGCCTGAGGATGCAGGCTGTAGCTCTTGTCCGGATTGAGAAAAATAACGCCTTCGTCGCACAGGCGTTTCAATACTTCCCGCACGCTCAGAAATGACAGCGGGATATCCAGCTTCAGCAATTGGCTGTGTACGCCACGAACGCCCAGAGGTTGCCCTTCGCTGGTGGCGTGCAGCAGCGCATCCAGGACCTTCAGGCGGACCAGACTGGTCCGCAGACCAAAGCTTTTCAGCAGCTTCCTGATGGGTTCATTGCCCTGACGCTCTGTATCGATCGCTGGCGCCTGGGCCTGCGCTGCAATGGCTGACTGGCGCAGCATCGTTCGGGTGGTGGTGGCTTGACGATTAAACATGCGCAAATTCCTTTTCAGGCTCTAAAAATACTTGCCTCACTTACTAAGACGTATGAGCGCTGAAAATCCTCAACATTTTCCGAAAAAAAGTTTACCGATCATCGTTTCAAGCCTCTCTCAGTGAGCCGTTAATCCTTAAATTTTTCTGATGTTCTTCGTCTTTAACTGAGCGACAGCCCGTCAAGGCTGTGCCTGTCCACAAGCCAGCCATCAGGAGTCAGAGTGATCATTTTCAAGCGCGTGCCGACGTTGTGTATTTGCGGATTGTTGTTTGGCCTGAGTCTCAGTGCTCATGCGCAGTTACCTGTGGGTCAGGCTGGCGCAGAGATTCGTCGGACGACGTTCGGGGTGCCGCATATCCGCGCGCAAAACGAGCGCGGTCTTGGCTACGGAATTGGTTACGCCTACGCGCAGGACAACCTCTGCCTGCTGGCCAATGAAGTGGTCACGGTAAACGGCGAGCGCTCGCGTTACTTTGGTCCCGAGAAGCAGACCACCGAGCAGCGCAATAACATGGCCAGCGATGTGTTCTTCAACTGGCTGAATACGCCTCAGGCTGTGGCCGCATTCTGGAAGGCCCAGACGCCAGAGGTCCGGCAATTGGTCGAGGGGTATGTCGCGGGGTATAACCGGTTTCTGACGGAGACGCGACAAGCCGGTAATCAGGGCGAATGCTTGCAGGCGCAGTGGCTGCGTCCGATCACCACCGACGATCAGGTCAAGCTGACCCGTCGCCTTCTGGTAGAAGGCGGCGTAGGGCGTTTTGCCGAAGCCCTTGCTGCCGCCGCACCGCCCGCTGCTAGCGTCGCCAGTCACTCAATGGATTCGACGTCGTTCGCCAGTGCTCTCGCCCATGATCAGGACTTTGCTCTTGAGAGGGGGAGTAATGCTGTGGCGATTGGTCGTGACCGATCTGAAAATGGCCGGGGGATGCTATTGGCCAACCCGCATTTCCCGTGGGTGGGCGGCATGCGTTTTTATCAGATGCACCTGACCATACCCGGCAAGCTCGATGTCATGGGGGCCGCGCTGCCGGGGTTGCCGTTGATCAATATCGGCTTCAGCCAGCACCTGGCCTGGACCCATACGGTGGACACCTCCAAACACTTCACCTTATATCGGCTCAAGCTTGATCCAAAGGACCCCACTCGTTATCTGGTTGACGGGCAATCGCGCCCGCTGCAAAAGACCCGTGTCAGCGTCATGCTGAGCAACAAGGATGGCAAGCCGCAGCAGCAAACCCGTGAGGTTTATCAGTCCGAGTTTGGCCCCGTGGTGCAGTGGCCGGGCAAGCTGGACTGGAACCGTGAATATGCCTATAGCTTGCGCGACGCAAACCTTGGCAATGATCGGGTCATGCAGCAGTGGTATGTGATGAATCAGTCCAGAAACCTTGCAGAGCTGAAAAACGCGTTGCAGAAAATTCAGGGCATCCCTTGGGTCAATACGTTAGCCGTAGACGATCAGGGGCAGACGCTATACACCAATTTTTCGGTTGTCCCGAATGTCAGCAGCCAAAAGCTGGCGCAATGCAGCGATCCTTCTGCTGGTCTGGAGATGATCGTGCTGGATGGCTCGCGCAAGGCCTGCGCCTGGGAAAACGATACGTCAGCTGCGCAGCCCGGGATCTTCCCAAGCTCAGCGTTGCCAATGTTAAGCCGTAGCGATTATCTGCAGAACTCCAATGATTCGGCGTGGATGACCAACCCGGCGCAGCCATTGACGGGCTTTTCGCCACTGATCAGCCGTGATGCCCAGCCGCTTGGGCCGCGTACACGTTTCGCCGTAGATCGGCTCGGCAGCCTGCAGCAGGCTGGCAAGGTTACCATCGCGGACCTGCAGGCCATGGTCATGGATAACCGGGTGTATCTCGCCGAGGCCGGTGGAGTGCTGGATGACCTGCTGCAGTACTGTGCTGGTTACTCCGGACCTGACGCTGCAACGGTCAAAAGTGTTTGCACGAGCATGCGTCAGTGGGATCGCAGTGCCAATCTGGATGCAGGCGTGGGGTTCGTGCATTTTCAAAACATCGCCAAGGCGCTGCAGGCTGTTCCAAATGCCTGGCGTATTGCCTTTGACCCGGCCAATCCGGTCCACACACCTCGCGGTCTGGATTTGCGCCAGGCCGGTGTAGCAGAGGCGCTGCATGCAGCGGTGCTGGCGTCGGCGGAACAGCTGAGTAAAGCTGGTGTGACCGAAGAAACTCACTGGGGCGATATTCAAGTCTCGACTGCGGGCCAGCAGCAGACGCCAATCCACGGTGGTCCGGCTGTTCTGGGCGTCTACAACGCGATGCAGACCGTGCCGCGTCCTGATGGCAAGCGTGAAGTCGTCAGTGGCAGCAGCTATTTGCAAGTGGTGAGTTTTGACGAGCACGGTCCTCTGGCTCAGGGCTTGCTGGCGCCGTCGGAGTCAACCCGTGATACATCGCCGCATCGTCGGGATCAGACCGAGGCGTTCTCTAAAAAACAATGGGGTGTGTTGCCATTCACCGAGCAGCAGATCACGGCAGACCCTGCTTATCGGTTGCAAGTGATCAAGGAAGGGCAGAAGTAATCTCAGGGGGGGGAATATCAGGCTGGTTCGGATCTGTTTAGATCGCGTCCAGCCTTATCGTCGGAATGCCGCCCAGACCAGACTCAGTTCCCATAGGGAGCTGCTCCTGTTTCAGGGGATCGTCAGGCTAGCCCCTCGGCGTGACACCAGGTCGTCTGTTGATGACCTGATTGCCTTCGTTGTTTCGGGTCACTGTCACGGGTAAGACCTTGGGCAGCGACGCCACCAGACCGACCATATCCTGCGTGTTGTAACTGCCGCCGATGCGGATCGCGCCAGTGGCATTGTCAGCGAGCAAAACCGGTTGTGGCAGATAGCGGTTGATCAGTGGCAGCGCCTGCGCCAAGGGCAGGTTATTGATCACCAGCTTGCCGTTGCGCCAGGCCAGAATGTTGTCATTGGCGTAGGTTTCGCTGATCTGCGGCTCGAAGTCGCCACTCTTGTAGCTCGCCTGCATGCCGGGTTCAAGGCGATACCCGCTACCCGGTTGGGAGCTGTCACTGACCACTTGCACTGACCCTTCCAGCAGCATCACCCGGACCTGATCCTGATACATCCAGACGTTGAATTTGGTGCCGGTGACCTTGACGCTGCCTTGGCCCGCTTTCACCACGAACGGATGCTGGGCATCGTGGCTGACCTCGAAGAACGCCTCGCCCTTGTCCAGCACTACACTGCGTCGATCCTTGTAGTTGGCGAAAGTCAGACGGGTTCCCAGGTTCAGTTCCACACGGCTACCGTCTGCCATGGTGACCAGACGTGTACTGCCGTTGGCTTCATAACTGTCATAAGCATTCGGCAGCCAGCCCTGATTCCAGCCTATGTAACCTGCCACTGGCACGGCGAGCGCAACGATGGCGGCTGCGACGGCATAATTACGCCAGGTTTTGCCGGGCGCTTTGGCTGCCGGGTTACTGCGTAATCGCACGCCATTGTTGTCGGCAGGCAATGGATTGACCGGCACCACCTGCTCGGAGATATCCCAGATTTCCAGCATCGCTTCATATTCAACGGTATGCAGCGGATGCGCATGTAGCCATTGTTCAAACGCCTGGCGCTCGTCTGCCGTGCAATCACTGGCGTGCATGCGCATGCACCAATGTGCTGCGGCATCGGTGATGGCATCGTATTCGGCTTCGCTGAGAATTGGGTCGCTCATTGGTACTCCGGCTGTAGGAGTATTCTACATGCGCGTGGGAGCGGGGGAGAACAGTTGTGGCTATTGAATATCAAAGCATCAGCCTATTTTTTTGGTAATAGCGGTCGATTCGCGTTAACGCATTGTTTAAGCACTCCTGTTAAGTGCTCAGCGGTATTAAACTGCCGGTTTTCATATATAACCTCTCACGGAGCCATGGATGAACGTGCGTATCGAACACACCTCCAGTCCCACTGAAGAAGAAGTATCGGCAATTCTAACGCCCTTGCGCGCCTATAACGTCGCCAAGGCAGGCCAGTCCGGGGCGGAGAAGTTCGCACTGCTGGTCAAGGATGAACAAGGCGACGAGGTTCTCGGCGGGTTGAAGGGCAGCATTTTTTATAGCTGGATGTTCATCGAGTTGCTGGTAGTGCCGGAACAAGCCCGGGGGCAGGGGCTTGGCGTGCGTCTTATGGCAATGGCTGAAGACCTGGCGCGTGAGAAAAACTGCACAGGTATATGGCTCGATACGTTCGATTTTCAGGCGCCTGATTTTTACAGAAGCCTCGGTTATAACGAGTGCGGTCAAATTAACGATTATCCACCCGGGCATCGACGTTACTTTTTTCAGAAGCGTCTGGATCAAACTGATGGTGTAGATTTACCTCTTCAAGGGTGAGCGTTAACCTCGACAATCGTCACGACACTCTTCCTGTTGTTAACGCTGACCGCTGGAGTCTTCAATGTCTGCACCCCGTGACAACCAGACGCATACCCTTGGCTTCACCGAGTTAACCGAGGTACTGCGGCAGATATTTGTGCGCCATGGCAGTTCGGAGGAAGTGGCTAAGGTGTTGTCGAAAAACTGCGCAAGTGCCCAGCGCGACGGCTCTCACAGCCACGGCATTTTTCGCATTCCCGGTTATTTGTCATCACTGGCCAGTGGCTGGGTCGATGGTAAGGCGGTGCCGGTAGTCGAAGACGTAGCGGCTGGGTTTATCCGCGTGGATGCGGCCAATGGTTTTGCGCAGCCAGCGTTGGCGGCTGCCACGCCATTGCTGATCGAAAAGGTAAAAAGTGCCGGTATCGCGATCCTGGCCATTCGTAGCTCTCACCACTTTGCTGCGTTATGGCCCGATGTAGAGCCTTTTGCCGAACAGGGGCTGGTTGCGCTGAGCGTGGTCAATAGCATGACTTGTGTGGTGCCCCATGGCGCACAGAAACCTCTGTTTGGCACTAATCCGATAGCCTTTGCTGCGCCTCGCGCAGGCGGGGAGCCGATTGTTTTTGATCTGGCGACCAGCGCCATTGCCAACGGCGACGTGCAGATTGCTGCCCGAGCGGGTCGCACCTTGCCTGCCGGAATGGGCGTTGACCGCGCCGGGCAACCTACTCAAGACCCCAAAGCAATCCTGGAGGGCGGGGCGCTTCTGCCGTTCGGAGGCTATAAGGGATCTGCACTGTCGATGATGGTTGAGTTGCTTGCAGCTGCGCTCACCGGCGGCAATTTCTCGTTCGAATTCGATTGGTCCGGACACCCGGGCGCGCAAACCCCCTGGACCGGGCAGTTGCTGATTGTGATAGACCCGGATAAAGGCAGCGGCCAACACTTCGCAATGCGTAGCGAGGAGCTGGTCAGGCAGATGCAAGGTGTGGGGCAGGAGCGCATGCCGGGTGATCGGCGATATCTGGAACGGGCAAAATCGCTTGCGGGCGGCATCGAGATTTCGCTCGCGGAGTGGGAAAACCTGCAAGCACTCGCCGCTGTGTAGGCGTTCAGCCCAAAAACGGACGGGGCGACTGATCGGCAGCATCGCCGTTCGTCGTCCTTTGGCTTGCGTTATGACGCTGATCCAAATACTGTATGTTTAAACAGTAATTTGAAAGAGGCGGTCGCCATGTCCCTTGAATGCGTTGCAAATACTTCAACTGATCACATATCCATCATCGCTGGCATGGATGAAATGCAGCGCGAGGATTTTCTGGCCCTGGCGGCGGCGCTTCGTCAGTTCAACGTCTACGAGCCTCTGGTATCCATGGCTATCGTCAACGCCCGGCACCCGGTTGAATGTCATAGTCGGCTGGCGGCTGACTGACTTCAGTGTCTGCAGGTGCATCCTGCTCAGTTTCAGCTATTTCGGCCGAGCGGGCATGACGACTCTTCCCGCTGCGTATCAAGCGCAACGCCAGCAGTGTGCCGAACAGCGAAACCACGCACCAGCCCAGCAGGAAATTCACCACGCTTGATTCTCCAGACCGCGACTGATGCAAAGCATAGGCGCGAATGATTGAGCTTTTTTCAACCTGATGGAAGTGGCTCTTGAGCTTTATACCACTGTGGCGACGAATGATGAGATTCGCCAGGTGTCGTGATCGAGGCTGGCAGAGAGTCAGGTAGCTCACCTGTACTTGATTGGCTGTATATGAAACGTATATGCTTCATATATTCCATTCGAGGTGAATTATGGGTCTGGTCAAGATTTCCGAACATATGCACGCCAATATTCGCGCGGCAAGTGCCGCGCTGAGCCGTTCGATCAATGCTCAGGCTGAGCACTGGATGCGTGTCGGCATGCTTAGCGAGTTGCACCCGGCGCTGAACTACAGCGAGATTTGCCAGATGTTGATCCGTACTGAAAATGCCGATGGCATTGTTTTGAGTGCGCAGACCTTCGATATCTCGCCTGTTCAGTCCCAGCCACAGGTAGCTTCTCGATGAGCGGCCCTGTCAGCATCAAAAGTGAAGCAGATCTGGTTCAGTTGCGAATCGCCGGCAGGTTGGCTGCTGACGTGCTGGCCATGATCACGCCGCATGTAAAAGCAGGCATCAGTACCGAGGCGCTGGACGATATCTGTAATGAGTACATCGTCAAAGAGCTGAAAGTGATTCCTGCCAATGTTGGCTATCACGGGTTTACCAAAACGACCTGCATCTCACCCAACGCAGTGGTATGCCACGGTATACCGTCGGCGTCAGACATTCTCAAGGATGGCGACATCATCAATATTGATGTCGCTGTTATCAAAGACGGTTGGTATGGCGATACCAGCCGGATGTATTTCGTGGGCGAGGTCAGCCCGCTGGCAAAGCGTCTGGTACATACCACCTATGAAGCTACCCGTGCGGGCATTCACGCGGTGCGTCCAGGCGCAACGCTGGGTGATATCGGGCATGCCATCCAGACGGTTGCGCATCGCGAAGGTTTCAGTGTCGTTCGTGAGTATTGCGGGCACGGGATTGGACGTAATTATCACGAAGATCCTCAAGTCCTGCATTACGGCGCTCAGGGCAAGGGGATGAGACTCAAACCAGGCATGGTGTTCACCATCGAGCCCATGATCAACGCAGGCAAGCCAGGCACCAAAGTCCTGCCGGACGGCTGGACAGTCCTGACCAGGGACTTGTCGTTGTCTGCCCAGTGGGAACATATGGTCGCGGTGACCGAGACGGGGTTTGAGCTGTTGACTCCATGGCCGGAAGGTACGGGCGAATACCCGGAAATCTGACGTAAAAAAGCCCGACCTGAAGCAGGTCGGGCTAGATGTACTGCTTACGCGTCGTAGGCCTTTGCCGCAACAACTCCAGCAGAGCTGAGCTTGATCGGGTAATGCAACGAGCGACCCGCTTTGCCCGTCGAATCAACACTGCCATCATGGATAAGGCCGTCTTTCTGCAAATGCTCCAAGGTGTCCGCGACTGCGTTCTCCCCCCGATAGTTGTCCAGCACTTCTTTGCCCAAGCCTGTGGGGTGGGCGTGCAGTAGTCGGGTCAGGACTTCTTTTTCAAGGTCTTTATCGATGGTCATGCTTACCTCGCGTTGCTGGTTTGATGAGCGCTGCTTGATAAGTGGGACCGCCTCGAAATCGTTTTGTTTAGACTTTCTCTTCCTTGCGTGTTTTTTTCCAGTGCACCTGGGTTACGCCCAGTATCTCTGCCTGAAGAAGCGCCGGTCTGATCGGTCCTGTAGCAACACTGTCGTCTAGCTGCCAGACGCCCGCGTGCAGCGTTGCAATATGCAGCGCATCGCTTTCGCAGAGCTGTAGTGCCTGATGAGAAAAGTGCCGAGGTTCGCCGCGAAACTGATAATGAATTTCAAAATCCGTCTGATCGTTCATCATTGCCCCTGCCTGTGGGATGTCGAGATACATCTCTGAAAATGCGTACTTCCTGGTACCTGGAAGCTTGAGCCGAGGAGGCTCAACAGCGTGCTACCAGTTCATTTAGAGATCGATACAGGCTTGCAAAGAACTTCAAGCGGCCATGAATCGTACTACTGCTCCAGATGTCCTTTTGTCTGAAAAAGGGAAGACGAGAATTACACTGATTTAGACATATTTGTACACATCTCCGATGAGCGGTGATGTGTTTTTTCACGTGGCTCAAGGGGCTCTGGACAAGCCCCTCAACGCCCTTCGTGATTGTCGTTTAGCCGCAGCTTTTCAGGTCCACCGGGCCCACGAACTCATTGCCTCGACCCATCACGCAGGCGACTCGCTGATTGCGCTGGCGCTCCCAGCTTTCGACGGGATAAGTCTTGTTCCAGGCCTGGTATAACTGCTGATCCTGACGTGACAAACGCAGGTTGTACTGCTTGCTCATATAGAAGTAAGTGCGCGCGATCATGCCGCGAATGGAAGGCCGTGGCATGACCTTCTTGGCCTTGAAATCAACCTGCGTCAAGCAGGAACCGTACTGACCGGTCTGGGTTGGAAGCCAGCCAAAACTGAAGTTGTTTCGGTCGCCATTGACCTCGCCAATACTAGGCACCAAGTTGTGCAGGTCGGCTTCGGCTTGCTGAAAAACCTTGTCGTTTTTCGTGCAATTCTTGCGTCCACCGTTCTGCCAGCACTGGCGCAGGTGGCCGATCTGCCATGCGGGGACGATATGTTCCCACTCAATACGTTTGGCCCGAGTCGCGTTTTTGCGTGGAACGTAACCGCAGCCAGCGATATCGACTTTATTACCGCTGTATTTACAGCCACAGTAAAACTCGGTGGACTGAGCCGAATAGAGACCCCAGGCAACCTTTTTCGCCTGGCTGAACGTATGGGGCGCTTCGGCAGTGGCAGTGAGTGAAGTGGTGAGGAGCAGTGTCGTACAAAGCAGGGTAAAAAATCGCACAATCATGCCGTCAATCTTCCTTCGGCACTGTCCAGAAAATTTGCACGCCGCCATCATCCCGATAGGCGAGGGTTACGTTGTCGTTTTCCGCGATCTCTTCAAGCAACTGATTCCATTCGTCTTCAACTTCGTCCGGCAGGCGGAATATCAATGCTGCTTTGGCTTTTTGCGCCGTCGGCGAATTGATGATCTTTTGCACTCGCACGCCTAGACGTTCGTAAGAGTTGGGGAGGGATTGAGTTGCTGCGCCTGGATTTGCCACGGAAAGGTTCCTTGGGTTGCTGTACGGGCATACAGTATTTCACTGTGGGCCGTTTTTCAACTCTGCTGTAGGAACAAATTCTTGGGTTTGTGTGATTGCGCATAGTCTGGCGGTCGCCGCTGGGCATTCAATCCTCAAGAAAAATCTGAACAGGCCGATTGCTGGAGCAGGACTCGATTTTTCAGGATGACGGTAATGACTATTTCCGCGCTTGGTTTCTCAGCATCTACATTCAGTGTCAATGCAAGCTCCGCAGCAAGCGCAGAAGCCTTGTCAGAAGGCGAGAAGAAGGTCGATAGCATCGCCCTCGGGGATCAACAGGTCAGCGGCGATATCTCCGATCATCTGAGTGCATCGGCAAAACAGATGCTCAAGCGTCTGGCCGAACTGCAATCGCAGTTGCGTGATCTGCGAAGTAAAATGCGAGCCGCGGAAAATGCCTCCTATTCAAATCTCGCCGCCCGGAACGCGGTTGTGGCGAGCTTTCAAAATCAGATATCAGCCATCACCGGGACCATATTGCTAATGTCCGGTTCGCTGTTCAAAGAACTGGATAGAAGCGGTGGTTTGAACATCACCGTATAAATCCCGCCTCGATTTTTAGCATTGCCGGGCGTTGACAATCCCTTCGCCGGTTCTCATAGTTCGTATCTCGCAAACGTTTGCGCCATGGTCCGTGACCAGGGTCGTCAAGTGTTGCCCGACACAATAATCATAAGATCGGAGTGTACCTATGAAGCTGCCATTTGCTGGACGCGTTCTTGCCGTCGCTATGCTCGCTGCTGTTGCCGCTACTACCTCTCTCCCGGCTTTATCGGCTGAGTCTTCGGACAAGCCCAAAGTCGCGCTGGTCATGAAGTCCCTTGCCAATGAATTCTTCCGCACCATGGAAGATGGCGCCAAGGCTTATCAGAAAGAAAACGCCGACAAGTTTGACCTGATTTCCAATGGCATCAAGGACGAGTCGGACACGTCCAATCAGATTCGCATCGTCGAGCAGATGATCGTTTCCAAGGTCAACGCGCTGGTTATTGCCCCGGCAGATTCCAAAGCGTTGGTGCCGGTCATCAAGAAGGCCATGGATGCGGGTATTACCGTAGTGAACATCGACAACCAGCTTGATGCCGATGTGCTGAAAAGCAAGGGTATCAGTGTTCCGTTTGTGGGCCCTGACAACCGCAAGGGAGCAAAGCTGGTGGGTGAATACCTGGCCCGCGACCTGAATCCGGGTGACGAAGTCGGGATTATTGAAGGTGTTCCGACTACCACCAATGCTCAACAGCGCACAGCTGGATTCAAGGATGCCATGGACGCCAGGCAGATGAAGATCGTTTCGGTGCAGTCAGGCAACTGGGAGATCGACAAGGGCAACGCGGTTGCCTCAGCCATGCTTAATGCGCATCCGAATCTCAAAGCCCTGCTGGCCGGGAATGACAGCATGGCACTGGGCGCTGTGTCTGCCGTTCGTGCAGCAGGCAAGGCGGGGCAGGTCAAAGTGGTTGGCTACGACAACATCAAGGCTATTCAACCTATGATCGAAGACGGCCGCGTGCTGGCTACCGCCGATCAATTCGCCGCCAGGCAAGCCATGTTCGGCATCGACGCAGCCCTGAAAATTCTCAAGGGTGAAAAGGTCGAGACTGTTAATGGCGTCATCGAAACGCCGGTGACTCTGATCACCAAATCCAAACCGTAACCCCTTCGCCGAATGACTGCATCTGCCCGTATCGGGCAGGTGCATGGAGAGTTTTATGTCGGTTTCTGATCAAACCGCCGTGCTGTCTGTCAGCGGTATAGGTAAGACCTACGCGCAACCCGTGCTGGGCGACATTGACCTGACGTTGATGCGTGGTGAAGTGCTCGCTCTCACGGGTGAGAATGGCGCCGGTAAAAGTACCCTTTCGAAAATCATAGGCGGGCTGGAAGCGCCGACTACGGGGCAGATGCAATTTCAGGGGGAAAGTTATCAGCCGGCAAACCGTACACAGGCAGAAACGCTTGGCGTGCGCATGGTGATGCAGGAGCTCAATCTGCTGCCCACCCTGTCTGTTGCAGAAAACCTGTTTCTCGACAACTTGCCGCGTCGTGCAGGCTGGATCAATCGCAAGCGTCTGCGTGAAGACGCGATCAAGGCCATGGCTCAAGTCGGGCTGGACGCGATTGATCCGGACACGCTGGTGAGTGAGCTAGGCATCGGTCATCAGCAGATGGTGGAGATTGCCCGCAACCTGATCGGTGACTGTCGTGTCCTGATACTGGATGAGCCTACGGCCATGCTGACGGCCCGGGAAGTCGAGATGTTGTTCGAGCAGATCACCCGTCTGCAGGCGCGCGGCGTGTCGATCATTTACATCTCTCACCGCCTTGAAGAGTTGCAGCGGGTTGCGCAACGTATTGCCGTGCTGCGTGATGGCAAGCTGGTGTGCGTCGACGCTATCGCGAACTACAGCAGTGAGCAGTTAGTGACGTTGATGGTCGGCCGGGAGCTGGGTGACAAGATTGATTTGGGAACCCGTCAGATTGGTGCAGTGGCCCTGAGTGTCAAAGGTCTGGGGCGTGGCGAAAAGGTCCGGGACGTTTCATTCCAGGTCCGCAAAGGTGAAATTTTCGGCATTTCCGGGTTGATCGGCGCCGGGCGCACCGAGCTTTTGCGCCTGATCTATGGCGCAGATCTGGCCGACAGCGGCAGCATCGAACTGGGTAGCCCGCTTCGGGCGGTCTCGATTCGCTCTCCTGCCGACGCGGTTCGCGAGGGTATCGCGCTGATTACCGAGGATCGCAAGGGCGAAGGACTGCTGTTGACTCAGTCTATCAGCGCCAATATCGCTTTGGGCAATATGGACGCGGTATCGGCTGGCGGGCTAGTCAACGCTCGCGATGAAGCGAGTCTGGCAAAACGGCAGATCGATGCCATGCGTATTCGCAGTTCGGGGCCTGCGCAACTGGTTTCAGAGCTGTCCGGGGGCAATCAGCAAAAGGTGGTTATCGGCCGCTGGCTGGAGCGCGATTGCCCGATCATGCTGTTTGATGAACCCACCCGCGGCATTGATGTAGGGGCCAAGTTCGATATTTACGGCCTGCTTGGCGAACTGACCCGTCAGGGCAGGGCACTGATCGTGGTCTCCAGTGATCTGCGTGAGCTGATGCTGATCTGTGATCGCATCGGCGTGCTGTCTGCCGGGCGTCTGATCGATACCTTCGAACGCGACAGCTGGACCCAGGACGAACTGCTTGCCGCCGCATTTGCCGGCTATCAAAAACGCGACGCGCTGCTCAGTGAAGCGGCGCCGAGGACTGCTTGATGAAAACCTCTACCCCTTCACAGGCTCTTTCCGCACCGGCGAAACGTGGCGGTACTTATTTCGGTCTGGGAACCTACCTGGGCCTTGCGGGTGCCTTGCTGGCAATGGTCGTGCTGTTCTCACTGCTCAGCGATCACTTTCTCTCGTACAACACGTTCAGCACCATCGCCAATCAGATTCCTGATCTGATGGTGCTGGCGGTAGGTATGACGTTCGTGCTGATTATCGGCGGCATTGATCTGTCCGTGGGGTCGGTGCTCGCTCTGGCGGCCTCCGCAGTCAGCGTGGCGATTCTTGGCTGGGGCTGGAGTATTTTTCCGGCTGCGCTGTTGGGCATGGCCTGCGCCACACTGGCTGGCACGCTTACCGGCTCGATCACGGTCGCCTGGCGAATCCCTTCATTTATCGTGTCTCTTGGTGTGCTGGAGATGGCTCGTGGTGTTGCGTACCAGATGACCGATTCGCGCACCGCCTACATTGGTGATGCCTACGCCTGGTTATCTAACCCGTTCGCCTTCGGTATCTCGCCCTCGTTTGTCATTGCCTTGCTGGTGATTTTTGCCGCGCAGGCGCTACTCACCCGCACCGTATTTGGACGCTACTTGATCGGCATTGGTACCAACGAAGAGGCCGTGCGTCTGGCGGGCATCAACCCCAAGCCATACAAGATTCTGGTGTTCTCAATGATGGGCCTGTTGGCGGGCGTCGCGGCGCTGTTCCAGATTTCCCGTCTGGAAGCCGCCGATCCCAACGCGGGCTCGGGGCTGGAGTTGCAGGTGATCGCCGCGGTGGTCATTGGTGGCACCAGTTTGATGGGCGGACGTGGTTCGATCATCAGCACCTTCTTTGGTGTGTTGATCATTTCGGTGCTGGCAGCCGGGTTGGCGCAAATCGGTGCCACGGAGCCAACCAAGCGGATTATCACCGGTGCGGTAATCGTCATCGCCGTAGTGCTCGACACTTATCGCAGTCACCGCGCAAAGCGCCAGGTCTGACATGGCAACAATCAAGGATGTGGCGGCGCTGGCCGGTATTTCTTACACGACGGTTTCTCATGTCTTGAACAATTCCCGGCCTGTAAGCGATCAGGTCAGGATCAAGGTCGAGGCGGCCATTCGGCAGCTGGATTATGTACCCAGTGCCGTGGCGCGCTCCCTCAAGGCCAAGTCCACATCGACCATCGGCTTGCTGATACCGAATGGTGTCAACCCGTATTTCGCCGAGCTGGCCCGAGGCATTGAGGATTACTGCGAGCGCAACGGTTTCTGCGTGATCCTGTGCAACTGCGATGACAATGCAGATAAACAGCGTGGCTATTTGCGGGTGTTGCTGGAGAAGCGCGTCGACGGGCTGATCGTGTCCTCGGTGGGCGGGGATCCCGGGCTGGACGGCGGTCTCGCAGGTGTGCGTACGCCCATGGTGGTGGTTGACCGCGAACTTGAAGGTATCGACGCTGATCTCGTGCGTATTGATCACGAACTGGGCGGTTATCTGGCCACTCGTCACCTCCTTGATTTGGGGCATCGCCATATCGCCTGTATTCATGGCCCCGCGCAAACCAGCGTGGCACGGTTAAGGCTGCAAGGTTACGAGCGGGCGATGGCTGAGGCGGGCATTCACATCGATCCTCATTGGGTCATCGAAAGCGACTACACCAGCCCGGGTGGTTATCAGGCGGCTGTCAGCCTGTTGGCAGGTAAGCCACCGACCGCTATTTTTGCCGGAAATGACATGATCGGAATCGGCGTATTGCGCGCCGCTGCCGAGCGTAATGTCCGCGTGCCAAGGGATCTCTCCGTGGTGGGGTTCGACGACATAGAAATGAGCCGCTATGTATACCCGGCCTTGACGACGGTCGGGCAGTCGATTGTCTCGCTGGGCGAGAGTGCCGCGCAGATGCTTTTAAGGCGCATCACTGGCGTGTTCGAGGACGCGCCTGAGCAGCGTGTCGTTGCGCCAAGCATCGTGTTGCGTGAGTCCACGGCACCGCCGTTCCATGAATAACGCTGAGTCATAACTACGTCGAGTCATAACGATGAATGCGAAAAAGAATACTGACGTGTCGTCCGCCCAGGTAGTGGTGATCGGCAGCTTGAATATGGATCTGGTCACACGTGCGCAACGATTGCCGGGGCCTGGGGAAACCCTGAGCGGCGATTCATTCGCCACCGTATCGGGCGGCAAGGGCGCCAATCAGGCCGTTGCGGCGGCTCGGCTGGGTGCGCGTGTGGCAATGATTGGCTGCGTCGGTGATGACGCCTATGGCGAGCAACTGCGTAACGCTCTGCTGGCTGAGCAGATTGACTGCAAAGGATTGACCACTGTCGCTGATGTTTCTACTGGCATTGCTTCAATCGTGGTGGACGCCGATGGCCAGAACGCGATCATTATTGTCGCCGGCGGCAACGGTCGTCTCACTCCGGATGTCATTGACCGCTTCGATGCTCTGCTCGGCTCTGCGCAGGTCGTTATTTGTCAGTTGGAAGTGCCTTTGCCTAGCGTTGCGCATGCATTGCGTCGAGCGCGGGAGTTGGGCAAGACAGTGATCCTCAATCCCGCTCCGGCGGTCGCTGCATTGCCTGATCAGTGGTATTCGTTGATCGATTATCTGATTCCCAACGAAACCGAGGCGGCTATTCTGAGCGGTATCGCAGTGGACTCGGTGGCGTCGGCAGAGCGCGCAACACAGTCCCTGCTGGCTTCGGGTGCGAGCAAGGTCATCATCACGCTGGGGGAGCAGGGGGCATTGCTGGCGTCATGGCAGGGGAGCGAGCATTTTCCTGCGCCGCGCGTTACTGCGGTCGACAGTACGGCTGCTGGTGATACATTTGTTGGCGGTTTCGCTGCTGCGCTCGCTCAAGGCCACACCGAAGCTGACGCGATTCGTTTCGCGCAGAAGGCTGCGGCAATATCTGTAACCCGTGCTGGCGCGCAGCCCTCCATCCCCGATAGCGCTGAAGTCCAAAGGTTCGCTTTTACATGAAAAAAACACCGCTGCTCAACATCGCACTGTCCCGAGTCATCGCCTCTCTGGGGCATGGCGATATCCTGATGATTGTCGACGCAGGCATGCCAATCCCGGCAGGCGTTGAATTGATTGATCTGGCGCTCACCCGTGGCGTAGCCGATTTCGCCAGCGTGCTGGATACCGTCCTGAGTGAAATGGAGGTCGAAAGCCATGTGCTGGCTGAGGAAATCATGTTCAAGAAGCCGCCAGCCCTGAGTGTTATCGAAGGTTTGAATCTGGATGGTGATCTGGGTGAGCAGCGTCTGCTCAGTCACGAGGCGCTGAAGGCCTTGAGCAAAAGCGCGAGAGCAATCGTCCGTACTGGCGAATTTGAGCCATACAGCAACATTGCATTGGTTGCCGGTGTGGTTTTCTGACTGTCCGCAAAGACGCTTTTCTGGAACAGGGAGTTCTTTATGCACCTTTTGCATCTCGTCAAACAGTTACCTTTCACACAGTTGCTTCGGAGCCTGCTGCTATTGTCCATTCTCTGTGCGAGCGTTACCCAGGCCGCGGAAAAGCGCGATTTGATTATCGATACTGACCCTGGGGCTGATGACGTGGTGGCGTTGCTGCTTGCGCTGGCGTCGCCCGAGGAGTTGAACGTCCTGGCGATTACGACCGTGGCGGGCAATGTGCGGCTGGACAAAACTTCGCGCAATGCCCGGCTTGCAAGGGAGTGGGCCGGCCGTGAGGACGTGCCGGTGTATGCCGGGGCGTCGAAGCCTTTGGTGCGTAAACCGATTTACGCGGAGAATGTTCACGGTCAGGAAGGGCTGCCCGGCGTCCCCGTGCATGAACCAACGCAAGGGCTGGCGCAGGGCAATGCGGTGCAGTATCTGATTGATACATTGCGCAAGGCCAGGCCGCACAGCATCACCATTGCCATGCTCGGGCCGCAAACCAATCTGGCCTTGGCGCTGGTGCAGGATCCGGAAATCACCCAAGGCATCAAGGAAGTCGTGGTGATGGGCGGCGCGCATTTCAATGGCGGTAATATCACACCGGTTGCCGAGTTCAATCTGTTCGCCGATCCCCATGCGGCTCAGGTTGTCCTGGCCAGTGGTGTCAAACTGACCTACCTGCCGCTGGATGTAACTCATAAAATCCTGACCAGCGAACAGCGTCTGGCGCAGATTGCTGCGCTGGATAATCAGGCAGGCAAACTGGTCGGCAGTATTCTCAACGAATACGTAAAACTGGATATGGCTCACTACGGTTTGCCAGGCGGACCGGTTCATGACGCGAGTGTCATTGCCTGGTTGCTCAAGCCTGAGCTGTTCAGCGGCAGGCAGATCAACGTGGCAATCGACAGCCGCGAAGGTGTAGGTTTTGGTCAGACCGTTGCTGACTGGTATGACACGCTGGGCCTGGATAAAAATGTGTTCTGGGTCGAAAGCGGCGATGCACAGGGCTTTTTCGACCTGCTGACCAGTCGCTTGTCACGCCTCAAATAGGGGCTATTTGGCTGGCCGGTTCAGGACACTCGTTGTGCTGTACCGGTTTCGCTGGGGTATCGGGCGAGCACTTGAGTGATGAACGCAAGGGCGCCCTCGGTTCCCAGCTCTTTCACCAGCAAGTCCACTGCAATAATCGCCAGTTCTTCCGGGTTTCCCGGGCTGTGTGATGAATGCCCCTGCGGCCATTTGGCCTTGATGTCTGCATCGATAGATACGACTGCCATTACTGCCTCTTCTCGTCGTCTGTAAGGGGATCCATGAACTGCGTGACCTGAATGGCCAAACGCTGAGCGCAGTAAAGCACTTCAGATTCTTTTTGGCACTGCTACCTAAGGCGGGCTGACTGGTGGCCGTGGAATCCTCAGGCCTGTTTACTCATGTTTTGTGACGATTTGCTTTCGCGTGCACCGAGTGGGTCGGGCAGACTGCTCAGCTGGCTGGCCTGATGGCATTTAACTGGCCCTGTATTGCAACGAATAGGTTGGGATGCTGTCGCAAGGGTTCAGCTTTTGTTTATCGGTCAAGGAGTCTGTATGCCGTGGAAAATATCGTCAGTCGGGTTGGTCGTTGCTTTGTCGTTAATGGCAGGGTGCAGCAGCACGCCTGAGCCAGCAGCTCAAGAGCCGAATGCTCCCGTCGCCAGTGGTCGTTGTGACGCTGCTGGTGCTCAGTTCGCTGTAGGTCAGCAAGCTTCAGCTGCATTGCTGGCTCAAGCCCGCGCCAAGGCCGGGGCGCAGGATGCGCGATTCATTGGTGCCAACGACATGGTCACGCTGGAATACCGTTCTAATCGCGTCAATCTGAATACCGATGCCAATGGCAAGGTAGTGCGGGTCAACTGCGGTTGAGTCGAGTGTTTTTGCTACAGGCATAAAAAAACCCCGTCAGTGACGGGGTTTTTTTAGACCGCTCGGATTACTCCGGACGAACCTGAGCAGCTTGCATGCCCTTTTGGCCTTTCTCAGCCACGAAGGAAACGGTCTGGCCTTCTTTCAGGCTTTTGAAACCGTCGCTTTCGATAGCTTTGAAGTGTACGAACAGGTCGTCACCGCCACCCTGTGGGGTGATAAAGCCGAAGCCTTTTTCATCGTTGAACCATTTTACGGTGCCGGTTTGGCGATTAGACATGGTGAATCTCCAAGAACATAATTTTTCAGTGTACGTGTTGCTCAGGCCAACTGGGCACACCGGCCTATCATAGTCGAAATGCGGGAATGTAGAACTTTTTCAGTAAGAACTTTGAGTCAGTGTCGTAAGAAGGAACCGCATAACGCCCCTCGAACTTACCTTCTCAAATACATTAATCATAGGTCCAGGCTCCGACAGCGGGGCTACAAGGCACGTATTACGTGGCTTTCAGAAAAATTCTGCTAACTTGCGGATAGTACGCCCCGCGTCACAGTCCAGATTCATCTATATCAATTATTTTTTTGGTCCGGCGCAGTTTTTAGCCACTAAATCCCGCATTTTTGCTGTTTGCTCAGGAGTTGGTGGCGGATTGGCATTGCTCATCTTTTCAATTTCAGCGCTGGTGAAATTTTTGCTGACTTGTTCGGCGCCGCACTCGCAATGGGCTTTTGCGGATTTCTGATCCAGCGTCTGGCCCGCCGTAGCGACGCAGTCGTTGATAAATTTTGTTTTGGTTGGCGCGCTCATGGCTGCGTGGGCACTGAGTGGCACTGCGAGTGCGATAGGGGCGAGCAGGGCGAAAAGACTTAACTTCATGGCGTTCTCCTTATAAGGCACAGCGGGATTGCTATGAGTTGCACATCCATCTGACGGCCTTGAGGCGCTCCAGTTCAGTGCGCTTTTTATTGGACTGGGTGTTGGAGGCGGTGATTAAGTGATATGGCGTGCATGTGCTCGGGCTGAGCTGTGATAGGATGCGCGTCCTTTATATCTGTTCGCTGCTGGCTAGAGCTTGTCTAACCTCGTCGTTCAGCTTTTTATTGTTCAATCCAGTCATCTGGTTCGGTTCAAGGTTGGCCGCGAGGCTCCTGCCACTGTGAGGCAGGCATACCACCGGATCACGTACTGGCTCATCCCAACCCACGTGACCTTTGGTAGGGGTCACCACTAGGAGAGGAGGCGCCATGCCCACCATTACTCTTCCCGACGGCAGTCAACGTTCATTCGATCACCCGGTTTCCGTAGCCGAGGTCGCGCTTTCCATTGGTGCTGGTCTGGCCAAGGCCACCGTCGCCGGTAAGGTCGACGGCCAACTGGTCGATGCCAGCGATCTGATCGAAAAAGATGCCAGTCTGCAGATCATTACCCCCAAGGACCAGGAAGGGCTGGAGATCATCCGCCACTCGTGCGCCCACTTGGTAGGTCATGCAGTCAAGCAACTGTACCCGACTGCAAAAATGGTTATCGGCCCAGTCATTGATGACGGCTTTTATTACGATATCGCTTACGAGCGCCCGTTCACGCCTGAAGACATGGCGGCGATCGAGCAGCGTATGCAGCAGTTGATCGAAAAAGATTACGACGTCATCAAGAAGGTCACTCCGCGTGCCGAAGTGATCGACGTGTTCACTGCGCGTCACGAAGATTACAAACTGCGTCTGGTTGAAGATATGCCAGAGCAGCAGACCATGGGTCTGTACTACCACGAAGAATACGTCGACATGTGCCGCGGCCCGCACGTGCCGAACACTCGCTTCCTGAAGTCGTTCAAGCTGACCAAGTTGTCGGGCGCCTACTGGCGCGGCGATGCCAAGAACGAGCAGTTGCAGCGTGTCTACGGCACGGCCTGGGCTGACAAGAAGCAACTGGCTGCTTATATCCAGCGCATCGAAGAAGCTGAAAAGCGCGATCACCGCAAGATCGGCAAGCGCCTCGGCCTCTTTCATACCCAGGAAGAAGCGCCGGGCATGGTGTTCTGGCATCCGCAGGGCTGGACTCTGTATCAGGTGCTTGAGCAGTACATGCGCAAGGTGCAGCGCGAGAACGGTTATCTGGAGATCAAAACTCCCCAGGTCGTCGATCGCTCCCTGTGGGAGAAGTCGGGTCACTGGGCGAACTACGCCGACAACATGTTCACCACCGAGTCAGAAAGCCGCGACTACGCAATCAAGCCGATGAACTGCCCTTGCCACGTGCAGGTGTTCAATCAAGGCCTGAAAAGCTACCGCGAGCTGCCGATGCGTCTGGCCGAGTTCGGTGCCTGCCACCGCAACGAGCCGTCCGGTGCGCTGCACGGGATCATGCGTGTTCGTGGCTTCACTCAGGATGATGCGCACATCTTCTGTACTGAAGATCAGATGCAGGCCGAGTCCGCAGCGTTCATCAAGCTGACCCTGGATGTGTACGCTGATTTTGGCTTCAAGGACATCGAACTGAAGCTTTCAACTCGTCCAGAGAAGCGTGTAGGTTCCGACGAACTGTGGGATCGCGCTGAAAGCGCGTTGGCGTCGGCTCTGGATAGCGCTGGTCTGCCATATGATCTGCAGCCGGGCGAGGGCGCGTTTTACGGTCCGAAGATCGAGTTCTCGTTGAAGGACTGTCTGGGTCGTGTCTGGCAGTGTGGTACCCTGCAGCTCGATTTCAACTTGCCGATCCGTTTGAGCGCGGAATACGTGTCCGAAGACAACAGCCGTAAACATCCGGTCATGTTGCACCGGGCGATTCTCGGTTCCTTCGAGCGTTTCATCGGAATTCTGATCGAGCACTACGAAGGTGCGTTCCCGGCCTGGCTGGCGCCCACTCAGGCAGTGATTATGAATATCACTGATAAACAGGCAGATTTTGCCCTTGAAGTGGAAAAAATTCTCGCGGAAAGCGGGTTTCGTGCCAAGTCCGACTTGAGAAATGAAAAGATCGGCTTTAAAATCCGTGAGCATACTTTGCTCAAGGTTCCTTATCTCCTCGTGATTGGAGATCGGGAAGTTGAAATGCAAACTGTCGCTGTGCGGACACGTGAAGGTGCAGACCTCGGCTCGATGCCGGTCGCCCAATTCGCTGAATTCCTCGCACAAGCGGTTTCCCGGCGTGGTCGCCAAGATTCGGAGTAATTATTATTAAGCGTGAAATGAGACAAGATAAACGAGCTGCACCGAAAGCCCCGATCAACGAGAATATCTCGGCACGCGAGGTTCGGTTAATTGGAGCTGAAGGCGAGCAGCTTGGGATTGTGTCAATTGAAGACGCGCTTCTTAAGGCTGAAGAGGCCAAACTGGATTTGGTGGAAATTTCCGCCGATGCAGTACCCCCTGTTTGCAAGCTGATGGACTACGGCAAATCGATCTTCGAGAAGAAGAAGCAGATTGCTGCCGCGAAGAAAAACCAGAAGCAGATTCAGGTTAAAGAAATCAAGTTTCGTCCAGGGACGGAGGAAGGGGATTACCAGGTAAAACTACGCAACCTGGTACGTTTCCTGAGTGACGGGGACAGGGCCAAGGTATCGTTGAGATTCCGCGGTCGTGAGATGGCCCACCAGGAGTTGGGCATGGAACTGTTGAAACGGGTTGAAGCTGACCTGCTCGAATACGGTTCCGTTGAGCAGCATCCTAAGATGGAAGGACGCCAGCTGATTATGGTCATCGCCCCGAAAAAGAAGAAATAACCACCAGGGCACGGCAGGCCTTGCGGTTATGTTTATCAACTGAATGCGGAGTATCCGAACATGCCAAAGATGAAGACTAAAAGTGGTGCAGCTAAGCGGTTTTTGAAAACTGCTAACGGCATCAAGCACAAACACGCTTTCAAGAGCCACATCCTGACCAAAATGTCGACCAAGCGTAAGCGTCAATTGCGCGGTAGCAGCTTGCTGCATCCGTCTGACGTGGCAAAAGTCGAGCGCATGCTGCGCCTTCGTTAATTTTGATCAAGAATAGAGGAAGTAACTCATGGCTCGTGTAAAGCGTGGCGTCATTGCCCGTAAGCGTCACAAAAAAATTCTGAAACTTGCTAAAGGCTACTACGGCGCGCGTTCACGCGTATTCCGTGTTGCCAAGCAAGCGGTAATCAAGGCAGGCCAATACGCCTACCGTGACCGTCGTCAGAAAAAACGTCAGTTCCGCGCTCTGTGGATCGCTCGTATCAACGCTGGTGCTCGTATCAACGGTCTGTCCTACAGCCGTTTCATCGCCGGCCTGAAAAAAGCGTCCATCGAGATCGACCGTAAGGTTCTGGCTGATCTGGCAGTGAACGAAAAAGCGGCGTTTGCTGCGATTGTCGAGAAAGCTAAAGCCACTTTGGCCTAAGTCCCCGACAATCACCGGGCCTCGGTTTTCCGGGGTTCGGTGTTAAACGTCATAAATAGGGGAAGAGCCTTAAAGCTCTTCCCCTATTTCGTATCTGGAGTCTGTACATGGAAAACCTGGACGCGCTGGTCTCGCAAGCTCTTGAGGCTGTGCAGAGCGCTGAAGATATCAATGCCCTGGAGCAAATCCGGGTTCAATACCTTGGCAAGAAGGGCGAGTTGACTCAGGTGATGAAGACCCTGGGGAATTTGCCTGCAGAAGAGCGTCCGCAAGTCGGCGCCCTGATCAATGTCGCCAAGGAGCGTGTCACAGAGGTTCTCAATGCCCGCAAGGCGTCGTTCGAGGAAGCGGATCTCGCCGCCAAACTCGCCGCCGAGTCCATTGACGTGACCCTGCCTGGCCGTGGCCAGACCTCGGGCGGTCTGCATCCGGTTACCCGTACTCTGGAACGCATCGAACAATTCTTCACCCATATTGGCTACGGCATCGCCGAAGGCCCTGAGGTGGAAGACGATTACCATAACTTTGAAGCGCTCAACATCCCAGGCCATCACCCGGCCCGCTCGATGCATGACACCTTCTATTTCAATGCGAACATGTTGTTGCGCACCCATACCTCGCCGGTACAGGTCCGCACCATGGAATCGCAGCGCCCGCCGATCCGCATTGTTTGCCCGGGCCGTGTGTACCGCAGCGACTCGGATATCACTCACTCGCCGATGTTCCACCAGGTCGAAGGCCTGCTGGTCGATCGCGATATCAACTTCGCTGACCTGAAAGGAACTATCGAAGAGTTCCTGCGGGTGTTCTTCGAAAAAGAACTGGCCGTGCGTTTCCGCCCGTCTTACTTCCCGTTCACCGAGCCTTCTGCTGAAGTCGACATGGAATGTGTGATGTGCAGCGGTAAAGGTTGCCGTGTCTGCAAACAGACTGGCTGGCTGGAAGTAATGGGTTGCGGCATGGTTCACCCGAACGTGTTGCGTATGTCCGGCATTGATCCTGAAGAATTCTCGGGCTTTGCTTTCGGCATGGGCGTGGAGCGTCTGGCCATGCTGCGTTACGGCGTCAACGACTTGCGTCTGTTCTTCGACAACGACTTGCGGTTCCTCGCGCAATTTCGCTGAGGCGCTTCGCGGCAGCCCGCCAGTGGCCGCTGTCGCAGAGCACCGGAGTCGCCCGTAACGCATTTTTTTGGAGAGCAGGATGAAATTCAGTGAACAATGGTTGCGCGGCTGGGTAAGCCCGCAAGTATCCCGCGACGAGCTGGTTGCTCGTTTGTCGATGGCTGGCCTTGAAGTCGATAGCGTCACCCCGGCTGCGGGTGTATTCAGCGGTGTGGTCGTCGGCGAAGTGCTGAGCACCGAGCAACATCCGGATGCTGACAAGCTGCGCGTATGTCAGGTCAGCAATGGTTCAGAAACCTTTCAGGTTGTCTGCGGCGCGCCAAACGTGCGTCCGGGTCTGAAGATTCCATTCGCCATGATCGGTGCCGAACTGCCGGGCGATTTCAAGATCAAGAAAGCCAAGCTGCGTGGCGTTGAGTCCAACGGCATGCTGTGTTCCCAATCCGAGCTTCAGGTAGGTGAGGGCAACGACGGCCTGATGGAACTGCCAGCCGATGCGCCGGTGGGTGAAGACTTCCGTGTGTACCTTGAGCTGGATGACGCCAGCATCGAAGTTGACCTGACCCCCAACCGTGGCGACTGCCTGTCGCTGGCGGGTCTGGCTCGCGAAGTAGGCGCGCTCTACGCAGCCCCGGTGGCTGTTCCGGCTGTTGCTGCTGTTGCGGTAGCACACGATGAAGTACGTCCGGTTGACGTGCTGGCGACCAACGCCTGCCCACGCTACCTCGGCCGCGTGATTCGCAATGTTGATCTGTCTCGTCCTACGCCTTTGTGGATGGTTGAGCGTCTGCGTCGTTCCGATATTCGCAGCATCGACGCAGTAGTCGACATCACCAACTACGTGATGATTGAGCTGGGTCAGCCATTGCATGCATTTGATCTGGCTGAAATCAATGGCGGCATCCGTGTGCGTATGGCAGAGGAGGGCGAGAAGCTCGTTCTGCTGGACGGTCAGGAAGTCAGCCTGCGTTCCGACACTCTGGTGATTGCTGACCACCAACGCGCCCTGGCAATCGCCGGTGTGATGGGCGGTGAGCACAGCGGTGTTTCCAGCACCACTCGCGACGTATTCCTCGAAAGCGCGTTCTTCGACCAGATCGCCGTGGCGGGTAAAGCCCGTTCGTATGGCCTGCACACCGACGCTTCACATCGCTACGAGCGTGGCGTTGACTGGCAGTTGGCTCGCAAGGCGATGGAACGAGCCACTGGCCTGTTGCTGGAAATCACCGGTGGCGAAGCCGGCCCGGTAATCGAAGCTGTCAGCGAAAATGATCTGCCGTCGATCGCACCGGTCACTTTGCGTGCCGAGCGTATCGAGCAGATGCTGGGTCTGAAAATGGACCCTGCGGAAATCGAAGGGCTTTTGACCGGCCTCGGTTTGACCGTTTCTGCTGAAGCAGCAGGGCAGTGGCGTGTTGAAGTGCCAAGTCATCGCTTCGACATCAGCCTTGAAGTTGATCTGATCGAAGAACTGGCGCGCCTGTACGGTTACAACCGTCTTCCAGTTCGCTACCCGCAGGCGCGTCTTGCGCCTCAAGCCAAAGCTGAAGCCCGTAGCGATCTGCCTGAACTGCGTCGCCTATTGGTCGCTCGTGGTTATCAGGAAGCAATTACCTATAGCTTCATCGATCCTAAGCAGTTCGAACTGTTCAGCCCCGGTGCTGAGCCGTTGCTGTTGGCGAACCCTATCTCCAACGACATGGCCGCCATGCGTGCGTCGTTGTGGCCGGGCCTGGTCAAATCGTTGCAGCACAACCTCAATCGTCAGCAGGATCGCGTTCGTCTGTTCGAAAGCGGCTTGCGCTTCGTCGGTCAACTCGATGGCCTGAAGCAAGAGCCAATGCTGGCAGGCGTGGTCTGCGGCAGCCGCTTGCCTGAGGGTTGGGCGCAAGGTCGTGACGTGGTCGATTTCTTCGACGTGAAAGCGGACGTAGAGGCTGTTCTGGGCTTTGCCGGTGCGCTCGACGCGTTCACTTTCGTGCCGGGCAAGCATCCGGCACTGCACCCTGGCCAGACTGCGCGCATCGAACGCGACGGTCGTGAAGTAGGCTACGTCGGTGCCATTCACCCTGAATTGTCGAAAACCCTAGGTCTGGATCGTCCAGTCTTTGTTTTCGAGCTGGTTCTGGCAGAAGTTGCACTGGGTAAAATGCCTAAATTCCAGGAGTTGTCGCGCTTTCCTGAAGTGCGACGTGACCTGGCGCTGGTGGCTGATGAAGGTGTTCCAGCGACTGCCGTTCTCGACGTTATTCGAGAAAATGCAGGCGAATGGCTCACAGACCTCAGGCTATTTGACGTTTATCAGGGTAAAGGCATTGATCCGCATAGAAAAAGCCTTGCAGTTGGCTTGACCTGGCAGCATCCATCGCGCACTCTTAACGACGATGAGGTCAATGCGGCGACGCATAAAATCCTCACCTCACTCGAGGAAAGGTTAAACGCCACGTTAAGGAAGTAGCGTATGGGGGCTCTGACGAAAGCTGAGATGGCCGAACGTCTGTACGAAGAGCTGGGCCTGAATAAACGAGAAGCCAAGGAATTGGTGGAGCTGTTCTTCGAGGAAATCAGGCACGCTCTGGAAGATAACGAGCAGGTCAAATTGTCCGGATTCGGCAATTTTGACCTGCGAGATAAACGCCAGCGGCCAGGTAGAAATCCGAAGACAGGGGAAGAGATTCCTATCACGGCTCGCCGTGTTGTCACGTTCCGTCCAGGGCAGAAGTTGAAGGCCCGAGTTGAGGCTTATGCTGGAACCAAGTCATAACGACGAGTTACCGCCGATACCAGGCAAACGCTACTTCACCATTGGTGAGGTCAGTGAACTCTGCGCGGTAAAACCGCACGTTTTGCGCTATTGGGAGCAGGAGTTTCCTCAGCTCAACCCCGTTAAACGACGTGGTAACCGCCGGTATTATCAGCGCGAAGACGTGCTGATGATCCGGCAGATCCGCGGCTTGCTCTACGAGCAAGGTTTCACCATCGGTGGTGCGCGCTTGCGTATGACCGCTGGCGAACCCAAGGATGACACTCAGGATTACAAGCAATTGATCCGGCAGATGATCATCGAGCTGGAAGATGTTCTGGTGGTATTGGGCAAGTAGAAGTCGCCCGGATACTTCCATAATTCAAAAGCTTAGGTTATATTCCTCGAAGTTTCCGCAGCATTGAAACTGATACACGCCTAGTCGGGGCGTAGCGCAGCCCGGTAGCGCACTTGCATGGGGTGCAAGGGGTCGAGTGTTCGAATCACTCCGTCCCGACCATTTATTCTGTAGACGGCTCAAGCACTTACGGTGTTTGAGCCGTTTTCATTTCTAGCCCCATAATCAAAATAAAATCAAAACGTCAGCCCGAAATCTCCTTGATATCTAGGTCGGCGACCACCTCTGACCAGATGATGTCGTTGTGATCTTTCTGGTAATTCCGCGTAATCCCCTCCGTTGTATGCCCCGCGATTTTCTGCCCGTCTTTGCCCGCCCGTTTGTATAGGTGGAGCGAAAGTGCGCGCACTTCATGAAAGCCAGGCTGCTCAGCCTCGGTCCATTTGCTGTAGCAGCCTGCTGCGTCCCGAGCTTCTTTGAACGCCCTCGTTAAAAACCTTTCCTCGACCTTCGTCCAATGCGCCTTGCCTCGCGCCTGCGACTGCTTTTTCCGCTCCGGCTTCCGGTGGACAAGGTACGGCGATGCGATGTCATCGCGGCACCGAGAGATAACTGCCGCCAGTTCTTTCGTGAGGGCGAACTTGATCCAGCCAGCGTCACTGGCCTTTTCTGTTTTGCTCTGGACTCCGTGCAGGCCACCATCGTGCACGTCGCTAAACTTCATGTTGAGCACATCCCCACGGCGCTGCGCGGTGATCAGTGCCAGGTCGATGGCATTCTGTAGCCACACCGGGGAGGCTTCGCGAATCGCTTTCAGCCCCTCGATAGTGTGCCGCTTGCGCTGCTTCTTCTCGATTTTCGGGATGGTGCAGGAGGCAGGATTGTCAGGACACAGCCCTTTAGAAGCGGCGTGGTTAAAAACGTCCACAAGTAAAGCCCGAGTCTGGTTCGCGCCGCGCGCTGTCATGCCGTCAAGCATTTCGGCGATGTGTCGAATAGTGATCTGATCTATGGGCTGATCACCGAAAGCGGCCTTGATCTGCTTGGCGCGCACTTTGTATAGGGTCAACGTGGCCTTTGCCAACTCGCGGGGAGGAAGGATTTCACGTTCGTAGGTATCAAGAAACGCTGAAAGGGTCTGGGTATGACCCATTACACCAGACACCAGATCGGTTCCCGCCATAAGCAGACTGTTGAGCTGCTTAGCTGCCTGGACCGCCTTGTGCCGGTCCGTGCCCATGCCCTGCCATGCCCCTGTGTCTGGGCGGCGGTACTTGAATGACTCCCCGCCATTATTGGAATAGAGGTTTGGCGGAAGCCCCTTGTGCTTGGGGCTGCGTGGGCGTGGCGACATTAGGCGGCTCCTCTGAGCACCGAATCAACCAGATCGTTTCCGGTTGCGTTTTGGTAGGAGGTCCAGTCGATGAACCATAGCTTCCCCACGCGTTCGCCGGGAAGGTCGTCGTTCTTGATCTGGTTACGGATAGCCTGGGAGCAAAGCGGTGTACCGTTCTCTCCCCACACGCGCCGCTGAAACTCGCTGATCTTCACCAGTTCGCGGCGCGCCTGCACTGCTTGGCGCTTTGTTTTCATGTACTGCTCCACGCCGCCCTATGGCGGCAGAAGGGGTTATCCGGTGGCTTTGGCGATGGCAGCCAGCGTCATATCGAGCATCACCTCGATAGTTGGCTGCTTCATATCTCGCTCACCCTCATGAAATGCCTCAAGCCGCGACTTAATGCGCTCTAGCGTAGAAAGCAGTTCAGGTGCTGCAGCTAGGAGTTTTACGTTCGCCTCCCGCTCGCTGTAGTCGTCGAAGTTTTCGCCATGTATTCGGCCGCCAATATCTCTGGCGATCACGAATACCTGCGTTGCGTCGGCATTGTCGCGCTCGTTGTCCGACTCGATTTCTAGTTGATTCATGAAACCCTTCACGATTCGCCAAGGCCCAGGCGTGTGTTTGAATTCGCTCATAGTGATACCTCGCCCGCCGATCACCGGCAGGCTTGAAGTAGGGGGAGGGGTTATCAGATATGTGCGGTGAAGCGTGCCGTTAATGCGTTACCTTCGGCTCGGCCGGAAGCTTGTCTACCTGCTGAGCGATCGCGGCGAGCACTGCCATGGTAGATTCACGGCCACTGCTGGCGCACATGGCACCGCACGCAGCAGCAATGAAGCCAGCGTAGGCTTGTGATTTTTCAGGGTGCCCGCCGAATCCGTCCAGAGCGGTGGCTTGATCGAAAGTAGGAGCCAATAGCAGCCAGAGTTCCTTCCCGTAGGAGGTCGCGTCAATCATGGCATCACCCGCTTGAACTCAACGACCCAGACCCACGGGTTGGCCTCCCAGTCGCCGCCGACTGAGGACCAGAGCAGTTCGAACGATTTACGAGGATCAGCGCTGTAGGTCTCGATACCCTCGACGTGCCACCAATCACCCAGTTCCGCATGATCGGTATACAGCCGCACGCCCTCAGTCTTGGCTTGCTCTTCGCTGATGTCCTGCAGGTGCTCGATGCGCACGTCTGTGATCTCCAGCAGGCCGCGGCTGGCCCAGCGCGGCATGTGGATGCTTGGTCGCCACCGGATAAGCTCCTCTTCTCCCTCCCAGTCCGGCATGCCGTCGGCCCGGTAGATGATCTGGCAGTCCGCGCGGTCTGCCTCGGGCACGCCACCTTCACGGAAATCATTGATAAAGCAGGTCTCCCGCACCCACAGCCGGTCGCCGGGCTTTCCGTATGGGCAAAAGCCATTCTCAGGTAGCGCGACGTATTCAGGCGTGAAGTCAGCCAGAAAGTTGAGGCCCGCTCCTTTAACCGCCCGCCGCGTGACCGTCTTCCGGCCTTCCAGGATGGCGCGCACCATTGGCGCGCTGAACAGGATGGGGCGTTCTTTGATTGTGGTCATGGCAATTCGTCCCCGACTATCATCTTGCACGGTTCTTGCCGTAGCTTTGCTACTTGAGCCACCAAGTCGTCAATGCGCTGATCCGCTTTGGTAAGGCGCTGTTGCAGTTCGTCTGCGCGCCGTGGGTGAGCTCATTGTATGTATGGATATACAGTGATCGAGCGCCGGGACTTTGGCCAAGCCGGGGTGACGAGTAGCACGTTGATCGGGGTGTTTTTCAGTCGGCAGGACGCCAGAGGAGGGATGAAGCTCGTACCAATTTACTGAAAAAAAAGCCCGCGTTTGCGGGCTTTTTTCTTGCTCTGTTTTATTTCTTTCTTGCGATAACGATCAGTGACCCGCCCACAGGAAGACTGACACCTGCCCGGATCAACAGAAACTCAACCTTCATTACCATTTCAAGGGCGCTATTCAGCCAGCGAGGTATCTTGAGTTCCGCCTGAGGGTCATCATCGTGTCTCGCCTGAGACTGTTTGCGTGACAGCCACATGACCGGGACGAGCAAGCTTACAAAGGATGTGGCGTAGAGCACGTCAAGCCCGGTCGCCTTTATCTTCGAAATCATCTCAGACCTTGAATATCGGCGTACGTGGCATGCGATTTCATCGGTGTGCGACCACAGCCATTGATGTTGAGGCACAGAAACCATGAGCGTTCCGCCTGGCTTCAGCGCTGATACAAGGTTCTTCAGCGTCAGCTCATCCTCCTCAATGTGCTCGACTACATCAAATGCGCCAATCACGTCGTAGCGCGACTCTTCACACATCGCTGTGGCATCGAGCTGCTTGAACTGGGCGTTCGGCAATCGTTTCCTGGCGTGGACGAGCCCTTCCTCGAAATATTCAGAACCGTGTAACTCGGCGGAAGGGAAGGCCTTGCCCACCCCTTCAAGAACGAACGCCGTACCACATCCGATCTCCAGAAAGCTTTTAAAGCTGCCGGCGTACTTTTTCAGTGCCCAGAGGATTACTCTGTTTCGTGCTCTGAACCACCAGTGATTTGCCTCAGCTGAAGCCAATATCTCGAACGCGTCGGCGGGGAATGGGGGGGGAGCTGAATCCATCCAGAAAACTCCATTTGTACTAAGGCGGCGAGGAATGGCTGCGTAGGAAAAGACGCAGCCTAATGCATGATGCATCCCTAGGTACAGAGGGGAAGACGGTGTTGGTTGAGCGTTTGGTTATTTAATCGGCAAAACGCGGGGGGGGGGGGGGCAGTCCCTCCATGAGCGCCACATGCCCATGGATGGCGCGTTCGTCTTACACCTGCTAATCCGCACATTCGGCGAAAAGCTGTAGCAAAATACAGGTGTAAGTTATTGATTCTCATAGGGTGGGTCGCGATGTTCTGGTTGCCGCGGCTAACGGCTATATCCTTTTATAATCAATAGCTTAGCGAATGCTCACGGTCACCTTGACATGGTGGTGCCCAAAACCTTCGAAAAAGGTCAGAGACAATCAAAACCCACCACCAAGCCCTTGATTTGTAAGGTTTGCGAAACGCTATAATGACTCGTAATTTGCACCCGGAATAAATGCGTTATTCCTTTAATATCATGCGCTTAGGTGTTTTTTCGCCGCTGCATGGGCTGCATGGGCTGCATGGGCTGCAAGGGGTCGAGTGTTCGAATCACTCCGTCCCGACCATATTCTCTGAGTAAAATCAGACACTTAAGCCGGTTATCTCAACCGGCTTTTTTGTGTCTGCGCAATAGATGCGCAAAACTATCCGATGATTTCGCTGATATTCAGGTCCGGAATCGCTTCAGGCCAGACGATTTCCGAGTGGTCGCGCTGGTAGTTTTTCGTCATTTCCTCCGTCGCGTGCGCCGCGATCTTCTGACCATTCTTCCCGTCCTTTTTGTACACATGCAGCGATGGGGGTTCTATGCGCTACGGACGAGCCGGATATGACCTTCGAAGACATGATGGCGCGGTGACGGTGGGAACCGATATCGCTTGGAGATCGCCCGATTGAAGCTGTCAAGGAGAGAGAAGAGGAGTCCGTGCCTTTCTGATCAGGCATAAAATAAGCCCACTTAGTGGCGGGCCTCGTTTGGCGGGGGATACCCTATTATTCTGGGTATAGGGCTCTAAGCAGGGATCTTACATCTTGGTTCAAGCCGTTCACTCCTGGCACCTGGACGTCGCGGGAATCTGCAATCAGCATGGCTTGAACGCGCTCTCGATTCCGCGGCATGTTGGTAATTTCTTGCTCAATACCCTTCATTTCTTCGTCGAAAGCTTCAGTCGCTCGCTTGGTTAGCCGCTCAATCTCATAGCTGTTTTTGCGTTTGGATATCGCCGCTAATGCCCTTTCGCTTTTGACCTCTGCTGAGTGCCTTTCAATGCGAAGGCGTACGCAGCCCCCGCGTCGACCTCAGATTGAGTCTCGTAGCGAGTCCAGCCAAACACGCTAATCCCCAGAACAAGCGCGGCAGCTAAAAATCCCTGAATTACGTTCTTCATATCCCCTCCATAGGTGAAAGGTGATTCTACCTTGCCACCACTGGCGAGCACACTCCGCTTGCCTCAGAGCCAAATCTCAGACATGAAAAAGCCCGCGATGGGGGAGCGGGCTAAGGCCTGATAGTGCCTGCATTCAAATTACGAGGCCGCTCGTGAAAAAAGCGTGAAGATCAGGCTGAAAATGTTCGGCGCTAGGCTTGGCCGCACCAAAATCTGCAACAAATCCGCCCAAGCTTGTCTACTCTTCATGAAACTATCGGGTCAGCAGAGGACGCACGATGTATTCAAAACCAGATATCCAGCGAATTCTTGAAACGGCGTTTTTGCCCTCGAAGTGCGAATGCGTTGTCAGTGCAAACGACAGTTTCTCGGTGAAGCTCATCGACCCCGCATCAGGAGATATCGAGCTATATGTTGCAGTGATCTCTTCGTCTGAGCTTTCCACCAGCAGATCCATCGCCAAGCTGGTGCTCTCGCTGAAAGAGCAGAGAGACCTTATGGGTAAGATGGAGCTGTCCATGAAGCGATTGGGGTAGGGCTGACACGAACAAGCCCGGCAAACTGGCTCCTACAAGTCCGTATCCTCAGATAATCCAAACTCATGGCTTCAAAAACAGAAACATTACCCATAATGGGAGGGCGAGGACCAAAGGCACCCCGACGAGCAGGACTAAACCCTGAACAAGGTATCTCCAGCGATAGAGGCGGGTCCCTTCAGGTGCGCTCCTGGCATCCTTCCACCAATCCCAAAGGTCCAGAATCCTTAGCAGCTCAAAAACATCTCCGATGTCTGCACGCAATGCCAATTTCTCCCTTTTGCTACGACTCGATATCCGCGCGTAGCGCTGGTTCACACGGGCTGGCCATTCCACACATACAGCACCCGACCCAAGGGGTGGGTATCGTCGACCCGGATGTCCTCTGGGTCAAGCGATCCTTGCCTTTCTTCTGCAGGCGCTTCACGTACAGCATTTGTCGTGGGAGAAGAGGTAGATACCGTCGCCCGTGAACTCCCTGATTGCAGCGTCAACCAGCAGGGGGGCGCGGTCCTTAGTCCTCGGAGCCATCGACTGACCCCAGCCGGTAATCATCTTGAGATGGAAATGGTCGGTCAGAGGCTATGCAACTGGATGGTCAAGTCGTAGGTATTTTCCCAGACGGTAATGACGTTCGAGCCGTTGGTGCTGGAAGCCACTTCCTCGGCTGCGTCAGCGATCTTTTGCCGAGCGTCGTCTGACAGGTTCTTCCCATGCTTTGCCAGCATCTGCTGAACGATGTCCGCGGATGACTGGGGCGCAATCGGTCTCGCAGTGCTGGTGAGTGACTCGATCTCATCAGCCAGGCGCTTGCTGAATTTCTCCACTGGCTCTTGGAGCATGCGCGACAGGACGGCTGCGAACTTGGTGTTCAGGGGATTGATGCCCTTGAAATACAAGTTCACGTCAGCCGGCGTCATTCCCGCCCCGTCGGCGATTTTCTTTCGGCTGAGCTTCAGCTCGTTCTTTTTCGGGCGACTGCTCCAGCCATTCACAAAGCCCTATCCGCGAAACGGGACATCGGTGTGCTTGAGCTGCCCGATACCGCTCTTATATTTGGCTGCTCGACTTGGAAATGTTCGAAACCACTAAACCTACCAATGGTAGGTTACGACGAATAAGGTTCTTGCTAGGCTATCTACGAATGGTAGGTAAACCCTTAAAGGAGAACCGATGATGTCACTCAATCCTATTTTGTTCATGGGCGGCTCTGGCGCTATTGGCCATCGCGCCGCGCAGGCATTGCGCACGGCCCATCCCGATATCCCGCTGCTGATCGGCGGCCGAGACCTTGGCAAAGCTCAGCAAGCAGCGGAGCAGATCGGTGGCGCGCAGGGCGTGCAGATTGATTCCGGTGCAGAGGACCTCGGGCTCGGCGACCGTCAGGTCAGCGCCGTGGTGGTGTTTTACATGGATCACTCGCTTGCCGGGCTGCGTTATGCGCAGAAGCGTGGCGTGCCGCACCTCAGTATCTCTTCAGGCATCTTCGAGATTGCACCGGAAATAGCCGCCTACATGCACACGCCTAATGCTGCGCCCATCGTTCTCGGTTACGAATGGCTGGTCGGTGCCACGACCGTGCCTACGCTTGAAGTCGCCCGGTCATTTGGCCGGGTGGACGAGATATGCATCAACGCGCTGGTCGATGAGCAGGACGCTGGCGGGCCGACCGTTGCCACCGATTTTGAACACTTGAACAGGATGTTGCCCGCTGCGCTGACTCGCCGCAAAGGTGTGTATGTCTGGCGTGAAGGGGATGATGCAAAGGCCAGCTTCAACGCTGTGGATGGTACGTCCTTCGAATCCTCAGGATTTTCTTCAATCGATGTCGTGGGCCTGGCGACTGCAACGGGGGCGCCCAACGTGCAGTTCAACCTGGCGACTGGCGTAAGCTCGACCCGTCGTCAGGGGGGGGCGATGTCGACGGAGATCATCATTGAACTCGCTGGCGAGGATCTGAAGGGCAAGCCACTGCGCACGCGTCATGCCGTTGTGCATCCGGCAGGCGCTGCTGTGCTGACAGGGCTTAGTGTGGCAATGATTCTTGAGCGACTGCTCGGGCTGGACGGCCAGACACGAACTCCGCCAGGTCTGTACTTCCCTTATCAGATTCTCGACGCCAAAACGTATCTGCAACGTTTGCAGCGAGAGGGCGGTGAGTTGCGCGAACTGCAATCGGAATGAGTCAGTGCGACGCTAAAAAACTAGGAAGGCCGGAGTTTTTGAGCGTATACCGCTAACTATGGAGGGCTGCGAAGCATTTACCCTGACACACCGCCATCGCAGCCTTCGGCAGCTCCTACCAGTCAAATGTATGCCGCGAGACCTTCAGCGCGGAGCATTATTCAGATTTGTCTTAAAGGCAGAGGCGGTGTTTCTGATTAAAGTGTGCGCGTTCCCCCGGCGGCCAGGACAACTCAACTCACTCTGTAAAGCAGTCTGGGTCGTCGGGAGAACCTCGATTTTCAGGTGTACAAGTCTGTAGGATGCGCTCTCCCTGGTAAGCATCTGGCAAGGCCAAATAATCCAGCCTACGCACCGATAGCGATGGAGTACTCCATGCACGAATCCCGATCCTCATCTTCCAGTCAGTTCACGCTTCGAAGTCGCCTTCAATGTGGCGTGGTGGAGCTGCCTGTGCACTATATGCGCGGTGGTACCTCGACTGGCGTAGTGATTTGGGAGCCTTTGTTGCCCCGCGATGAAGGGCTGCGTGCAGAGTTGCTGCGTCATCTGATGGGCGTTCCACTGTCAGGCGATCAGCCAGGTAATCGCCAGATCACCGGCCTCGGCAGAGGCCCGGCCACTAGCAATAAAGTATTCCTGGCCCGGATCGAAGAAACGTCGGCAGGGCCACAGATCGTCAGCACGCTCGCTCAACTGGCCAGCGATCATAGCGCTATCGACTGGAGTGTGAACTGCGGCAACATGTCTTCTGCGTTGCCGCTATGGGCCCTTGATACAGGGTTTATACCGGCACCTGCCAGCGGGACCTTTGAAGTACCAATCAAGAACACCAACACTGGCGTCGTGACGCTTGCGCGGATGTATCGCGATGAGCAAGGGAGTTTCATCAATGCTGAAATTCCGGGCGTTCAGGGCGCGTTCCCAAGTGTCGATCTGTTTCTGCAGTCGCCCGTAGGGAACAAGACTGGCGCGTTCTTGCCCACTGGAAATGTTCTCGACACGGTCGCCGGACACGATGTTTCGTGTGTCGATGTGGCGGTGCCGATGGTGATCGCCGATGCGGCGGGTTTTGGCAAGACCGGTCATGAGCCCGTTTCGGAGCTTGAAGCTGACCTGACGTTCATGACACAGCTAAGGCAAGTCTGGATTGAGGCAGGGCTCAAGATGCGCCTGCGCCGCCGCGATGGTGAGCTTATGAGCCTTGCAGATCTGGAGCGAAGCGAGACCATACCCAAGGTCTGTATCGTGGGTGCTCCGCGTCAGGGAGGCAATATTGCGGTGCGTTATTTCACGCCGCAAACGGGGCATGCGTCGATGGCTGTTTCAGGCGGCTGCTGTCTTGCCGCTGCGTGTCTGTTGCCGGGGACGGTTGCTCATAAGGTTGCGGTGGGTATCGCTGAGCCTGTTGCCTCGTTTTCAGATATCGAGGTGAGCATCGAGAATCCGGCGGGCAAACTGGATACCACCGTCAGTGTGAGAACTGAAGGCAGCCATATCGAAGTCAAGGCTGCTGCCTACCGTCGCAGCGCGCAAATACTGATGCGCGGGCACGCACCCTTGTACAGAGCTTCCGCACAGCTGATTGAGGCACTGGAGCGTGTTATTCCGGGCTGAAAGAGCCGAATTTCAGGCAAAAGAAAAGCCCGCGATGGGGATCAACGGGCTTAAAGTCATGAAGGAGCTGGGTTAACCATACGGGGCAGGGCGTGAAAAAAACGTGAATGAAAACGGCAAATGTCTTCACTTCTTCTGGTAAGCCCCTATCCGTTAGCGACCCTCGCCATACATCCCGTTCAAGATCACCAGTTCAAGCGTCGCCACGACCACGCACAGCGATATGAAACCTGGGCTGAATACTCGCTTGCGGTTCGATGAGTCGCTGTCGGGCCATGGTCCATCAATGAAAAAACCGATGATCAGCAGGCCAATCAATAATGCCCAGTTCTGAGTCCTTTTCGTCCATCTGTTACGTTCCCATTCGGCCATCTGCTCAGCTTACCTTCGCGATTGATCAGCTTATAAAAACCCTACTGTAACTCCAATAGAAGCAGGAGAGCCCCGGCATCAGGCCTGTATTTGCTATTTAACACCCCGCGATAGTTAAAATGTTGTCCTCCCGCATGAGGTCAATCGGTTAGCATCGGTTCAGCCACGCGCAGTGGGACTCTCACACTTAACAAGGACTACAAGATGTTCGCCAAAGCGTTCGTTCCGCTGATGTTGGTTACGTCGATGAGTCAGGCTGCGCCAACGGTGAAGATTTTCAACTGGACGGATTATTTCGCACCGGACACGCTGACTAATTTCCAGAAAGAAACGGGTATTGCCGCCACTTACGACACCTACGAGCGCAACGAAACTCTGGATGACACGCTGAAAGCGGGACACTCCGGTTACGACATCGTGGTGCCGTCGAGTCATTTCCTGGCTCGCCAGATTGAGCGCGGCAATCTGCAGAAACTGGACAAGAGCCAACTGCCCAACTGGAAGAACCTTAATCCGGTTTTACTTCAGGCGTTGGCAAACGTCGATCCCGGCAATGCGTATGCGTTCCCTTATCTATGGGGGACTACCGGTATCGGTTACAACGCGGCCAAGGTCCAAGCGGTATTGGGCAAGGACATGCCCCTGAATTCCTGGGACTTGATCTTCAAACCCGAGAACTTGAAAAAGCTTTCTCAATGCGGTGTGGCAATGGTCGACAGTGCCGCGAGCGTTGTGCCGATTGCGCTTAACTATCTGAACCTTCCTCCCGACAGCACAAACGCTGCGGATTACCCCAAGGCCACAGCGGCTTTGCGCGCGGTACGGCCCTACGTTCGCTATTTCAACTCCACCGACTACATAACGGATCTGGCCAGCGGCAAGATCTGCGTGGCGGTAGGGTATTCCGGGGACGTCATGCTCGCGCAGCATCAGGCGCAGCAAGCAGGCAAGGGCGTAGAAATCAACTACGCGCTACCGCGGGAAGGTTCACCTATGTGGTTTGACATGATGGCCATCCCCGCAGACGCGCCCAATCAAAAAGCGGCCTATGCCTTCATGAACTACGTGCTTAACCCCAAGGTGATCAGCGGCATTTCCAATTACCTGCATTACGCGAATGGCAATGAGAAAGCTGAGGCGCTGGTGGAGGCTTCCGTTCACAACGACACCGCAATCTACCCCGACGCCGAAACGCTCAGTACCTTGTTCGCACTCCAGGCCATCCCCGCCGATATCGAAACGCTCAGGTCGCAGGTGTGGGCGGAAGTCAAAGCAGAGCAGTGATACGCTGGATCAGCTTCGACTCTGCCGCGTCTGCTGCATCAGCCAGTCGCGGAAAAGCAGCGCATGTTGCTTTTGCGATTTGCGCTCGGGGCTGACCGCCCAATACGACTCCCCCGAGCGCACCGGTTTGCCAAACGGCATATGAAGCTCGCCGCGTTGCAGCTCTCGTTCGACGTAATGAATGGGCACGACTGCAAGGCCCAGGCCACTGACCGCCGCGCTGATGAGCATTTCGCTCTGAGAAAACCGTACGCCCTGAATAAGCCCCGTGCCTACGCATCCCGATGCGCGCAGCCATTGCAGCCAAAGGCTCGGTCGGCTTGCGTTCTGCAAGGTGGGTATTGTGGAAAAATCCAGCTGATCACGTTTTTCACCCACGCTGATCAGCTTGGGTGAAGCGACTACCACAAGCTCCTCGGCAAACAGCTCCAGCGCTCTGGCGTCGTTCCACGCACCCGCGCCGCGCATGATGGCGATATCGAAACGGCACGTTTTGAAGTCAACGTCGGCTTCGATCGGGTTAACCTCGACGGGGATCTCTGGCGCCTGCTGAACGAAGTTTTCCAGTCGCGGCGCTAGCCAGCGCGAGACGAATGTAGGGTTGGCACCAATCATCAGCGACGCATCCGCTTTGCGCCCGCGGACCAGATCGATGGAGACTTCTTCGAGCCGGTTAAGCATCGGCACCACGTCCTGGACGTACTTGCTGCCTGCATCGGTAAGGATCAGGCGCGAACCCGAGCGCTCGAACAGGCGCATGCCCAGGAACTGTTCCAGATTGGTGATCTGGCGGCTGACCCCACTTTGCGTCACGGACAGATCCTCCGCTGCTCGAGTGAAATTCAAATGCCGAGCCGAGGCTTCAAATGCCTGAAGCGCAGAGAGCGAAGGTAGAAATCGGCGCATGGCATTGATCCTGAGTGAGGGCGCCATGATTTTTAGTCATGACGACCCCATTTTTCAAGGCTTCAGTTGTAAAAAGCTTTGTGTCATCAATATGTCGTAAGAATCTGCGTCTGGTTTGGACGCTTCGTCTTACGCCGGGCATGCAGCATTCTACGCTGTCCGGTAACAGCGACCTTGAGTACAGTTTTCTTGTGTTGCACTGAGCAGAAGTCATCTGCCAACAATAAGTCGAACAGCGCCTGGTTTCGGTCAGGTGCGTTGTCCAATCGACATTTGCTTCACCTGTCTTTTTTCGACTGCCAACCAGATTTTCGCGAGATGATGAGTCCAAAACATCACAAGTGGCCCAGAAAAAAGGAACGTTTTCATGATTACGCGCAGAAGATTTACCAAGCTTTTTGGGGCGACTGTCATCAGTGCGTCGACGGGGCTGGTTTCACTGAGTGCCAAAGCAGCCAGTTCGCTGGAGCGTGTGAAGTCGTCGGGCGTCTTGCGTATCGGCTCCATCGCCGATGGCGCGCCTTACTATCAGAAAAGCCTGACCGGGGGCCCATGGCGCGGCTTCTACATCGACATCTGTCAGAAGCTTGCAGATGATCTGGGCGTGAAACTCTCTATTCTGGAAACCACCTGGGGCAATTCGGTGCTGGACCTGCAGGCCAGCAAGATTGATGTGTTCTTTGGGTTGAACCCCACCCCAGAGCGCCAGAAAGTCATCGACTTCTCGGGTCCGGTGTTCAAGAACTCGTTCACCTTTATTGCCAAAAAGTCGGTGACTGCGAAGACGTGGGAAGACTTCAATACCGCTGAGATGCGCATAGGTGTCGATGCGGGCTCTTCACACGATAGCGCCGTCACCCGCCTGGCGCCGAACGCTACGGTCTCCCGCCTGAAAACCGCCAGCGATGCGACGGCGGCCCTGCAATCCGGTCGTGTAGACGCCCAGTGTCTGGTGATGGTGCTCGCGCTTGCCCTGCGCGCGAAGAACCCGGCGATCGGTCAGTTGATCGTGCCAACTCCGCTGAACTCCACGACGTCCAATGCGGGCTTCCGGCGCGAGGAAGATACCTCCTGGCGCGAGTTCGTCGATGCATGGATCACCGAGCACCGCGACAACGGCTTCATCAAGGACGCGATCATGCGCAACATGGAGCTGGTTAATGTCACCCAGAAAGACTTCCCTGAAGGCTTTGAAATCTGATCACCGTTCATTGCTGATGGGCAGTTTTTCAATCAGGTTACGTGACATGGGGTTTTGAAATGTACGAGTGGGATTTCTCCGCGCTCTGGGAATACCGCTGGCTGTTGCTGGAAGGCCTTGGCCTGACGGTTTCCTTTACCGCCGCGATCGTGGTGGGAGGGCTGGTCATCGGGCTGTTGGCGGCGATGGGCTTGCTGTCGCGCTTTACGCCGGTGCGCGCCGTCGCGCTGATGTTCACTGAAGTGTTCCGCTGCACACCCGTGCTGGTGCAGTTGATCTGGTTTTACTACGCGCTGCCGATTCTGGCGGGTATCGAGATGACGCCGATCACCGCGTCGCTGCTTGCCTTGTCCTGTTACGGCGGTGCGTTTTACGCCGAGATCATTCGCGGCGGCATCGTCTCCATTGAAGCGGGCCAGCGCGAGGCGGGCGGGGCGTTGGGCATGACTCCGATGCTGACGATGCGGCGGATCATCTTGCCCCAGGCGATCAGGCGCATGGTGCCTGCGCTGATGAACCAGTCGATCATGCAATTCAAAAATACCTCTCTGGTTTCTGTGTTGGCCGTGCCCGATCTGGTGTATCAGGGGCAGATGATTGCCCATGACAGTTTTCGGCCGCTCGAAACCTATTCAGCCGTGGCCGTTGCCTACTTTGTGATCCTGTTTCCGCTCACCCTTATCGTGCGTTATCGCGAGAAGAAACACGGAGCCATCCAATAATGTCCACGAAACCGAAGATCGAAATCACTGCGTTGCGCAAAAGTTTCGGTGCGCTGGAAGTGTTGAAGAACATCAACTTCAGGGTTGAGGAGGGCGGCGTAGTCTCGCTGATCGGGCCATCCGGATCGGGTAAGTCAACGCTGCTTCGTTCGATCAATTTATTGGTTGAACCCGATGCAGGCGAAATCCGCGTGGGGGATACCACGTTCCTTTTCGGTCAGGGGCGTCGGCCACCGGGCACCAAAGAGCTCGCAGCTTTTCGTGCGCGCACCGGCATGGTCTTTCAGAATTTCAATCTCTTCCCTCACATGAGCGTGCTGGAAAATGTGATGGAGGCCCCCGTCCATGTGCGTCGGCTGAGCAAGAGCGTCGCTCGTGATCTGGCCATGTCGCAGTTGGAAAAGGTGGGGCTGGCTGACCGTGCGCAGCAAATGCCCAAGACCTTGTCGGGTGGTCAGATGCAGCGCGTGGCTATTGCCCGGGCGTTGGCCATGGAACCTGAAGTGATGCTTTTTGATGAAGCCACTTCAGCCCTGGACCCTGAATTGGTCGGCGAGGTATTGGCCACGATGCAGAAGTTGGCGGCCGATGGCATGACGATGGTGATCGTGACGCACGAGATTGCCTTTGCGCGCGAAGTGGCCGATAGAGTCGTGTTCATGCGTGACGGCTACGTGGTTGAGGATGGTCCTGCACGCGAAACGATCGACAACCCTCGCGAAGAAGCGACGCGCAGCTTTCTAAACCACTTTCATAAAGGTAACGGCGCCCGTTAAACAGCGCTTGACCGGTTTAATACACATTAATCGTGCCCAGTCCTTGATGCATTCAGGCTGCGCTGCGGGCGGAGGAGTCATGACCATGACCAACGAAAGCATTCAAAGACTTCGGGTCTTCTTGATTGAAAGCCCGATAAAAATGGCGCGTCTTCAGGGCGTGGGCAACGTTAAAGGCAGCGTAAAGCGTGTGTTGGTGGAACTGACTTCAAGTTCCGGCATTGTCGGCTGGGGAGAGGCTGCGCCCTGGGAGGTATTTACCGGCACAGCTGAAGGAGCGTTCGCCGCGATCGACACTTATCTTCGCCCGTTGGTGATCGGGGCAAACATCCGCTCGATTCGGGCCACCACCTTGGCAATGGACACGGCTCTGGTAGGTCACGGTGAAGCCAAACTCGCCATCGAGACCGCGATGTTCGACATCCTCGGCAAATCCTGCGGGTTATCCATTGCCGATCTGCTGGGCGGCAGAGTACGCGACAGTATTCCGCTCTCGTTTTCGATTGCCGATCCGGACTTTGAAGCGGACATGGAGCGGATGCGGGCGATGGTTCCGGCAGGCAATCGCATCTTCAAGGTCAAAACCGGGGTTAAACCCCACACCGAGGACATGGCCCATTTAGAGGCCATGCGCAGCGAGTTCGGCAACTCGATTGATTTGCGACTCGACTACAACCAGGCGCTTGCACCCTTTGGCGCAATCAGCATTCTGCGAGACGTCGACCAGTTCCGCCCGACCTTCATCGAGCAGCCGGTCCCGCGTAATTGCCTGGCGGCAATGGCGTCTTTTGCCGATGCGCTGGACACGCCGATTCTGGCCGATGAGAGCTGTTTTGACGCCCGTGATCTGATGGAAATCATCCGTCTCGGCGCGGCCGATGCGATCTCGGTCAAGCTGATGAAAGCCGGTGGCATTCTCAAGGCGCAGGGGATCATGGCCATCGCCGACACGGTGCATATCCCGGCCTACGGCGGCACGTTGTGGGAGGGCGGTGTAGCGCTGGCCGCAGGAACCCAGTTCATTGCGGCAACGCCGGGCATGTCGTTGGGTTGTGAGTTCTACATGCCGCATCACGTGCTGACCGAAGACGTGTTGGAGGAGCGCATCCCCAACCGTGATGGTGCTGTGATTGTGCCGACCGGACCGGGCCTTGGTATCTCTGTCAGTGAAGCCTCGCTGCGTGGCAATGCGCGCATTCTGGCTGAACGATGAGTGGTGCATCCAGTATGAAAGAGGGCGCAGCAATCTCGTCCCGGCACATCGTTGTCATTGGCGGCGGCATCGTTGGCGTGTGTACTGCGCTGGCCTTGCTCAAGGACGGCCACCGCGTGACGATTCTTGAGCCGCAAGAGCCGGGAGGCCAGCAGGCAGCGAGTTACGGCAATGGTGCGTTTGTGAGTCCGGCTTCGATCATTCCCATGTCGATGCCCGGGCTGTGGAAAAAGGTCCCCGGTTTTCTCATGGATCCTCAGGGGCCATTCACGATTCGCTGGCAGTACCTGTTGAGGCTCGCACCGTGGCTGATCCGCTTCGTCAAGGCGGGTGCTACTCCGGCCAGGGCCGCCCGAACAGCCGGGATCCTGTCGACGTTGTTGTCCGATGCGCCTGCGCGGCATCTGGCACTTGCCTCCGCGTGCGGCGTACCGGAGCTCATTCGTCAGGACGGTCTGCTGTACGTTTATCCGGACCGTGAAGCCTTCGCTCAGGAGGCTTTTTCATGGCAGCTACGGCGCGACAATGGCATTCAATGGTGGGAGCTGGACGCTGCTGCGCTGCATGAATTCGAGCCCGCGCTGAACCGCCGTTACACCTTCGGTGTGTTGCTTGAAAGTGGTGGGCATTGCCTTGATCCCGGCGCTTATGTTCGGGGATTGGTGAATAGCTTTACTTCGCTCGGCGGCGAGCTGATCCGGGCGCGGGCCGAGGGATTCAACATCAGCAATGCCCGTTTGCAAAGCGTGCGCACAGACAAGGGCCTGGTTGTCTGTGATGGCGCGGTCATCAGCGCCGGTATTCACTCCAAAGTGCTCGCGAAAAGTGTCGGTGACAGGGTTTCTCTGGAAAGTGAGCGGGGCTACCACGTCGAAATTGCCCAGCCTGCCAGCGGCCCACGCATACCGGTAATGCCTTCGGACGGCAAGATGGCCAACACCATGACGCTGGGCGGGTTGCGCGCTTCGGGTCAGGTGGAGCTCGCCGGTATTGACTGCCCGCCTGACTGGAAGCGCGCCGATATCCTGCTGCATCACTTGTTGAAGACGTATCCCGGGCTCGGCGACGATCCTGCGCAGTTGAAGATATCGCGCTGGCAAGGCAATCGACCTTCAACACCCGATGGGTTGCCTGTGATCGCCGCGTCCCGGGCGACGCAGGACGTTGTGCATGCCTTTGGTCATGGCCATGTCGGCCTTGCTTCCGCACCCATGACTGCACAAGTTGTTGCCAGTCTTTTTGCGGGTGAGCCTGCGCCTCTCGACATCACACCTTTCGCGGCATCACGCTTCTGATCGAGGAACAATTAAACGTTGGTGGCTGATCTACTGACTGAGCAAACGGCATAAGCTTATGTTTATACGGTTCTTCAATGGTTTTCGTAAATTATTATAATTAAATGGAATTTTAAGGGTGCTGGCCATACTTTCCCTGACGGTCGGCGCCTCCTCGAAAGGCGAAGGATTCCATGACCCTACGAAAACTCATTATCGCGGCAGGGCTGATGCTCACAGCGATAACCGCGCACGCCGAACAGACCATCAGTATTGGTTACCAGCGCTCTTCCACGCTGTGGATCCTGCTCAAGGAAAACGGCCAACTGGAGGAGCGTCTCAAACCCCTGGGCTTTACGGTCAATTGGCATGAGTTCAGCAGCGGGCTGCTGAGTGCGTTGAATGCCGGGGCGGTTGATTTGCACGCCGATGTGGCTGACGCCTTTGCGTTGTTCACACAAGCCGCCGATGCGCCATTGACCTACTACGCACGTGAGGCACCATCGCCGAGTGCTCAGGCGATCATCGTCTCGAAAGACTCGCCGATTAAAAGTGTCGCCGATCTCAAGGGTAAAACCGTCGCGGTGTCCAAGGGGTCGGGCAGTCACTTCCTGCTGATCTCGGCGCTGAGAGAGGCCGGGCTGACCCTGAATGACATCACCCCGCGCTATCTGGAAGCACCGGACGGTGTCGCCGCTTTTGCCAGCGGCAAGGTCGATGCCTGGGCGATCTGGGACCCGTTTCTGGCCACCCAGCAACGTGAGCATCAGGTGCGGGTCATCACGGATGGCAGTCAAGGGTTGGCCAACTACAACCGCTTCTATCTCGCCAATACCAGTTTTGCCAAAGCGCACCCCGAGGTCTTGCAGGTGGTGATCGACACCCTGCGCGAGTCTGGCAAATGGGTTAAGTCGCACCCGCAAGACGCGGCGAAAATTCTTGCGCCGGTGTGGGGCAACATCCCTGTCGAAACCGTGGAGCTGGCTAACAGCCGTCGCAGCTACGACATCATTCCCGTCAAGCTCGAAGAGCTGGCCGAGCAGCAGCGCATTGCCGACACCTATTACGGCGCAAAACTGATCCCCAAGCCGCTGAAAACTTCCGGCATGAACATCTGGGCGCCACAAGGCAAGTAGCGTGAGGTTCAACCCCTTCGACTGGAGCTGCACATGAGCCGTCAAATTCACCTGTCCGCGTTTTTGCTGACCGGGCCGGTCATCCACAGTCACGCGGTCTGGCGTCATCCCGAGACCCTCGGCACCTACCTTGATCCCGAGTATTACGCACGCACTGCGCGTGTTGTGGAGGAGGGGTTATTCGATTTTCTGTTCTTTGCTGATCGTCTTGCCGTAGGTGATCAGATGGGCGGCTCCCGTGATGTGGCATTGCGTTACGGCGCCCAGGACGCCACGCGCCTGGACCCGTTGCCGATCTTGTCTTATCTGGTCGGCCAGACCCGCAAGCTGGGCCTGGGGGCCACACGCTCGACCACCTATTACGAGCCAGCTCATATTGCGCGAGAGTTCGCCACCCTCGATCACTTGTCCAAAGGCCGCGCCGCCTGGAACATCGTGACGTCGATGAACGACAGCGAAGGACGTTTGTTCGGCAAGGAAAAACATCTTGAGCATGACCTGCGCTACGACCGTGCCGACGAGTTTGTCGAGGTGGCGCTCAAGCTCTGGCGCAGTTGGGAGCATGACGCGCTGAAGCTGGACCGTGAGGCGGGTGTGTTGGCGGATCCATCAAAGATTCATCCGGTGCAGCATCAGGGTGAGTGGTTCAAGGTTGAAGGGCCGCTGAATATTCCGCGCACCCCTCAAGGTCGGCCGGTGTTGATTCAGGCGGGTTCTTCAGGGCGCGGTCGGCGCTTTGGCGCGCGCTGGGCCGAAGCGATTTTCACCATCCATCCGCACCTCAAAGCGATGCAGGCGTTCCGTGAAGACGTGCGTGGGCAAGTGGTGCAACAAGGGCGTACGGCAGACAGTTGCAAGGTGTTGACGGCAGTGATGCCGTTTATTGGTGGTTCTGAAGCCGAGGCCCGCGCCAAACGCGACAAGCACAACGCATTGGCGCGTCCTGAGTTGGGCCTGGTGACACTGGCCTCGCAGTTGAACGTGGACCTGTCGCCATTCCCTCTGTCGGCGACGCTGGCAGACATTGCCCGGTCGCCATTGATTCATCCGGCAGCCGCCGAGAAGTTGCTGATGCAGGGTGTCGAGACCACGCTGGAAGAACTCGGCAGGATTTTCGCCAGCAGCGTTCGCGTGCCGCAACTGGTAGGCACCGGCGCGCAGATTGCTGATCAACTGGCGGATATTTTCCTGCGCGGCGGCTGCGATGGTTTCGTCATTTCTCCAGCGTATTTGCCGGGCTCTTTCAGTGAGTTCGTCGAAAGCGTGATTCCGCATTTGCAGCGCAAGGGGCTGTTTCGCACCGGGTATGAAGGTTCGACGTTAAGGGAACACCTTGGGCTTGGGGCTGAGTCATGAGTTCGGGCGCTGCTCAGTGTTGCTTGAGTCGTCGATCCGCCTCTGTCCATGTGCCGGTCATCAGGCTGGTCGGTGCGAAATCCTCGAAAGCCCAGCGAATCGAGACGGCTGCCGAACGCCAAATCACTGCTTCCACATCGAGTGTCCACAAGCGTTCCGCGCCCTTGAAGGCTGCGATCATCGGGCTTTCGTGAATCAGTTCGGTACGCCCGGAAAGCTGCAGCATGTCGCCCGTTGAAAAGTCGACGAACAACAATCCAGCCTTGGGATTAAGCTCAAGGTTGCCCAGCGTATTGAAGTGCAGGTTCCCGGCATAGTCCGGGATGGTCAGGTGATTGCCTTCCACTTTAATGAAGCCCGGCCGTCCTCCACGGTGGGATACATCGATTGAGCGTTGCTGGTCCGCGTGATCGATGTAACTGGCAACGAAGAACGTATCCGCATCCCGGATGATCATCGTGGTTCGCTCGTTCAGCTCAGCGAAGTCCAGGCGCTGGGGCTTATCGCCAGAAACCTCCAGCGATCTCGAATACTGACGTTGCTGAATGTACTGGGGGCAATTGCCGAATGCCTGTTCGACGGCGATCTCCAGTCGATCATCTTCAGCCTGCGTGATCACCCCATTGACGCGACTCCTGCGCCGTTTATGCAGCTCGATACCCAGAAGGCCGATGGCATCGCCTGTTTGCAGTCCCGCAGCCGCAGGGTCTTGCTGGTCAGGTGAGACTTTCAGCGTCAGGTGGGTTGGATCGGATGAAGTGACAAAGCCTTCCGGCCCTTCGATCAGGGTTGCCCATGGTCTGCTCTCTGAATCCACCGCGCCCGCGATTATGAAAGGCAGTTGCCGGTAGAAGTCCCGGTGCTGATCAGGCAGGTAATTGCGGATGATCTTCGGACCAAAAGCCTCCATCTGCTCGGACACGCCGAGCTGTTGGTGAAGCTTTTTTTCACCTGCATGCCACGGGGAGCGAGAAGGCTTGGGGAGCTGTTCCATGAGTGGGCACTCTTCGTGTTAGCGGTCTGGGCTAAAGGGCAATCAGCTGATGCTAGCTGCTTATTGCAACTCAGGCCCGATTTTGCGGGGCATCAGCAGGCGATGAGCAGATAAGGCGCCAAGTGAGCAGGGAGAATCGGATGTATCGATTTGTATAAGAATTGTATGTGAATGGAAATGAGTCGTAGTAACATTGCCCGACAATATGACCGGGCTACAGGTGTGCCCGGTGTCTTATAAGGTCTGCACGTTCATGCGTCGAATTCTTGTTTCACTCTGCCTCCTCAATGCGTACTCCGTCTCTGCCCTTGCTGAACAAACCCCATCCGCAAACCTGCCTCTAGAACTGCAGGCGACCGATATCAACGGAACTGCTGAAACCGAAAACCCCCAAGGTCCGGTGAATGGATACCGGGCAACACGGTCAGCCAGTGCCACACGCACCGATACTTCAATTCATGAAACGCCACAGTCCATCAGTGTGGTTTCACGTGATGTGGTTGAGGATATCGGCGCAACCCGTTTGCAGGACGCACTGGATTACGCGGGGGGCGTTGGCCGGGCCAATAACTTTGGTGGGCAAGGCATGACCACGTTCACCGTACGTGGCTTTACGACGGGGGAGTTCTACCGTAACGGATTCCCGATAAACCGTGGTTACCCGAACATGCCCGACGCCAATACCATTGAGCGTCTTGAAGTCCTGCGAGGTCCGGCAACGACGCTGTATGGTCGCGGTGATCCGGGCGGTACCTTCAACGTGATCTCTAAACAGCCGTTGGCCGAGCGTACTGTCACCCTGGGCAGCCAGGTCAACGATCAGGGCATGCATCGCGGCACGCTGGACGCCAGCGGCCCACTGGACGAGGAAGGCAATCTGGCCTATCGCATCAACATGGTGGGCGAGGGCGGCGACACCTTCCGGGATCACGTCGAGACCGAGCGTTACGGAGTTGCACCGGTATTGACCTGGCAGGTGAGCGACACGACCCGCCTGACTTTCGAAGGTGATTTCATGCGCAACAATCACCCTCTCGACCGGGGTTTGACCCGGTATCCGGCCCAAACCAGTACCGCATCGCGGGACACGTTCTTTGGCGAGAAAGACGCTGGCAAACTGCACAATGACAACAACATGGCGCAGTTGCGTTTTGAGCACATGCTCAATGACAACTGGACACTCGGGGGCGGTACACAGTGGCTCGACGGTACCCTGCAAGGCAACGCCATCGAAGCCAACGGCCTGGCCGCTGATGGCCGGACGCTGGGGCGTAACTTCAACTATCGCAAGCTGGAGTGGACGTCTAAAGACACCCAGTTGAACCTCACCGGGCACTTCTCCACGGGCGGGTTTGATCACACCCTGCTGACCGGTATCGAATACGAAGATTACGACTACACGTCGATCATTCAACGCTCAAACGGCGCGGTCGGCGCCTACCCGATTGATATCTACAATCCCGTTTACGGCCAGCCTCGCCCGGCGCTGACCCGAACGCCCACTGACGACAGGGAAAACCTCAAGACGTACGCGGCGTTCATCCAGGATCAGGTGGCCCTGACCGAGCGCTTGAAAGTGCTGGCAGGCGCACGCTTCGAACGCTTTGAGCATGAGTACGAGTCCTATGTGCCGGGTGTCAGTGCCTGGTCGAAAAGTGACAACGCAGTAACGCCACGACTGGGCGTCATCTACGACCTTACCGACACTGTCGCCATTTACGCGGACGCTGCACGTTCCTTCAAACCCAACACGGGTGCTGCGCGCCTGGGCGGTGGCTTCAAGCCGGAGGAGGGCAAGTCTGTCGAGATGGGCATCAAGTGGGAAGCACTGGACGGCCAGTTGAGTGTTGATGCAGCCGTGTACCAGATCGAAAAACAGAACGTGTTGACCACTGATCCTGTCGTCAACACGTTCAGCGTCGCTGCCGGGGAAGTCCGCAGCCGTGGCTTTGACTTGAATGTGGCGGGCAATCTGACCCCCGAATGGCGGGTTATTGGCGGGTACGCCTATGTGGATGCAGAAGTGACCAAAGACAACACGTTGAAGTCCGGGACACGTCTGCTGAACATTCCCGAGAACAGCTTCAGCCTGCTCAACGTCTATGAGTTTCAGGACGGCGGCCTGAAAGGCCTGGGGCTCGGAGTCGGTGCCAAGTACGTCGATCAGCGCGCGGGCCAGACCGCAGCCAATGCGTTCTCGATGGACAGCTACACGGTGGTGGACCTGCAGGGTTTCTACAAGGTCAACGAAAAGATCCGCTTGAACCTTGACCTGAAAAACCTGTTCGACAGTCACTACGAAGAAGGCGCCTTCGGCAACGTCTACGCCTACCCGGGTGCTCCACGCACCGTTCAGGCGGGGATTTCCTACACATTGTAGTGAGCGGAAACCGGTTCTTCGTGACCGTGGCCTGTTTTGCTGCGCGACGCATGCCCGCCCATCAAACACAGGCCACCCCCTGAATTTGAAATGCGTTTCTGTAGTCGCTGCCGAAGGCTGCGAAGCATTTATCCTGAAGCCCCGCGATCGAACGGGATCTGTTGGAGCGAGGCTTGCCCGCGAACCAGTCGGCGCGGTGTGTCAGGCACTGCTGCGTTAACGTTCTTCGCGGGCAAGCCTCGCTCCAACAGAAATCCTCGTTCCATCAGGAGTTATATGCAGCGAGTCGCGCACGATTACGCGTCTGTCAAACAGTACGCCGTGCAACCAGCCTCGCCAGCCACAGGCACAATCCAAACGCAATCAGTGCCATCGCTGTCAGCACATGGATCATCGCGTCGCTGCCCATTTCCGAAATCACATAACCGCACGCAATCGGCGCTACGGCTTGGGCGAGTAATGCCGGGCGTGCCATTCGGCCGGACACAACGGCGTAATCATTTTGATGTACGACCACCAGCGGTAGCGTGCTTTTGACGATAGCGCGCAGGCCGTTACCTGCGCCGTAACAGACCAGCCCCCATGCAACGAGAGCGGGCGCGAAGTCCACCAGCAACAGCCCCAGAGCCGTCATGCCGCTGGAGAGCAGGGCGGTGAACATCGGGGCCTTACGCTTGAACATCAGGTCGATGACCCGACACAACACCTGCGCCGGACCAATCATCGCGGCCAGCGCAATCGCCGAGGCGAGACTGTGCCCGCGGGCTTGCAGCACCGTCAGAATCACAATCGAGAGACAGGTCATCAAGGCTGCGGCAATCGCAAACAATGCGGTCATTGCCCAGTAAATGGACGGCGCGAGCGGAGTACCACTGCCCTGAGTCGTACGCCGGGACCCGGCCATCGGCACATGGGCGTCCAGCGCATAACGATACAAGGGGTAGAGTAAAAACAGGACGACCGTGCCGAACACACCACAGGTCATTCGCCAGCCCATGAGGTGATCCATCAGTGCCAGAAGCGGCCAGATAACGGTGGTACAGAACCCGGAAATCAGTGTGATCCCGACAATGATCGGTCGAGCTTCAAGCCCATAGGTCGCGCCCAGTGACGTGAACAGCGCATCGTAAAGTCCGCTCGCCATGGCGACCCCGATGATCACCCAGGCCAGTAGAAAGACCGGTAGCGAGGGGGCGAGCGCCATCAACCACAGGCCAGCGGCGAGAATCAATCCGTGAGCCGCCAGCACCTTACGCCCGCCGAGGCTCGCAATCAGTCGTCCGCACAGCGGGGACAGCAGGCTGGCGACCAGCAAACCGATGGATGCACCGCCCAACACCCATTGATGTGGCCAGCCCGTGTCAGCCGCAATGGGGTCAGCCAGTACGCCCAGCAGGTAAAACGACCCGCCCCAGGAGAGTATTTGCAGCAACCCGAGCAGGGCGATTTTGCCATTGCCGGGGCGGCGGGGCAGAGCAGCGGTATTCAATCGAAGTCCTTAGCGTCAAGCCGTCAGTGCGCCAGTCACAGTCCGGAATCCTAGCAGCTTCAAAGTGCTCAATGACAGCGGTCAGGCTTCAACGCAGGCTCCACGTCACACCGACATAAACCCCAAGACCTTCACCCGGCGTCGAGCGTGCGGCGTCCAGCCCTCGGTCGTCGTAACCCGGCGTGACGGTCGCAGCGTAGTGTTTGTTGGTCAGGTTGCGCATGTCCACCCAGGTCTGCCAGTCGTTCTTCGCTGCGTTGTAGCCCACAGTTGCGCCGAACAGTGCGTAAGGATCGGCGTAGTAGCTGTTGGCGTAATCCACCGCGGCTTTGGAGACCAGTTGGGTGTTGACCGCCGCGAAGAAGCCTTGCGGCCAGTCGTAGCGCAACTCGCCCTGGTAGTAATGCATGGGCAGACCGGGCAAGCGGTTGTCGCCGAAGCGATCATCGTCCCGGTAGTGGAAATCGCTGAAGGTGTAGGCCTGACGCAAGCTCAGTTCACCCCCTTCATGGGACCACAGCTTGCTCAGCAGGCTGGCCTCCACGCCCTGGTGCACGGTGGGGCTGGCATTGAGTTCGTAGGGGGTAGTCGCATTGGCGTCCGCAAGCACCGAAAGCAGTTCGTGGCGCACTTGCGCGTAGTACCACGCCAGGCTCCATTGGCCGAGCGCGCTTTCCCCACGGCCGCCGATTTCCAGAGTGGTCGCGGTCTGGTTGCGCAGCTCGATCGGGTCGCGTTGTGCACCGGTGGCGACGCCGCTGCCTGCCGGGAACAACTGGTTGGAGCTGTAGATCAATGACCAGGGATGAGGACCCTCCACCGAACGACTGAGGTTGGCAAACACCTGCACGTCCGGCGTCAACTGGTAGCGCATGCCCACACGAGGCGCATAGTCCCAGTCGCTCATGCTGGTCTTGCCACCGTTATCAGGGTAAGTCACGGCGCTCTCGCGGCGGGTATAAATGGCTGCGAGGCCGGTGGTCAGCCACAAATCGTTGGCGATCTCCAGGTCGTTGCCGACGTGCAGAACAGTGTCCGAACCCTGATAGGTAAAGTCGCGAATACGTGTGCCGGGCGCGTAGTTAGCGGTGTTGCCAGTCGGGATGCGGACGAACTCGCTGGCGCCGGAGTTGGGCAGGTGTTTGGTCACGCGCAGGCCCAGTGTGCTGTTGCTCTCCAGACCCCACAGCGTATCGCGACGCTTGTAATCGAACGTGCCACTGACGTCGGTGTAAGCCACTCTCAGGCGGTTCGGCCCTTCGCGCAGGTCCATGGGGTAGTCGTGATAGGCGAGGCCGGTCTGGATGCTCGAATCGTCGTCGATGTACCAGGTAGTTTTGTTGCCGATGAACGTGCTGCCCGGTTGATCGCGGTTGTAGTCCCGCGACTCGTAGGTGGGGTTGGCCGCTCGGGCATTGTGTTCGATGGAGTTTTTGGTCACACGCCCGGCAAGTTCGTTGTCGGTTTCGCGGTGGCGCAGATAGAAGCGAGTTTCCAGGTTCGGGTTGAAGCGATAACCGAAGTTGGCGATTACCCCTTGGCTTTGACTGGCCGTGTGATCCTGATAACCGTCGGAACGTGCATCGGTCATCGCCACGTAGTAGTCGAAGTCCCCCAGCACTTGCCCGGAACTGACCTGACGTTGTTGATAGCCGTGGCTACCTGTCACGTATCGCACCTGTAGCAGCGGGGCATCGTAGCCGGTATGGCTGACGTAATTGATGGCGCCACCCAGCGCCAGGGCTCCCCGGTCGAAGCCGTTGGCCCCGCGCAGCACTTCCACATGGTCGAGCCACAACGGCTCCAGCAATTCATAAGGCGTGCCGCCGGGGCCTGTGAGTGGCAGGCCGTCGAGCATCGCGTAAACCCCGGAGGCATGCGCACCCGGTGCGCGATTGATACCCGAGCCGCGTATTGAAATCTTCACCCCTTCGTTGCCCGCCGACTGAGCATAGACACCCGGCTGATACGCCAGCACATCCTGATTGCTGGCCACGCGGCCCTGCAGAGGGCGACGCAGGTCGATCACATTGGTACCGCCGGGTACCTTGGCAAGGTGTTCTTTCGCGTCTTCGACTGACAGGTCTTCGCCGCTCAGCTCCTGCTCACGTATCAGCACCTGCCCCAACTCCATCTCCTGAGCCTCGGCCAGCGCCGGACAAACAAGGGCCAGGCCCAGTAGCGCGGCGGGCAGAGGTTTCGGCGAAAACATTGGGGGCTCCAGACATAGAAAACAGACAGTGAAACCTGCGACGTATGAAAGAACGAAAGAAGCACACTGCAATTTTGCTTTTTTGCCGGGCGATGTTTTCTGCGTGCCCGGATGCAAAGCGCTACGCATGAATAATGTGAACAGGTTTTACTCTTATGTTGGAGCGAGGCTTGCCCGCGAAGGACTCCACCTCGATCCAACATGGAAATGTCGCCCTCGCGACTTTCGACCACTTGCAACCATTCGTTGAGCCTGTTGCCTACCACTGGCAACGGTTCACTCAGATTTTCAAAGAGGTTGTGGATGCAAGGGATATCGATTTCAGAATTCATCACGCACTGGGAGGCGCTAGGTGTTGATACGCAAGCCGGCTCACCTTGGGAGGTCACGCACCAGTGCGAAAATTTTGTACGCAGGATGCTGGCAAACCTGGGGCCTGATTATGATCGGCAAGGTGAGATCGCCATTCACCAAACCGCTCAGGTAGAAGACGGCGCGGTACTCAAGGGGCCGGTCATCATCGGAGCAAACTGTTTCATTGCCGCAGGTGCCTATTTGCGCGGCGGTGTGTTTCTTGGCAGCGACTGCATTGTCGGTCCCAGCTGCGAACTGAAAAGCAGCTTCATGCTTGATCGCAGCAAGCTCGCCCACTTCAATTTTGTGGGCGATTCACTATTGGGTCAGGACGTGAATATCGAGGCAGGTGCCGTTATTGCGAACTATCGCAACGAGTTTGCGGGGGCGCACATCCGGATCCAGCACGGTGACGCGGTCATCGAAACCGGCGTTGCAAAATTTGGTGCGCTGGTGGGGGACGGTACGAGGATCGGCGCCAATGCTGTGGTGGCGCCGGGTGCTTTGCTTGTGCGAGGCAGTGTTGTGCCAAGGTTGGGGCTTGTTGACCAACACCCGGGTTCATCGTGAATGCGCTGCTTGCCATCAGGTGCCTTGCGCATGTTGAGACCTCCCCATGTGCGGCGCACCTCCAGTGCGCCGTCACACGGAAAGTCGGATGGTCAGCTCATCCAGTTGCCCCCATCGACGTTATAGGTCTGGGCCACGATGTAGTCGCTTTCCTGCGAGGCAAGGAATATCGCCATACCGGTCAGGTCGTCAGCGGTGCCCATACGGCCATAAGGGACCTCCTGACCAACGAGCTTTTTCTTTTCTCCCAGCGGGCGATTCTCATGTTTGGCGAACAGTGCGTCGACGCCGTCCCAATGCTCACCGTCGACGACGCCGGGGGCAATGGCGTTGACGTTGATTCGGTGCTTGATGAGGTTTAGCCCCGCCGATTGTGTGAGGCTTATTACCGCCGCCTTGGTCGCGCAATAGACACCGACCAGTGCTTCACCGCGTCGTCCTGCCTGGCTGGCCATGTTGATGATCTTGCCGCCGGTTCCCTGACTGATCATTTGTCGGGCGGCTGCCTGCAAGGTGAACAGCGTGCCTGCCACGTTGATGGCGAACAGGCGGTCGTAGCTTTCACGGGTTATGTCAGTGATCGGAGCCAGGTCGAACAGCGCCGCGTTGTTGATCAGGATATCCAGCTTTCCGGTTTTTCCGACCACCTCGGTAATTGCGTCATCAATGGACGCTTGCGCAGTGACGTCGATCTTTACTGCGTAGGCCTGTTTGCCTAATTCCTCAGCAGTCGCGCGTGCGCGTTCAAGGTCGATGTCGGCGATGGCAACCGTTGCCCCTTCGCGAATATATGCCTCGGCGAATGCCCGGCCGATGCCTCGTGCAGACCCCGTGATCAGGGCGCTTTTACCTTCAAGTCGTTTCATGTCAATCCATCCTTAAAAAGCACAAAATTCAGGTCATTTCGAGAGCTATACCGTGGATTATTTTTTCGGATAGCCCGCGCGCTTCATCTCCCTGACGGTGACTTTTTGCGCGGCGTCCAGCGCCTGCTCAACCGAGGTCTGCCCGGTCAGTGCGGCGGCGAAAAGCTTGCCCACGGATGTGCCAATGGCCTGGAACTCTGGAATGGTCACGTATTGAATGCCCACGTAAGGCACTGGCTTGGCCGAGGGGTGCGCGGGGTCGGCGTTCTGCATCATTTGCAGCGTGACTTTGGCGAACGGTGCGGCTTGCAGATAAGCCTCGCTATAGGTGGAGGTGCGAGTACCCGGCGGTACATTGGTGATGCCATCCGTCTTCGCGACCAGTTGAATGTATTCTTTGGAGGTCGCCCAGGTAATAAAGGCTTTGGCCGCGTCTTTATGTCGGGAGGTAGCGGGGATCGCCAGCGACCACGCATACAGCCACGAAGAACCCTTGTCAGTTACTTCAACCGGGGCCGGGGCAAAGCCGACGCTGTCCACCACCCGACTTTGTTCTTTATCGGTGGTGAAGGACCCCGCGACGCTCGCATCTACCCAGATCGCGCATTTGCCGCTATTGAACAAGGCCAGCGTTTCGTTGAAGCCGTTGCTTGAAACACCGGGCGGTCCGTAGTTCTTGAGCGTATTGACGTAATAGTTGGCGGCCGCTGTCCACTCGGGCCCTGTCAGTTCAGGTTGCCATTGCTCATCGAACCAGCGCGCGCCGAAGCTGTTGGCCATGGTAGTCAGCAGCGCCATGTTTTCGCCCCAGCCGGATTTACCGCGCAGGCACATGCCGTACTGTTCTTTATCAGGGTGATGAAGTTTTGCTGCAAATTCGCCGAGCTGGGTCCAGGTCGGATGCTCCGGCATGCTCAAACCGGCCTGCTTGAACAGATCAGTGCGGTAATACGTCACTGTGCTTTCGCCATAAAAGGGCAGGGCGTAAAGCGTGTTATCAACTGATAGGCCTTGGCGCACCGAGGGGAAGATATCTTCCAGATCGTAGTCCGCCGGTAAGTCCTTCATGGGTTCGAGCCATTTTTTGGCGCCCCATAGCGGCGTTTCATAAGTGCCGATGGTCAACACGTCAAACTGGCCGCCCTGAGTGGCAATGTCCGTGGTCAGCCGTTGGCGCAGAACGTTTTCTTCCAGCACCACCCAATTGAGTTTGAGGTCGGGGTGCTGTTCTTCAAAGACTTTCGACAGCCGCTGCATGCGGATCATGTCGCTGTTATTGACGGTGGCGATGGTGATGGTTTCGGCAGCCTGACTGGACGCGACAAACGCCAGACCGGCAGACAGCAGGAGTGCTTTCGGGATCACTTGCATGATGCTCTCCACTCCACGCCTGTGGCGCGGAATTCTTATTGTTGTTTTATGCCTTCACTGATCACATCCGGATCAGCAGGAGGTTACGTGCCGATTACAGCAGCTGCCAGAATCCCCGGCAAACGCAATGGGGACGGCGTGTTGATACTTTTTTAACCACGACAGTCGAACCCTCATAGGGTTAAAAAAGTATCAGTCGCCGGTCAGCTAGAGGTGGAGCAGGGGGCGGTGAGGGGCGTATGGTGAGTGTCATCACCAGGCTCACAATGACAATAAAAAGGAGCGGATCATGGCTGAAAGTCTCACCAGCCTTTTTGAGCACTCACCGGCTGAACTGGAGATTATCCTCCCGCAGCCTGAGCAGAGCTTTCGCTGGTATGAACACGATTATCCTTACTCATTGGCGCGGTGGAATCACCATCCGGAGTTTGAAATTCATCTCATTCGTCGCGGCAGCGGCAAACTGGTGGCGGGTGACTATATCGGTGCTTTCGGTGCCGGGCACGTCGCTCTGATCGGTCCTGATTTGCCCCATGACTGGATGGGGGACCTTGCACCGCACGAACATCTGCAGGGGCGCGATGTGGTCCTGCAATTCGACGGCGCATCATTGTTGAAATTGCGCCAGTTGTTGCCCGAACTCGGCCATTTACAGTCCCTGTTCGAGCGGGCCAGACGGGGCATTGAGTTCGCTGGCGGGACGGCCATCGAAGCCGCGCGGTTACTCGAAGCCATTGGACCTGCGCAGGGGTTACAGCGCCTGGTGTTGTTTCTGCAACTGCTGGGCGTGCTGCTCAATGCGCCACCGACCGATGCCAGGCTTCTGGCCAGCGCGTGTTATGCGCCCACCCTGGATGCAAAAAGTGCCGAGCGTATTCACAAAGCCTTTGAATACTTGCAGGCCGAACTGGCGGGCGATATCCGGGTTTCAGTCATTGCTGACCGCTTGCACATGAGCGAGCCGGGGTTTTCACGCTTTTTCAAACGCGTTACGGGCCATGGCTTCATCGACCTGATGCGCAAGCTCAGAATTCAGCGAGCCTGCCGATTGCTGGTGCAGACGCCAATGTCAGTGGCCGATATCTGCTTCGAAGTGGGTTACAGCAACCTGTCCAATTTCAACCGGCATTTTCGTTATGAGATGCAGCTCACGCCCAGTGAATACCGCCGCGATCCGGCGGTGACGCTGTTCAATCTGCACAAGGCTCAGCCTCCGGTGGCTTCAATAGCTTGAAGTTGACTAAGGTTCTCCTCAGCAAGTGCAGCCCGCTTGTCTCTGACACTGTCGTGAAGTAAATATTGGACCTGTAGGAACGCACGAGCACAGCGAGACCGCGATAGCGTTCTATCAGACATTACGCCATGGCCGCCGCGCAGTAATCGTGAGCTACAGGGCCGGTTGCTGCGCAACAGGATCTGAATCTTAAGGCCCGATTGGCATCCCTTTGCATTTGTTTCAGGAGTATCTTGCAAGGCGAGCCAACTCAACGCCGAAGTCATCAACCCATTTCTGGAGCACGCATGAGCGCTATCGAATACCGCAACCTTGGCCGCAACGGTGTCAAGGTCTCGCCACTTACCCTGGGCACCATGATGTTTGGTGAGCAGACCGATGATGCGGTCGCAAAGCGCATTGTCGACAAGGCATTTGAACAGGGCATCAACTTCATCGACACCGCCAATAACTACAACGGCGGCGTGTCCGAGGAAGTGGTGGGCCGGTTGATCGCCGAGCGTCGTTCGCACTGGGTCCTGGCTACCAAGTTCGGTAACCCTAATCCCGGTGGCCGGGCACCTAATGATCGTGGCGCTTCGCGGCCCAGCATTATTCAGTCTGTGGAATCGAGCCTCAAGCGTTTGAACACCGATTACATCGACCTGCTTTATCTGCATCGCGAAGACGACAGCGTGCCGGTGGAGGAAACCCTGCGTACGCTGTCGGACCTGATCCGTGCGGGCAAGATCCGCTCTTATGGTTTGTCCAATCATCGTGGCTGGAAACTCGCGGAGTTCAGCCGTACTGCCGATCTGATGGGCATTGAACGTCCAGCCGCCAGCCAGCCGTTGTACAACCTGGCTAACCGTCAGATTGAAGTTGAACACTTGCCTGCTGCCGAGTACTACGGGATCGGTGTGGTGTCCTACAGCCCGCTGGCCCGTGGGGTTCTGACCGCCAAGTACGATCCAGATCTGCCACCGGCCGAAGGTACCCGTGCGGGGCGCAATGACCCGCGCTTGCAACAGACGGAATGGCGTGCCGAATCGTTGAATCTGGCGCAACGGGTCAAGGACCACGCCGAGGCACGGGGCATCACGCCGGGGCAATTCGCGCTCGCCTGGGTGTTGAATAACAAACTGGTCACGTCTGCCATTGCCGGTCCTCGCACGGAAGAGCAGTGGAACGATTATGAGCCTGCGCTGAACTACGCGTTCACGGCCGAAGACGAGGCGTTCGTGAATGAACTGGTGGTCACCGGGCATTCGTCGACCCCGGGCTATAACGACCCGAGCCATCCGTTTCTCGGGCGTCAATCGCGGGTTTGACAATGGTTTTTTAGGGCCTGTATGGGTTTTCTATGCCACCCCGAAATGGATTTGAAACGCAGATCTGGTAGGAGCCAACTTGTTGGCGAGGCGGAGTTTTTGACGATGCAGGTCCGACGTCTCGCCAACAAGTTGGCTCCTACCTGACCACCCGTACGCTTCGCGACAGCGCTGTAGCATGGACACAGCGCTACGTCCTATCGATCGTATGTCCCTGCCTGACGCCTTCTTTCCTTGAAAATTCCAGTTGTAACGCACTGTTTGCAGGCCTCGCCCTTGCGCCCGGCATAAAGCGCCGGTATACAGCGCCCACAAAGGAGCTTTCATGGTTATTTCTTATCGAACGTCTGAGTCACCTGCGCCGAGGTTTTCGCCAAATCTGTTGAGAATTGGTGTGTTGATGGCCTGTGGCGTGGGCACTGGTTGGCTGGCGGATGCGGCGTGGGCAGAAAACGGCACAGCCGCAAATAGCGGCGTGCTGCTGGACGCGATCACGGTCAGCGGCGAGCAAGACGCTGGCTATCAGGCCAGTGAGGCTGCGGTCGGTGGTTTTGGTCAAGCGCCCTTGCTGGATACACCTGCGTCCATTGCGGTGATCACCGAGCAGCGACTCAAGGATCAGCAGGCGCGTCTGCTGAGTGAAGTGCTGCGCAACGATGCTTCGGTGGGCGAGAGCTATGCGCCAGTGGGTTACTACGAGAACTTTGTGGTGCGCGGTTTTGCCCTTAATTCGGCCAGCAGCTACAAGATCAACGGCCGGACCATCACCGGCGAGCAGAACGTCGCGTTGGAAAACAAGCAGCAGGTTGAGTTGCTCAAGGGGCTGGCAGGTTTGCAAAGCGGGGTGTCCGAGCCCGGTGGTCTGGTCAACTATGTCAGCAAGCGTCCGGAAAATGTACGTTCGGTCACGGTGTCCACCAACGAACAGGGCGAGCGCTATCTGGCGACCGATCTGGGCGGCTGGTTCGGCAGCGAGCAGCAGTTGGGTATTCGTACCAACCTCGCCCATGAAGACATTCGCTCCTATGCTGATCACGCCGACGGCAAACGTGACTTTGCTTCGCTGGCGGTCGACTGGAACATCAGCCCCGACAGCCTGCTGCAACTGAATGCCGAGTATCAGAACCGCGAACAGCGCTCCGTACCGGGTTACCAGTTACTGGGCGGCACCACGGTGCCCCACAATCCGGACCCCAAAGACCTGTTGGGTTACCAGAGCTGGTCCAATCCGGTGGGCATTCAGTCGCTGAATCTTGACGGGCTTTATGAGTACCGCTTCAACGACTCATGGAAAGCCAGCCTCAGCGCCTCGCGCAGCCGTGTGGTGATCGATGACTACAGCACCTTTGCCTGGGGCTGCTATGGCTCGGCCAGTTGCTCGGGGATTGATGTGGCGAATTACTTCAGCCCTGAAGGTGAGTACGATATTTCGGACTATCGCAGCCCTGACGATACCCGCCGCAACGACGAGGCGCAGGCCGCTATCAGCGGGCAGTTCGACACCGGTGTACTCAAGCATGACCTGACGTTTGGGACCACGGCGTTCCGTCGTCTGGTGGATCGTCGCGCGTCGTTTAACAAATTTATTGGCACGGGCACCATCGGCAGCACTCCCGACACATTCGAGCCCGCGCCTGGCGAACTCGGTCACACCTACCGCCGCCTGGACAGTCGTCAATATGGACTGTTCGCCACCGACAGAATCAGCTTCAACGAGCAGTGGCAAACGGTGCTGGGCGGTCGGCAAATTCGCCTTGATGAAGAAAGCTACGACAGCACAGGCGCCACCACCCGGCACACCCAGCGCGCAGAGTTTCTGCCTCAGGCTGCGCTGATCTACAAACCACGCCCGGACACGTCGCTGTACATCAGCTACAGCAAAGGATTATCGCTGGGAGGCGAAGCGTCCTGGTTCAGCAGCAACGCCGATGAGATTCTGCCGCCGACCACCTCAAAGCAGATCGAACTGGGTGCCAAGCACGACTGGCAAAATCTGAGCCTGACTGCCGCGCTGTTCCAGATCACACAGGACTACCAGTACAACCGTCCCAACGACGATGGGACCCTGACCTACGTTCAGCAAGGCAAGCAGAAAAATACCGGCCTTGAACTGTCAGCCAATGGTCGTGTGACGTCGAATCTGCAAGTATCGGCCAGCGTCGCCGCGATTCGGGCGCGTGTCACTGGGAGTGGCACCGAGGCCTACGACGGTCATCAGGCAATCAACGTTCCCAAGCTCCGTGCCGCGCTGCACGGTGACTACAGCATTCCCGGCTTCAACGGTCTGGCATTGCTGGGTGGCGTGCAGTACAGCGGCAGCAAGTACGCCAACCGCCAGGGCAGCGTGAGGGTTGATGACTACGCGGTATTTGATATGGGCGGACGCTACAGCACCAGGGTCGAGGGCTATGACACGGTCTTGCGACTGACCGTGGATAACCTGTTCGATAAACGTTACTGGCGTGATGTAGGCGAGTCTGCGGGCGATGGTTATCTATTCCCGGGCGCGCCACGGACTGCGCGGTTGTCAGCCACTGTGAATTTCTGAGGTCAGGCATGAGCAAGTTTTTTATAAGTGGCACGCTGTTGGTATGCGCTGCACTCGTTGGGTGTCAGCAACGGCCTCCGGCCAATGATCAACTGGACGCCGTGCTGTGGACGCAAACGTCTATCGAGCACGAATTGATTTATCGGCAGGTGTTCGACAGCGCCACCCGGCAACTGGATGTCGCGCTGGCTGACCCGAAATGGGACGCCTTGGCGCAACCACCACGTGACCTGACTGGCCTGCCGCCCGCGGTGATCGTCGATATCGACGAAACCTTGCTCGATAACATCCCGCTCAATGCCCGTGATATTCGCAACGACGAGATCTATTCCTACGACCGCTGGAATGTGTGGGTTGACGAGGCCAAAGCCCAGGCGCTACCGGGCGCAGTGGGCTTCCTTCAAGCCGCTACCCAACGCGGCGTGAAGGTGTATTACCTGACCAACCGTGAGCATTCGCAAGTAGCGGCGACAGTGAAAAACCTTCGCCTGCGAGGCTTTCCGGTGAGCGATTCGCAGCAGGTATTGGCTGCTGCAACCCCCACGGGGGGCTGTGAAAAAGACGGATACGGTAAAACCTGTCGCCGCCAATGGGTCGCCAGTCACGCACGGGTACTGATGCTGGTGGGGGATTCGTTTGGCGATTTCGTTCAGGCCGGGGGCAATAACCTTGCGGCACAACGCAAGGCGGCCGAGCCTTATCTTTCCTGGTTGGGGCAACGCTGGTTCCTGTTGCCCAATCCGACTTATGGCAAATGGTACAGCGCACCTTATGGCGATCAGGAAGACCTGCCCATGACGCGTAAACGCGAGCTCAAACAACAGGCGCTGGATCTCCAGCAATAACTTCACAGCCAAGGCTGTCCAGGCTGGCGCCCGGCGCCAGTGGACCGAGGGGCAAACCATGTCAACGCTGGAAATCATTGCGGTGGTCATCAACATCATCGGCGTGTGGCTCACCACCCAGCGTATTCGCTGGTGCTGGCCAGTGAGTGTGGTGGCGGTGTTGCTGTATGCGTGGATTTTTTACGACGCAAAGCTTTATTCGGACATGTTGCTGCAGGTGATTTTTGCCTTCCTTCAAGGCTACGGCTGGTGGTGCTGGAGTCAGGGTGGGCTGGACGATGGCAAGGTGCATGTGGCACGTCTGCCGCTGAACACAGCTGTGTTGAACCTGATCGTCGGAGCGCTGGCAGCCGTGCTTCTCGGAGGGCTGATGGCGCACTTTACCGACGCGGTCGTTCCGTGGCTGGACGCTTCGCTGACAGCCTTCAGCCTGGTCGCCAGCGTCTGGGCTGCCCGCAAGTACGTGGCCAGTTGGTGGTTATGGATCGTCCTCGACTGCGTGTATGTCGGCATGTACCTGCATCGTGATCTGGACCTGACTGCCGGTTTATATGCAGGTTTCGTGGTGCTGGCGTTCTACGGCTACCGCGCCTGGCGGCGGGATTTGTTGAGTCAGGAATCCCGGCGCGGTGAATTGGGCGCCGGGGCTTGAGCCAGCAAATCGCTGAGTTGACCCAAATCTGTAGGAGGTCACTGAGGTTACGAGGCCAGCGGTGGCGGTCTGTCTGATACACCGCTATCGCGGCCACGCGGTGCTCGTGCGCTCCCACACGTCCTCTGTCGCGGCCGAGTCAGCGGTAACCTGTGTGATGCGCTGCGCCCATTGATCGTCTAGCATGCGGTCCTGAAAACAATGAGCGCATCCATGCAGAAGTTGCTGAACGAGATACTCGACGAAGTACGTCCTTTGATTGGAATGGGCAAGGTCGCCAACTACATTCCGGCGTTGGGCGAGGTGCCTGCTAATCAATTGGGTATTGCCGTATATGGCAACGACGGTGAGCTGTATTGCGCAGGTGATGCCGAGACGCGCTTTTCGATCCAGAGTATCTCCAAGGTCTTCAGCCTGGTTCAAGCCATTGGCCACTCAGGTGAGGACATCTGGCAGCGCCTGGGGCACGAGCCGTCGGGCCAGCCATTCAATTCGCTGGTGCAACTGGAGTTCGAACGAGGCAAACCACGCAACCCGTTCATCAATGCCGGGGCCTTGGTGATCTGCGATATCAACCAGTCGCGCTTCGCCGCTCCAGCGCTGTCCATGCGTGATTTTGTGCGACGTCTGTGCGGTAACCCCGAGATTATTTCCGACTCTAAAGTCGCCGAATCCGAATACCAGCACCGTTCACGCAACGCAGCAGCTGCCTATCTGATGAAATCCTTCGACAACTTCCATGGTGAGGTGGAAGCGGTACTGCGCAGTTACTTCCATCACTGCGCCTTGAGCATGAGTTGTGTCGATCTGGCGCGTGCCTTTGGCTTCCTCGCCAATCAGGGATATTGCGTGCACAGCGGTGAGCAAATCCTCAGTGCGCGGCAGACCAAGCAACTCAATTCGATCATGGCCACCAGCGGGCTTTACGACGAGGCAGGCAACTTTGCCTATCGAGTCGGTTTGCCCGGCAAGAGCGGGGTAGGTGGAGGCATCGTGGCAGTAGTGCCGGGGCGTTTTACGGTGTGCGTCTGGTCGCCTGAGCTCAATGCCGCGGGCAACTCTCTTGCGGGCATGGCGGCACTGGAAAAGCTCAGCTCGCGTATTGAATGGTCGGTGTTCTGACCGCCCCTTCATGGGAATACGGTAAATCTCCGAGCATTCGCGCTTCTGCGTGGGTCTATTGAGTTCGAAACAGTCGCCATCAGGCTGATTCCAATTTCAGTAGCCCCAGGGGACGCATGCTTTTGAATCGATCAATGCTGCCGGTTTTCGGGTTTTCGCTCCGTGTTCCAGGCGTATTCAAGCCACTCGTGATCGCGCTCGGCGGCCTGTTGCTCGCGGCGTGCGGCACACAACGCAGCCAGCAGGCACCTGAGCTGACACCGGGCCAGATACGTGCGCAGATCGTGCGTCTGATGCCCGCCAAAACCCCTGACCGGGAGGGCTGGGCTGCGGATATCCAGACCGCTTTTACAGCCCAGGAATTGGAACCCAGCACGGAAAACCTGTGTTCTGTATTGGCGGTCACCGAGCAGGAGTCCACTTATCAAGTTGATCCGGCTGTACCCGGAATGGCGAGAATCGCTCGTGGTGAAATAGATCGTCGTGCCGCCCGCTTGCATATCCCTCAGGTGCTCATCAACCGTGCCTTGAAGATTCGTTCGCCCAACGGCAAAACCTACGCTGCGCGGCTGGAAGCGGCGCGTACCGAGAAGGACCTGAGCGCTCTCTTTGATGATTTCATTGGCATGGTCCCGATGGGGCAGACCCTGTTCGGCAGCCTGAACCCGGTGCACACTGGCGGGCCGATGCAAGTCAGCATCGCCTTCGCCGAGAAACAGGCCAAGGGTTATCCCTATCCGGTTGATGGGACGATACGCCGTGAAGTATTCACTCGACGTGGCGGCATGTATTTCGGGATCGCCCATTTGCTCGGCTACCCGGCTGATTACCCGCAGTCTCTCTACCGTTTCGCCGATTTCAACGCCGGCTGGTACGCCAGTCGCAATGCCGCCTTCCAGAGCGCTGTCAGCCGCGCCACGGGTATCAAACTGGCGCTGGACGGTGACCTGATCCGCTACGATTCGACGTCTCCGGGCGCCACCGAGCTGGCGATTCGCACGTTGGGCAAGCGTCTGGACATGAGCAATTCGGCTATTTTCAGCCAGCTCAAACAAGGAGACACGCTGGAATTTCAGGAGACTGAAGTGTACGAGCGGGTATTCAGGCTTGCCGATCAGACAGCAGGCAAGCCGTTGCCCCGGGCGATCCTGCCGGGCATCACGCTGCAAAGCCCGAAGATCACCCGTGACCTGACAACCGCCTGGTTTGCCGAGCGTGTCGATGATCGACGTGAACGGTGCGTGCAGCGGGCAGGGCGCTAGGGGAGTTCTTGCCAACTGACGTCGGTCAGCCCCGCACGCTGCGCGTGATGCTTGAGCAGGACGATCTCCTCGGGAGGTGGCGACAGATTGTGCAACACGCCAATACCCGCGTGCAGGCAGGCGTAGTACCAGGCATCGGTGTCGGTCATTTGTGAGTCAGCTTGTACGAACAGTTTCAGTTGCCCGTGGATCCAGTAGCGGATCTCGAAATGTCGGCTAATTGCCATAGGGCGCTCCAAGGTTTGGTAGCGTTATGACATTAGTGGCCTTCTGATGGTTCAGTCGTTTTTGTTGCTTAACCTTTCGAGCGTTAATGTGTCCTGGCGGCCATCGAAGAACGTATCGAGGACGCGTTGAAAAACTTTGCGCTCAGGCGCTGCGGCAGCGAAAAGAGTCATGCTGGACTGCAGTTTTATATTGTCCGGCGAGCCGAATATCTGTCGTGCGGTCCATTGGGTGTGGGGTTCGATGAGCGTCGCGCATTGTTCGAGACGCGGTCCCAGAATCGGGTGGGCAAGGTAGGCCCGGGCTTCGTCCAGGCAAGTGATCGCAAAACGGCGCGCCATCTCGCTACGACCCAGGCCAATGATCTGCGGGAAAACGAACCACATCCAGTGGCTGTGTTTGCGACCAGCGCTCAGCTCTTCGAGCACTTTTGCGAACACCGGGTCTTGTGCGTCGACGAACCGCTGTAAATCGTAGGTGTCTTCCATGTTGCACGTCCTCAGAGCTTATGATGTGAGCTTAGCCGTTAACATGTTCAGTACCTGGAGCGATGTACCTGAAATCACGCTGTTGCGCAGCAAAAACAGGATCTGTAGGAGCTGCCGAAGGCTGCGATCGCGATCTGTCAGGATAAATGCTTCGCAGCCTTAGGCCGCTCCTACAGGAGATACATTTCAATCCAGTAGTTTGTATGTGGTTTGGTGCTCGTGAGCTCCAAATGTCACCGCCAGCAAGTTTTCATTTCAGCCTTTCAGAGTCTCCCCACGCATGCCTGTTGTCAGTCGTTTCACCGCTTTTCTCGATCAAGCGCGTCGTGCCATGGGCTTGGTCTGGACCACCTCCCGTGGTCTGTCTCTGGGCCTGATCGTTGCCACACTGATGGCCGGTATTTTGCCTGCGCTGGCCGCCTGGCTGGGTCAGCGTATCGTCGATGCCGTGGTCGCCGCCATGCAATTGCACGCGGCCGCTGGCGAGGCGCCATTGTGGCCGGTGTTGCGTTATGTGTTGATGGAGGCCGGGGTGTTGGCGTTGCTGGCCGGAACTCAGCGCGCATTGTCCGTGCAGCAATCGCTGTTGCGGGTGCAGTTGGGCCAGAAGGTCAACACACTGATTCTTGAGAAAGCCCAGACCCTGTCACTGATCCAGTTCGAGGATTCCGAGTTCTACGACAAGCTGGTGCGGGTTCGTCGAGAGGCCTCGACCCGGCCGCTTGCACTGGTGACCAAATCCCTCGGGCTGATCCAGAACCTGATTTCGCTGATCAGCTTTGGCATTCTGCTGGTGCACTTTTCGCCGTGGGCGCTGTTGATTCTGGTGATCGGTGCGCTGCCGGTATTCTTCGCCGAGGCGCATTTCTCTGGTGATGCGTTTCGACTGTTCACCCGACGCGCTCCGGAAAGCCGTCAGCAGAATTACATCGAGACGCTGCTTTCTCATGAAACCTATATCAAGGAGGTCAAGCTGTTCGGTTTTGGCCCCTTGTTGATGCAGCGTTATCGCGACACCTTCCAGCGGCTGTACGCCGAAGACCGCAAGCTCACCCTGCGTCGCGATGGCTGGGGCTTTCTGCTGGGGCTGTTGGGCACCAGCGCGTTCTATCTGGCCTACGCCTGGATCGTGATCGACGCGGTGCACGGCAAGATCACCCTGGGGCAGATGACCATGTATCTGGTGTTGTTCAAACAGGGACAAAGCGCAGTCAGCAGCAGCCTCAGCGCAATCAGCGGACTGTACGAAGACGGTTTGTACCTCGCCGATCTGTACGAATACCTTGGGCAACCCGTGCCGGTGGAAACCGGTCATGTGACCGCAGGTATATCGCCTGGCGATGGCTTGCGGTTTGAAGGTGTCAGTTTCAGTTATCCGGGCTCCAGTCACGTAACGCTTGAGAACATCGACCTGCATTTGATGCCCGGTCGCAGCGTAGCGTTGGTTGGCGAAAACGGCTCCGGCAAGACGACGCTGATCAAGTTGCTGACCCGTCTGTATCGGCCCAATCAGGGGCGCATCCTGCTCGACGGCAGTGACCTCAATGACTGGAACGAAGATGCGTTGCGACGACGCATCGGGGTCATCTTCCAGGACTACATTCGCTACCAGTTCGTGGTTGGCGAAAACCTGGGTGTTGGCGATATCGATGCGTTTGGCGAAGAGAATCGTTGGCGCGAGGCGGCCAGCCAAGGCATGGCAGCGGAGTTTATCGAGCAGCTGGACAAAGGCTATGCCACGCAACTGGGCAGGTGGTTTGCAGGCGGGCAGGAGCTGTCAGGCGGGCAGTGGCAGAAGATCGCCTTGTCCCGGGCTTACATGCGCCGTAACGCAGACATTCTGATTCTGGACGAGCCGACCGCTGCACTGGATGCCGGGGCGGAGGCAGCGGTATTTGATCACTTCCGCGAGTACGCCAAGGGGCGCATGACGCTGCTGATTTCCCATCGTTTTTCGAGTGTGCGTAACGCGGACCATATCGTGGTGCTGGATAAGGGCAGGGTGCTGGAGCGGGGCGATCACGCCAGCCTGGTGGCTGCGGGTGGCCGCTATGCCGAGCTGTTTGATTTGCAGGCGCGGGGGTATCGGTAGGAGACTGACCACCCTCTATCGCAGTGGGAGCAGAGCTTGCTCGCGATAAGGCTGGACGCGATCTAAATTGGACCGCGTCCTGCCTTATCGCGAGCAAGCTCTGCTCCCACAAAGGTCTCAGCTAGCAGGTAGAAAAAGAATCTGCCACACACTCAGCCTAGGGAATCCAACCATTACGGCAAAGGATCAAACTTCAGCGCACTCAAGCTTTGCACTTTGTCTTCGCGGACCATTTTGTATTCGGTGTTCGGGCCGATCCAGCGTTCCCAAATGGCGTCGATCTCGCCAGCATCGTCCATGGCTTTCAGCGATTCGTTGACCTTGGCGAGGAAGGCTGGCTCATCCTTGCGCATGCCTGCACCAATCGGCTCAAGGGCCATCGGTTCTTTGGCAATGGCCAGTTCAATGCCGGACGCCTTGGCCTGATTGACCAGTTTGATGGCAGTCATGGTGTTGGTGACCAGGCCCAGAACCTTGTTCTGCTGCAACGCCATGTAGGCCGAGCCGGTGTCCTGGAAGGTCACTGGAATGGCCTCGGCGATACGGATCGATTGTTCAGAAGTCGAGCCCTTGGTAGAGCTGATGCGCTTGCCTTTGAAGAACGCCTTGTCCTTGTCGGCGTTGACCGCGTGAACCACCAGGGTTTCCTTGGCGATGTAGTACGGGTCGCTGAACTGGATCTGGTCGGCGCGGGTTTTGGTGTACGCCAGGTTGGCGAACAGCACGTCGACGCGGCCCATTTTTACTTCGGGAACCCGTGCTTCAACCGACATCGGCTTGAGCTCCAGCTTGACGCCCAGCTTCTTTGCCAGCGCCGTACAAAGGTCCACGTCCATGCCTACCAGTTCACGGGTTTTCGGGTCCGGCGCGGAGAACGGCGGGACATCGGCATACACACCGCAGCTCAACGACTGTTTGGCCATGATGTCGCTCAGTTGATCGGCGTGGGCGACGGTGACTGCCAAAGGACTCAAAGCTACAGCGGCGAACAGATGCTTGATACGCATGGGAAACTCCAGAAATTCAGGATGAGTTAAGAGCAGGTCCAGCGGCAGTTTTAATAATCAGTGCGCGCGCAGGTCAGCGATGAAGCGCTGGGCGCGAGGGTGTTGGGGTTGGCTGAAAAAGCTCTCTGGGTCGCTTTTTTCCAGGATCTGCCCGGCGTCCATGAACCAGATGGTGTCAGCGACTTCGCGGGCGAAATTCATCTCGTGTGTCACGCACATCATGGTCATGCCGTCTTTGGCCAGGCCTTTCATGACACTCAGCACTTCGCCGACCATTTCCGGGTCGAGGGCGCTGGTGGGTTCGTCGAACAGCATCACCGGTGGTTCCATAGCCAAGGCTCGGGCAATCGCCACTCGCTGTTGCTGGCCGCCGGACAATTGCGCCGGATAAGCCCCCGCCTTGTGCGCCAGGCCCACACGGTCCAGCAACTGCATGGCGCGTTCTTTTGCAGCCGAACCTTTGAGCCCCAGGGTCTTGGTCGGTGACAGGATGATGTTGTCCAGCACCGACAGATGCGGGAACAGGTTGAAGCTCTGAAACACGAAGCCCACCCGGCTGCGCAGGCGATTGACGTTCGCATCAGTGCCGTTCACGTCTTGACCATCGAACAGGATCTGGCCTTTCTGGATGTCTTCCAGACGGTTGACGGTACGGATCAGGGTTGACTTGCCCGAGCCCGACGGCCCACACAGCACTACCACTTCGCCGGTGTTCACTTGGGCGGTGAGGTTGGTCAGCGCCTGGTACTCGCCGTACCACTTGTTGACGTTGGAAAACATGATCATTGGACGCATGAGTCAGCCCTCTTCAATTAATGGGGGTCAGCAAAGGGCTGTCGACGGCGGCAGCAGTTACGGTGCCCAGACGCTTGCGGGCAATGCGCCGCTCCAGCCAGTCGGCCAGATGAGTCAGGGCGAAACACAGCAGGTAGTAGATGACAGCAAGGATGAAAAACACCTGGAACGGCTTGGTCAGCAACTGGTTGTTGACCTGATTGGCGGCGAAGGTGATTTCCTGCACGTTGATCACGTAGCCCAACGAGGTTTCTTTGATGATGGAAATGAACTGGCTGAGCAGACTGGGCAGGGCGTTATAAAGCGCCTGAGGCAGAATCACCCAGATTGTGGTGCGCATGTAGCCCATGCCCAGCGCACGGGACGCTTCGTATTGGCCGCTCGGCAAGGCTTGAATGCTGCCGCGAATGATTTCGCTCAGGTAAGCGCTCTGGTAGATCACCAGGGTGCACAGCATCGTAGTGAAACCGGTGATGTTGTGGCCGATCAGCAGCGGCACCAGGAAGTAGGTCCAGAAGATCACCATCAGTAGCGGAATGCCGCGCAGTACGTAAACCCATACGGTCGAGAACCAGCGCAGCGGTGCCCATGGGGAAATCCGCGCCATTGCCAGCAACAGCCCAAGAGGGAAGGCGAAGATCAGCGCCAGTACCGCCAGAATCAAGGTTGCTGCCAGGCCGCCCAACGGACCGTGTGGATATTGGCCAATAAGGAACAGCGTCCAGTTCTGCTGAAGGATCGTGAAGATATCGAACATGTTCGCTTACCTCGCCAGGGCTTTGTTGAATCGCTTGGCAAGCAGGGCACCCAAGCCCATCAGCAGCAGCGAAAAGGCCAGGTACACCACCGAGGCGACCAGAAAGGATTCAAAGGTGCGGAACGTGTAGTTCTCGACTTCGCGAGTGGCGTAGGTCAACTCCATCACGCCAATGGCCATGGCCAGGCTGGTGTTCTTGAACAGCAGCACGGTGTGGTTGATCAATGACGGCAGGCAGTTGCGCACGCCCTGCGGCAGGATCACGTAACGCATCGAACGCACGTAGCCCATGCCCAGCGCCCGTGACGCTTCGGTTTGACCGGATGGAATGGCGCGCAGGCCGCTACGAATGTCTTCGCTGAAGTAGGCTGCCTGACACAGGCCCAGCGCGATGACCGAAAACAGATACTCAGTGTTGTAACCCGCCAGCCAGACCTGGGTGGAGGTCGACAGCAAGGTTGGAATACCGAAATACCAGAGCATCAATTGCACCAGCGTCGGCACATTGCGGTGGTAGGAAACGTAGGCCGCCACCAGACCATTGGCGTATCTGTTGCCGGTCAGGCGCACCGTCACCAGAACCAGCGCGAGCAGCATGGCCAGGCACCAGGCGAACAGCGCCAGTTGCAACGTCATTTCGATGCCCTTGACGATCAACTCGGCGTATTCGCCGGTGAGGATCGGGGCTAGATCGAAGTCATTCATGGTCAATCCCTATCGGCATTGGTAGGGGCAGAAAAAATGCCAGGCACTGGCCTGGCCAAAAGAGCGCATTGACGGATCAGTCCGTTCTGGTCGCTTGGGCTGAACTCAACCCTGATAGTCCTGCGGACGGGCCGTGGAAAGGCCGCCGGGTACTTGCAGCGTCGGGGTGATTTCCATATGGCCGATGTTCACCGCAACCGGGGCTGCGATCGCGAAGGCGATGGCATTGGCAATGTCAGCAGCCACCGGCAATTCGAACCCTTCGACGAAGCGTTTGTAGGTCTCTTCGGAGTCGCCATGCACATGGGCAAAGATGTCAGTGGCAACCCGGCCCGGACAGATTTCGGTGACCCGCACACGCTTGCCGAAGGCGTCAATGCGCAACTGGCGCGAGAGCATGCTCACAGCGGCTTTGGTCGCGTGATACGTGGAGTTGCCGCCGAAGTTGTAGGCCGCGGCGATGGAGCTGATGTTGATGATGTGACCGCTGTCACGCTCGACCATGCCGGGCAGGGCCAGGCGGGCCAGATGCAGTACTGCGCGCAGGTTGACGTCGATCAGGAAGTCGATGCCTTCAGCGTCCGCAGCAAGGATTGAGCCCGGACGATCAACACCTGCGTTATTGACCAGAATGTCGAAGCTGTGTTGTTCGAACAGCGCGGTCAGGGCCGGCAGATCGGTCACGTCGATCGCGTGGGCGATGCAACCGGTGCGTGCTGCCAGCTCGGCGAGCTTGTCGGCGCTGCGGGCAATGGCATGCACTTCAATACCTTCCTGGCACAGGCGCTCAACCACGGCGGCACCGATACCGGAAGAGGCGCCGGTGACCAGCGCGGTTTTGTAATCGGAAAATGGCATTGCGTGTACCTCTGAATCCATTGGTTCACCGGTCTGTCCGGTGAACGTTAAATACGGTCTGGTGTTGCTGATGTATCGACTCTATCCAGCAGCAACCCTGACGACCAAGACGGAATGGCTGTGAGGCTATAAGCGTCTCTTATGACGCTTGGAGGCTTCCTTGGCTAGAGATTTAACTATATGAATTGTAATGATTATCTGTAGGAGCGAGCTTGCTCGCGATAGCGGCTATTGAGTAAAAAATTTCGCCTGACTGAGTGCTATCGTGAGCAAGCTCGCTCCTACAGGTTTTGCATTTACCGCGCGACAGCACTCACGCCAACAACCGGCTGATCGGCACGATCAGCCCACCCGCCGATTCGATTTCAGTGCGCACGGTTCGCGCCAGTTCGACTGCGCCAGGGGTGTCGCCGTGGAGCAATATTGAGCAGGCGTTGATCTTGATCACCTTGCCATTGATGCTGGTCACGGTGCCGTATTCGAGCAATTGGCGAACCCGTTGCAACACAGCGGCGGGGTCCTTGATTACCGAGTTGGCGATCTTGCGCGGCACCAGCAGGCAGTCGTCGTCATAGGCGCGATCTGCCAGAAAGGTCGTCGCGACCCGCAGATTGTTTTGGCTTGCAGCCGTTTCAATGGCGCGGCTGCTGGATGAACTGACGATGATCTCGGGATCAAACGCCGCCACTGTGCGAATCAACTGCGCCGCCATGTCGGCATCGGCAGCGACCATGTTGCCCAGCGCGCCATGAAAGCTCATGTGAGTCATGTGATGCCCGGCGACTCTGGCGATGGCGGCCAGCGAGCCGAGTTGATACGTCACATAGGTGCACAGCTCTTTGATCTCGATATTCATCTGCCGACGGCCAAAACCCATCAGGTCAGGAAAGCCGACGTGAGCCCCCAGATCAATGCCTTTGGCTTTGGCCAGCATTGCTGTGTTGTTCATGATCAATGGGTCGCCGGCATGGAAGCCACAGGCGACGTTGGCCGAGGAAATGACCTCCATCAGCGCTTCGTCTTCGCCCATGCGCCAGGCACCGAAGCCTTCGCCCATATCGGCATTCAAATCAATCTTCATGGTTGCACCGCGTCGGCGTCGAAAGGTAAGAGGTTGATTAACGGCTGGCCGTAACTGACGGTCGCGCCATTGGCTACCAGCACGCGGCAAACCTGACCGGCATGCTGGCTGTGCACCGGCAGCAGCAAAGTACCAACGGCCAGAATCGCGATGAGTTGACCGGTCTTGATGTCACTGCCAACAGGCGCGAGCACGATGCTGTCGTCCGGATGGGCCAGCAGCAACCTGCCTACACCGCTAGCCTTGATCTGCAGCGCGTCCGGCTCAGGCAGGTTTTCAAAGGCCTCAGTCGAACTGGAGTACTCATCGGCAATACCACGCTTCAAGCTCAGCTTGAACCCCGGTTTATCGATTTCTGCACCGGACAAACCGGCGGTGGTCAGGTCAGCGACCAACTGGCGAATCTGTTCAATGTTCATGCTTCGCTCCTCAGCGCCGGGCCAGATTCTGCAGGGCCACAAGGCGTCGCACTTCAGCCAGATAAGCCTGATTTTGCTCAAGAGCATCCAATGCCTGGTCGTAACTGCATTCGATGAAACGAATCCGGCTGCCGATGGCTGCCTGACCCAGGCGCCACAGGTCTGCCTCAATCACGGTGCCGAACTTCGGATAACCGCCGCTGGGCTGTGCGTCACGCATCTGAATGATCGGCTGGCCGCCGTGAGGCACTTGAATCACACCGGGCACGATGCCGTGAGAGCGGACTTCCATGGCCTGCTCGGGCAGGACCGGCGTGCCTTCCAGACGGAAACCGTAACGGTTGCTCTGTGAGGTGATCTTCCAGTCGTCGCTCCAGAACGAAGCGCGGGAATCAGCCTTGAATGCCTGATATTCCGCAGCGGGCAGCACGCGCATGGCGACAACCCCATCGACACTGAGCGGTAGTGCATGAGTCGGGCTCAGTACACCAAAATCCACAGAGCGGGCGAGCAGTCCCGGCGCAGCGGCAGCCAGTCGATCGCCTTGCTGCAAGGCCCGGCCTTGAAAGCCGCCGAATTCGCCCCGCAGTTGGGTGCTGCGCGAACCCAGCACCATCGGTACGTCAACGCCACCGGCCAGGCACAGGTAAGCACGGCAACCCGCAACCGGCTGATTGATGGTCAGTGTCTGGCCCTTCAATCCCTGCATTACCCAGTTTGGCGGGAACCCAACACCGTCCAGATCGGCCGCGCAGGCGGCTCCGGTTACAGCAAAGGCGCAGTCTTCAAGCAAGCGCACTTCGAAGGGGAATACCGGAATCTCGATGGCGGCTGCCTCTTCGGCGTTGCCCAGCAGAATATTGCCGGTCGCTACCGCCAGTGTGTCCATGGCGCCGGAAGTACCCACGCCATAACCCAGACTGCCGATGCGGCCCAGGTCCTGAACGGTTGCCAACGCTGTGGCAGATAGAATCTCGATCATCGAATGATCCTCTCGATGCGAAAGCGCAGCAGGTCGCCCGGCTGCAACAGCGCCGGAGGAGATTGAGCGGGGTCGAAAAAGACCATTTCGGTGCGGCCAATGGTGTTCCAGCCGCTCGGGCCTGCGGAGGCAGAAACACCGGTCTGCACGCCACCGATGGACACCGCGCCTGCGCCAATACTCAGCACCGGCACTTTGCGCCGTGGCGTGGCAATGCGTGGATCCATGCCGCCCAGATAGCAGTAGCCCGGGTGGCTGCCCAAGGCATACACCGGGTAAAGCGGTTCGCTGTGCAGGTGCGCAATGGCTTCAATATCGAGCCCGGTGTGGGCGATCACGTCGTCCATGTGCGGCCCGAACTCGCCGCCATACACCACCGGCAATTCGATGATCCGGCCCTCAAGCGGCAGCGGTTCACTGGCTTCCCAAGCCTGTAGAAGGCGTTCGGTCAAGGCGCTCAGGTGGCGCGGCGGGACAGTGAAAGTCAGCATCAGATTGTTCATGCCCGGCACCGATTCGCGGAATTCCGGCCATTGTTCAGTCATCTGCGCCATGGCCCAGATGCGTTGTTGCGCAGCCAGATCAAGACTGCCGGGCGCTTCGAAGAGCAGGGCAGTGGTGCCCAGCAAGCTGATGGTCGGACGTGTGTCCGGGAGAGCGATGCTCATTGCGGGCTCCGTTGCTTTAACCAGTGCTCAAGATGATGAATGTCGACGCCACCGGCACAGAACGCCGGGTCGTCGAGGATTTCCCGGTGCAAGGGAATGTTGGTGGAGATGCCTTCGACGTACAGCTCGCTGAGTGCCAGGCGCATACGTGCCAGCGCCTCTCCGCGCGTTGCGCCATGGCTGATGACCTTGGCGACCATCGAGTCGTAGTAGGGCGGTACGCGATAGCCCGTGGTGACGTGGGAGTCGACTCGAACGCCAAAGCCACCGGGCACTTCCCAGCGCGTGATCTGCCCCGGCGTTGGCATGAAACTCAGTGGGTCCTCGGCGTTGATCCGGCACTCCAGCGAGTGACCGCTGGTGACGATATCCGCCTGACGTAACTCCAGACGTTCCCCACGGGCCATGCGTATCTGCTGCTGAACAATGTCGATCCCGGTGGTCATCTCGGTGACCGGGTGCTCGACCTGTAAACGTGTATTCATTTCAATGAAGAAGAACTGGCCGTCTTCGTAGAGAAACTCAAAGGTGCCTACGCCGCGATAACCGATCTGCTGACAGGCCTTCACACAACGCTCGCCTACATGCGCGATCAGTTGTGGATCGATGCCCGGAGCCGGGGCTTCTTCGAGTACCTTCTGATGGCGACGTTGCAACGAACAGTCGCGACTGCCCAGCCACACGGCATTGCCGTAGGCATCGCACAGCACCTGGATTTCCACGTGACGCGGATGGCCGAGAAACTTTTCGATGTATAGCTCGGGATTGCCGAAGGCCAGACGGGCTTCTTCCCGGGTCAGGGCAATAGCGTCGAGTAATTCCGCTTCTTGCTGGACCACGCGCATGCCACGGCCACCGCCGCCCCCAGCGGCTTTGACGATTACCGGATAACCAATTTCACGCGCTACGGCGAGGATCGCCTGCGGGTCACTGGACATGCTCGAATCAGGCCCCGGCACGCACGGCACACCGGCTTCGCGCATGGCCCGCTTGGCGGCCACCTTGTCACCCATGGTGCGGATGCATTCAGCGCTGGGTCCGATAAACGTCAGACCTGCTGCTTCAATGCGTTCTGCAAAGTCGGCGTTCTCGGACAAAAAACCGTAGCCCGGGTGTATCGCCTGAGCACCACTGACTTGCGCGGCAAACAGCAGGGCAGTCTGATTCAGGTAACTGTGGGTCGGCGCTGCGGGGCCAATACACAAGGCTTCGTCCGCTTGGGTGACGTATTGCGCGTGGCGGTCAGCCTCGGAGTACACGACTACGGTTTTCAGACCCAGACCCCGACAGGCGCGCTGGATACGCAGGGCAATTTCGCCACGGTTGGCGATCAGCACTTTATTGAACATTGTGAGCACCTAAAAAATGCGGGGGGATCAAACCAGGCGAAACAAGGGCTGGCCGGATTCAACCTCGGTGCCGCCGCTGGCCAGGATCGCTTCGACAATGCCGGCGTGAGGCGCTTTGAGCGGGTGGAACATCTTCATCGCTTCAAGAATCGCCAGGGTTTGCCCTGCTTCGACGGTATCGCCGACTTTCACGAAAGGCGCTTCACCGGCTGCCGGGGTCAGGTGCAGTACGCCGTACAGGCTGGCTTTGACCTCGTTATTGCTTGCGACCGGACCAGACGCTTTCGCAGTTGTTTTCGGCGCTGCTTTCGGCGCCTTGGCAGCCGGAATTTTTGCAGGCGTACTTTGCACGGTGCCACCCGCGGCATCCTTGAACAGGCGCAGCGTGCTGTCGCCTTCCGTGAGGCTCAGTTCGATCAGGTCGGACTCGGCCAGCAACTCGATCAGTGCCTTGATGCGTTCTTGATCCATACCCTTGCCTTTACCTTTGCGGCTTGCCGTATTGAATGAAGTTCAATCTAACGAGGGCTGCGCGGGACCGCCAAGACGGTTTGGCTGTGGGGTGATAAGGCACGCTTATGACGCCGAGGCGGTTTGTGCACGCATCTCGGCAACCAGTTCCAGCAGGATCGCCTTGACCGCTTGAGCCGGTACCGACAAGGGCAAATGACCTGACAGACACAAGGCTAGAGGTGCCTGAATATCCGGCTCGACGATGCGCAGCATGCGCGCCCCGGTGGCGGCGACCAGGACTTTGGCAGCCGACTCGGGAAGGATGGTCGAACCAAAGCGTTCAGCCACCGCCGAAGTCAGCGTGGCCGACGATTCCACTTCGGCGACCACGTTTGCGCTCTTTCCAATGCTGACAAAAGCTTCGTCTACCAGCTTGCGCATGATGTTGTAAGGGCGGGGCAGGAGCATCTCCATGGAGGCCAGCTCAGCCAGAGCGATTTCATCACGCTCGCCTAACTGTTCTTCAGCGCTGACCAGGTACAGGTTCTCGCGCAGCAGCGGCACGAAGCTCAGCCCATGCACTTCGCGACCGCCGTACAGCACGGCCATGTCCATGCGGCCATTCATGATCAGCTCGCTGAGGGTGGTGCCAAAGTTTTCGTTCAGGTACAGCAGAATGCCCGGATAGCGTTCGCGGACCCGGCGCAGTAGAGGCAGCGACAAAGTGGAAGCTGCGGTGCCCGGCGCAAGTCCCACCGACACCTGGCCGGACAGCGCATGACCGGTGTCGTTGACGTCGCTGATCGCCTGTTCGCACTGGCGCAGGATGTGTTGTGCATGGCCGTACAAGACCTTGCCAGCTTCAGTCGGCGTCACTCCTCGTTTGGTGCGAATCAGCAGTTGCTGATGCAGTTCGGCCTCAAGCGTGGCGAGCTGTTGGCTGAGGGCTGGCTGGGCGATATGCAGGACATCGGCGGCTTGGGTCAGGCTGCCGATGTCGACGATCTTTACGAAGTACTTCAGGCGACGGAGGTTCAAGAGGAGGGCTCATGGTGGGCTGACATCTGTTGGGTGTTAGCAAAAGCCAGGCCATTGATACTACGGGCCTCGAAGGCATGGGTATCTGCATAACTTCTTTATTTGTGTACATATCCGTTGTTGGGGTAACGGCTGGTATTGGTTGCGCCCTTACGGCGCGTCACTTTTGGGCTCAAAAGTAAGCAAAAGGCTCTTGCCCCACGCAGCAATATCGGATTCCGGCCGGCGTGGTTTAGCGGGGCGCCTCAGATCAAAATCAAAAGCAGATCAAAAGCAGAATGAAAACGGCGATAGCGCCTCGGACCGGTAGGAGCGAACTTGTTCGCGAGACGTCCCGACAGCCAACCCATTCTTCGCCTGACACACCGCATCGCAGCCTTTGGCAGCTCCTACAGAAGCCCGGAAAATTCGCAAATCAGGTCGGCTGTCAGGCCGCCGCGCTTTTGATTTTGATCTGAGGCGCCCCGTCAAACCACGCTGGCCGAACGCAGATTCTGAAGCGTGGGGCGCTCTTGAGTTGAAGAGTGGCAAGGATGCCGGGTTAGCCGCACCGGGCCATGGATGGCCCATTGCGGCGGCCCACGGTTCAGGATCTGCGTTCGGGTACACCGAGCGACAGCGAGGTGCCGAGTAGTGGGGCACAGACTTTTTGGTTACTTTTGGCTGGGCCGGCTTCCGGGCGTTTGCCAAAAGTGACCCGCCGTAAGGGCGGAACCAATATCAGCCGTAACCAAAACAACGGATATGTACACAAATAAAGACGTTGTGTAGATCCGCATCCCCAAAGGTCCACCCCTAACCTATAAGCCTTTGCTATGACCACGCGCGTTACGCGCAATTTCGTCTGCGCAAAGCACAGTAAAGACTCAGTCGTTCCATTTTGGTGCATAGGTGATCCATGTCCGGTCATAAGCACTTCCTATTAACCCAGAACGAAACTGTCTTATCTGCTCAAGGATGCAGCCTCGTAACGTAGGGCCTCGAATGTCACCTCCGAGGATCACCACCTTGAACGCCTCCCGCATCGCCGCCCGCGTGCAACGCATCAAACCTTCGCCAAGCAGCGCTGCTGCCGACCGTGCCAACGAACTGCGTCGCCAGGGTAAATCGATCATTAATCTGGTCGTCGGCGAGCCCGACTTCGATACCCCCAAACACATTCGCGAAGCCGCCAGCGCCGCCATTGAAAATGGCGAAACCCGCTACACCTTGAACGCGGGAACCCTCGATCTTCGCCAGGCCATCGCCGCCAAACTGACCCGTGAAAACAGCCTCGATTACTCGCCGTCGCAAGTGGTTGTCACCAGCGGTGCCAAAAGCGCGATCTTCAATGCGTTCGCTGCGACCCTCGGGGCAGGCGATGAGGTGCTGATTCCAGCGCCGTACTGGGTGTCTTACCCAGACATGGTATTGGCTTGCGAAGGTGAGCCGGTGACGCTGGCCTGCCCGGAAGAAAACGGCTTCAAGCTCACCGCAGAGCAATTACGTGCCGCGATTACCAAGCGTACTCGCTGGTTGCTGATCAATTCGCCAAGCAACCCGACCGGCGCAAGCTACAGCGCTGAAGAACTACGGGCGTTGGCCGACGTGTTGCTGGATTTCCCCGACGTGTTGGTGATGACCGACGACATCTACGAACATATCCGCTTTGACGACGCCCCCAACGCCCACATCCTGACCGTTGAACCGGCGCTGCGTGATCGTGTGCTGGTGATCAATGGAGTCTCCAAAACGTATGCCATGACCGGCTGGCGCATCGGCTACGCGGCAGGTCCTGCCGACCTGATCAATGCGATGGCGACCTTGCAGTCGCAGTCGACCAGCAACGCCAGTTCTGTCAGTCAGGCAGCTGCTGTGGCTGCGCTGAACGGTGATCAGTCGTTCGTCAAAGAAAGTGTCGTGGTCTATCAGCAACGCCGTGATCGTTGTCTGGAATTGATCAACGCCATCGACGGTCTGAGCTGTCTCAAACCCAACGGCGCGTTCTACCTGTACGTGAATTGTGGGGCGTTGCTCGGTAAAACCAAGCCCGATGGCAAGACGCTGGAAACCGACACCGATGTGGTGATGTACCTGCTCGAAAGTCAGGGAGTGGCAGTCGTGGCCGGTACGGCTTACGGCCTGGCACCGTTCTTCCGCATGTCTATTGCCACTGCGCTGGAAACCCTCGAAGAGGGCTGTTCGCGAATCGCCACTGCCGTTGCGGCATTGGCCTGAGGCGCGAGCATGACGACCCAGGTAAGTGCGCTGAGTTTCCGGCAAGCCTTGCTGGCAATGCTCGGGATCTCACTGGTGCTGATGCTCTCGGCGCTGGACCAAACGGTGATCGGCAACGCCTTGCCGAGCATCGTCGCCGAGCTGCAAGGATTTGAGCTCTACGCCTGGGTCGCCACGGGTTATCTGTTGACCTCGATTGTCACCATCCCGGTGTTCGGCAGGCTGGGCGATTACTACGGTCGCAAGCCGTTCGTGATCGCAGCAACCATCGTCTTCACCCTGGCTTCGCTGGTCTGCGCTCTGGCCAACGACATGCTGGTGCTGGTCATCGGTCGTGCGTTGCAGGGTGTCGGCGGCGGCATGCTGATCGGTACCGCGTTCGCCTGCATTCCGGAGTTGTTCCCGGATACCCGGCAGCGGCTGCGCTGGCAGATGATGCTCAGTGCGCTGTTCAGCGTGGTCAACGCTATTGGTCCCGGGCTGGGTGGTTTTCTGACCGAGGCCTATGGCTGGCGCTCGGTGTTTTATCTCAATTTGCCGCTGGGTTGCCTGGCACTGTTTTTTGCCTGGCGTTATCTGCCGTATTACCGGCCGGTGCAGGTGACGGGGATTCGTCTGGACTGGCTCGGCGCTCTGTTGATTGCCCTGGCCTTGGGCAGCCTGCAACTGGGGGCTGAGTGGTTGGGGCATTCCAGCACGACGTTAAGCGCCACATTGGGTTTGATTTGCCTGCTCTCTGTCGCTGCCCTTTGGTACTGGGAGCGCCGCTGCAAATCTGCATTGCTACCCCCGGCGATGTTTGCCGTACCGAGCCTGCGCATTCTGTTTCTGCTGTCGATGCTGGCCGGGGCGATCATGTTTACCTTGCTGTTTTACTTACCGCTGTTGCTGCAGGGCAGCTACGGATATTCGCCCAAGGACGCTGGTTTGTTGATCACGCCGCTGGCGTTGAGTATCACCCTTGGCGCAATCGTCAACAGTCGTATCGTGACCCGGTTGCGTAATCCGAATGTGTTGCCGCTGGCCGGTTTCATCGCCTTGCTGCTGGCTTGCGTCGGACTCTCCCTCGCGGGGCGACAGGCCTCTTTCAATACGTTGCTGATGTTGATTCTGCTGGCGGGTGTTGGCTTGGGGTTCATCTTGTTGAACCTGACCGTCTTCACTCAAACCCTGGCTGAGCGGCAGTTTCTCGGCATCGCCACCGCCTTGACTCAGTCATTGCGACTGGTCGGTGGATTGCTGGGCACAGCGGCCATGGGCGTGCTGGTCAACCTGCTGTACGTGAGCCATTTGAATCGAGTGTTTCTGGCTGCGGGCCAGGAGGGAGAGCTGGCGCGTTATATCGACCCGCAGGTTTTACTCAATTCGACTTCGGTTGCCGTGGGTGACGATCACCAACTGCTGGAACTGGCGCGTGATGCGTTGGCGCGCTCTGTGGGGGCAGGGCTGCTGATGTGTGCCGGACTGGGTGTTATCGCATTACTGGTTTTAGTTCGTCTGGCGCCGGTCAAGTTGTTAAGTACTGCTCAATCTACTGCTCCGAATAATAAGAAATTCACTGCCCACTCCTGACTGCTTACAACACTTACTTACAGCTAAGGATATCTCGATGGAGCTTATTTATCGCTCACCCCGCGTGGTGGCTGGTATTTGTGGAATGGTCATGGCCCAACAGGCATTCAGTGCCGGTTTTGTCGAAGACAGCAAGGCCAGTGTGCTGGCGCGTAACTTCTTCAGTAACGCGGATAACCGCAGTGGCACTGCGGATCCTAATTACACTCAGGAGTGGGGCCAGGGTTTCATTTTCGATTTCCGTTCCGGTTATACGCCGGGCACTGTAGGTTTTGGCGTAGACGCGCTGGGGATGCTCGGTATCCGTCTGGATTCCGGCAAAGGCCGTCACTACAACCCGACCAGCACGGCGTTCAACGGTAACGTGTTCCCCACCGACAGCGATGGTCGGGCGGTGGATGAGTTTGGCAGTATTGGTTTGACCGCCAAGGCGCTGGTGTCCAAAACCGAGTTCCGTTACGGCACTCTGGTGCCGATGCTGCCGGTGGTGATCTCCACCGACCGCATGCTGCAACAGACTTTCAATGGTGGTCAGGTTCAATCCAAAGACCTGGATAACTTCACCTTTACCCTCGGCCAACTGGAACATGTAAAAGGCCGTGGGTCGAGTGACCAGATGGGGATGTCGATCCCTGGCGCGAACAACGCGGTCAGCGGCGAGTTTGTTAACAAGTTCTATTACGGAGGTGTGGATTACAAACCGTCCAAAGACCTGACCGTTCAGTACTACTACGGTAACTTGAAAGACTTCTACAAACAGCACTTCCTCGGTTTGAAATATGACATGCCGGTGGGGCCGGGTGTCTTGCGTTCGGACCTGCGTTACTTCGACAACAGCTCTGATGGCGCCAATGGCAATGATCCGGCGTTCTACACCTTCGGTTATTACGGCGATGGCGTTACCAAAGGCAAAGTTGACAGCCGTCTCTCCAGTGCACTGTTTACTTATATGATTGCCGGTCATAGCCTGTCTGCCGGTTTCCAGCAAGTCAGCGGCGACAGCGATGCGGTCTGGCTCAATCAGGGTGACGGTTCCAGCGCGTATTTCATGACCGAATCGATGATCGGCAAATTCCAGCGCGCCGGTGAAAGTACCTGGCAGGTTCGTTACGGTTATGACTTCGCTCAGGTTGGTGTTCCGGGGCTGACGTTCCTGGGCATGTACGAAAGCGGCTCGAATATCCGTACGCCGGACGGTGATCGCAAGGAGTGGGAGCGCAACCTGACGCTGGGCTATGTGGTGCAATCCGGGCCGCTGAAAAAGCTCGGTATTCAGTTGCGTCACGCCTCGCTGCGCACTCAGGTCACGACTCAACGTGACAGCGATGAGCATCGGGTGATCGTGACTTATCCGCTGGATATTCTCTGATCCCAAGCCCGGGCTGGTTACGTTACGGCGCCTGCTTTTTTAAGAGCAGGGCGCCGTACATAACTCTTACTTCATGTTTCATTGCTTGCCCGCAACACAAGGCGCGGTGTATCACCTTGGGCTGATATTTTTTGCTCAGGAGAGATTGCACATGCGCGCTGCAAACATTGCCGGTTTCATGCTGGCTCTGGCATTACCCGTCGGGGCGATGGCCGAAACACCCAGCTATGGCAAGCAACTTGAGGGTTTTAAGTACCCTTATCCGTTGAGCAAATTCGAATTCGAGTCCCAGGGTAAAAAGCTCGAAATGGGCTACATGGATGTCGCCGCCCAAGGCAAGGCCAACGGCAAGACCGTCGTGCTTCTGCATGGCAAGAATTTCTGCGGCGCAACCTGGGAAGACAGCATCAAGGCCTTGAGCACTGCGGGCTATCGCGTGATCGCGCCAGACCAGATTGGCTTCTGTACCTCCAGCAAGCCCGAACAGTACCAATACACTTTCCAGCAACTGGCGACCAACACCCACGCGCTACTCGCCAAACTGGGCGTCGACAAGGCGACCATCATCGGCCACTCCACCGGCGGCATGCTCGCCACTCGTTACGCCCTGATGTATCCGCAGCAGACTCAACAACTGGTCATGGTCAACCCGATTGGCCTGGAAGACTGGAAAGCCTTGGGCGTGCCGTATCGCACCGTGGATCAATGGTATGCGCGTGAGCTGAAAGTCACGGCTGAAGGTATTCGCAAATACGAGCAGAACACCTATTACGCGGGCCGCTGGAAGCCTGAATACGACAAGTGGGTGGATATGCTTGCAGGCTTGAGCAACGGTCCGGGCAAGGAAGTGGTGGCGTGGAACTCGGCGCTGATCTACGACATGATTTTTACCCAGCCGGTGTTTTACGAGTTCCCGAAAGTCAGCGTCCCGACATTGCTGATGGTTGGCGATGCAGACACCACTGCCATTGGCAGTGACATCGTCTCGCCGGAGCTCAAGGCTAAACTGGGTGATTACAAGGTGCTGGGTAAAGAGGTCGCCAAGATGATTCCTGGCGCAAAACTGGTTGAGTTCCCGGGGATGGGGCATGCCCCGCAGATGGAAGATCCGGTGGGGTTCAATAAGGCGCTGATTTCGGGGTTGGGTGGGAAGTGAACTCTGACATGAGCTCTTGATTCAGAATTTTTTGCCGTGCGAGGATTTTAGAGACACCGCCAAACTAGCGTCGGAAGGCTGAGCGGAGGTGCCGTGGTGTGTGTCGCTCGGCATGGATGCCGAGCGAGCGCCGTTGGGCCATGGATGGCCCGCTGGCGCGTGCCCACACCACGGTGCCGGAGTCGAAGGTACCCCTGCGAAGCAGGGGCCGTACGTCAGCGCAAATGGTTTTGGTTACTTTTGTCGAAACAAAAGTGACCCGGCCGTCAGGACGGAACCAAACTCAAGGGCACCGGAAGTGATGCTGATTCCCTGCTGTGCTTGCTAATACGTCCAAGAAGTTTGGTGGCATTGATGCCCTGTTCAGAGTAGGTATCTGGATAGGGCTTCATATCAATTCAACAACTCTGCAAACGCCTTGTCCGCCTCCAGCACGGCTGGCAGTGCGGCGAACAGCGCGTCAAGATTCACACCCTCAGTCAGCGGCCCGGTGACCGCCTGTTGCGCTTCAGGCGTGGCACCGCCATGGGCTTCGAGCGCGTCGGAAATCAGCATCGCCTGAGCCACAATACGGGGCAGGGGAGAGTTGGCTGGCGCCTGAAGCGGTTTCGCCTGATAGGCAATGGCTTGCTGAATGACCACCGGCAACTGCCAGCGACGAGCCAGTTCGGCACCGACTTCCGGATAGCCAAAACCCAGTTGCATCGTTTCGTTGGCGGCACGGCCGGGCGTACCGGTCTTGCTCGCGGCATTGATCCGCTCGGCGACTTCGGGGGCGCCGGTTTGAATCAGCAGTTCGCCGATGTCATGCATCACGCCACAGGTAAACGCGATTTCCGCATCCTCACCGCTCTGTTTGGCCAAAATCCGGCAAATGCCCGCTACCTGAAAACTCTTCAGCCAGAACCCTTTCAGGTCAAAGCTTGGCCCGGCCTTGAACGCTCCCGTCACTGCCGAAGCCAGCACCAGCGTCCGCAGCGTGTTAAACCCCAGACGCATCGCCGCGTCTTCAATGCTTGATGACTCACGTGAGCCGCGAAATCTGGACGAGTTGGCCAGGCGCAGGATTTTCGCCGAAATCACCGGGTCCTTTTCGATGTTGCGAGCGATGCTTTCCAGGCTGGAAGAAGGGCTGTCGAACTGCTGGATCAAGTCCTGCGCGACTTTGGGAATGCTGGGGAGACTGGGTAACTTGGTGAACAGCGTTTCAATATCCATGGAAGACTCACCTTTTTTCGACCTGAAACAGAACGATAGGTGATTTTGGCGAGCCTGCACGGCCAACGATCGTTAAATGCGTGAAACAGTAGGCAAATCCGATAGGTGCGAGCGCCAATCTGTGGGCGTTTGCCCGCGAAGGGCGACTGGGTAAATCAGGCATACCGCGTCATCGTTGATTGCGAGCAAGCTCTGCTCCTGTCAAACACGATGCAATTTCAGAGTTGACCTAAATCCTGTAGAAGCTCACCGACGTTACGAGGCCAGCGATAGCGGTTTATCTGACACACCGCCATCGCTGGCCTCGTAACCTCGGTGAGCTCCTACAGTCAGGTCTACCGCGTCATCGGAATATGCTTAACCCAGCACCGGCGTAACCAGCTTGCCCTCATCGATATAACGACTCAGGTTGGCGAACACCAGGTCGGCCATGGCCTGGCGGGTCTCATAGGTGCCGCTGCCGATATGCGGGGTGAGTACAACCTGATCCATACTGATCAACTCGGCAGGCACGTTGGGCTCGTCCTCGAATACATCCAGTGCCGCACCGGCGATTTCACCCGCTTGCAGGGAAGCGATCAGGGCTTTCTCGTCGACCACCGAACCTCGCGCCACGTTAATCAGGAAAGAATCCGCACCCAGCGCCTTGAGCACCGAGGCACTGATCAGTTTCTCGGTATCGGCACCGCCCGGCACGATCACCACCAAGTAGTCGCTGACCTTCGCCAGTTCGTGGAGGTCGGCGTAGTGAGTGTAGGACACATCCGAATAGGCCTGGCCGCGACGGAAGTACGCGATGTTCATGTCGAACGCCGCTGCGCGAGTGGCGATGGTTTTACCGATCTTGCCCAGCCCGACGATGCCGCAGGTCTTGCCTGCCAGATCACGGCCAAGCGGGAACTTACCCTCAGGCCACTTGCCTGCACGGACAAAACGTTCAGCTTCGCTGATCTTGCGGCTCACACAGAGCATCAATGCCAGTGCAGTTTCGGCGACAGCTTTGTTCAGAACGTCCGGAGTATTACTGAATTTAATGCCCCGACCCGACAGATAGTCGGTGTCGATAGCATCGTAGCCCACGCCGAAGCTGGTGACCACTTCAAGGTTGGGCAGGCGCTCAAGCACCTGATTGTCGGTGCCATAGACTGCGCTGGTAACGATGGCGCGGATGTTCTTGCCGTGGGTGGAGAGCCAGGTTTCCAGATCGGCGATCTCCCAACGGTTGTGCACGGTAAAGTCCCGAGCCAGTGCCTGAGTGAGAGAGGCGTGCATTTGGCCCCAGACCAGTACTTCGGCTTTGCTTTGAGTCATAGTGGATCGCTCGTCATTTTATTTTTGAAAAACATGAAGGCATGCTTAGCGTCATATGTCATCGTACAACCACGCTCTGATCATATACGCATAGTGTCGTCATTCAAGCCCGAATGTTCGAACCGAGGCCTGTCGAAGGGTTCAGATAATCCGTCTAGCCAGCGACTTTCCGCCCTCGTGGTCCGGTTTCCAGAATCAACAGAGCCAGTACGATAGCGATCACGATACCGCCCAGCAACCAGGCACCGGCAGCCTGGAATATCGGCAAGGTTAACGCGCCGCCCATGGCCATGCGGGCTAGCAAATAGCCGAACACAGGTGTCAACAGGGCGCTGAAAGTGAACACCAGGAAATTGATGGCGCCGGTTGCACTGCCCTTGACGTTGTCGGCGTTGACTTCCTTGATGATTGAGTAAGGAATCATTGCCGCACCGGAGCCGATACCCAGCAGCAAACCGAACAGATAAGGCGGGGCAATCCCGGCAGGCAAATACAGGATCGCCGCGCTGGCGAGCAGCATCAGCGACGCTCCGCCGATCAGTACCGGTTTGCGTCTGCCAATGCGGTCGGAAATATAGCCGAGTAGCGGGCAACCAATCACCCAGCCCAGAGGGATCATACTGCTGCGGTTCACCGCTTCGCTGTAGCTGACCGCCAGGCCGTCGCGCAAAAACGGTACGCCCCAGATCATGTCGCCGATGGTCGTCGGCAGAAACAGCAGGCCTGCCGTAAAACCACACAGCCAGGATTGCGGATTACTCAAGACCTGCTTGTAGGGCGTCAACACTGAGCCCAGCGAATTGCTGCTCCCCGCAGGCCGTGGATCGTGACCTTTGGGCGTCATGCATAGCACCAGAACAGCGATGATAAACAGGCAACCTGAGGCAACGAACCAGAATTGCTGCCACGCGATGGTGCCGTGAATGATCGGTCCCACGGCAAATTGCCCTGCGAAACCGCCCATCATGCCGAAGCATTGAGTGAAGCCGACAGCAGTCGCCAGATAACGAGGCGGGAAGCCATGGGTCGCCAGATACACCGCGCCGATAAAAGCACACGCCGACCCGGCACCTTGCAGCAGACGACCCATTTGCGCGACCTGCAATTCTCCCAGCCCGAACAGAGCAGCACCCAGTGCGACCATCAGGATTCCGGCCGGGATCACGTATTTGGCACCTAACCGGTCGAGAGCAGCACCGGCAATAATCGAGAAGATCGAATAGGTGTAGTAATACAGGCCGACCAGAGCACTGACCGCCACGACGTCACGCCCAAACGCCTCGGTCAGTTCCGGCATCATCACGCCGGGAGCCGAACGCAGAGCATATTGAACAAAGTAGAAGAGGGCGCAGAACAGCCAGGCGATGACGAATCCCATGTGCAGCGGTTCGGAGCGTACGGGCAGGCTTGCGGATGACGCAGGAGGCATGAGAGTGGCCTTGTTGGGCGGGCGGTAACCTGCAGCCTAGACGCTTTTTGTGACCCGATAGCTGCGCCGGATCAATGGATGTGTCTCGCGGCGAACATAGGACCTGTAGGAGCTGCCGAAGGCTGCGATCGCGGTGTATCAGGATAAAAGCTTCGCAGCCGTAGGCAGCTCCTGCAGAAAATGCGTTTCAATCCAGTAGCTCGCGATAGCGTCGGTTCAGACGATAAATTCGTCGACCAGGAAACCGGATCGCGAGCAAGGTAGAACGCCACCCCGGTCACTCCTACAGGGCCAATTTTTTCAGTGCTGCAGAAGGTGCTGAAAAAAAAGGCGCTCGTGAGAGCGCCTGAAACACCTTGATTGCAGAGCGGGAGCTTCCAAGGCGGTGTTGCTAAACTCTCACGTTCTTTTTCACAGAACGCTCAACGGGTACTCGACAATCACCCTGACCTCATCGAGGTCCGACTCAAATGCCGTCGCACGGGTGGTGGCCTGTCGCACGCGCAATGACAGGTCCTTCAGGTTGCCGGTCTGGACGATATATTTCGCTTCTATGTCCCGCTCCCAGCGCTTCTGATCGGTCAGTGGGTTGCCATCAGAATCGCGGCGCATATAGGTGCTGTTCGCATTGGAATAGTCGGCATCGGTACCCTTGCCATAACGCGTCATGAACGACAGACCTGGCACCCCGAATGTGGTCATGTCGAGGTTGTAGGTGACCATCCACGAGCGTTCTTTTGGTGAGTTGAAATCGCTGTACTGAATGGAGTTCGCCAGGTAGATCGAGTCAGACTGTCTGAGGTAATCGAAATCGTCGTCGCCTTCATTTCGCTGGTGAGAGAGAGCCAGCGTATGTGCACCGTACTGGAGACCGATTTTTGCACTCCAGATGTCGTTGTCGAATTCACCCAGAAGTTTTTTGCCTTCGTCGGTGGCGTTGTAGTAGTTCAGGCTGCCGGTCAGCGCCAACTCATCAGAGAGGGGCAGGGTGTAAGAGGTGGAAGCGTACTTCTGATCCCAGGCGTCTTTCAGCCGGCTGGTGTACAGGCTGAGACTCAGCCGATCAGTGGCTTCGTAATCCCCACCAAAGTAGCCGACCCACGGAGCGTTCACCGAACCTGCATAAAACGTTGCGAAGTTATCGCGCATGCTGCTGGAGGCTGGCTGACTCATTGAGTGAAGGCGACCACCCTGAAGGGTTAAACCGCTGATACTTGAGTTGGTCGCCGTTACGCCGCGAAAGCTTTCAGGCAGGAGTCGCGAGTCGCCAAACGAAACCACCGGGGTTGATGGAAAGACATCCCCGACATTCACCACGGTATCGAACGCTCTGGCTTTCAGCGCTCCGCCGACTTTGCTGTAGTCGTCCTCGGCCTTGCCGTCACCATCGACCGGAAGAACATCGAACGAACTGCGTCCACCGTTTCGGCCATCCCCGGTATCGAGCTTGAAGCCCAGCATTGCGAAAGCGTCGATACCGATGCCGAACGTACCCTGAGTAAAACCCGATTCGAATTTGCCGATAACGCCGTGGGCCCAGGCTTCGGAGTAGCCATTCCCGGTGGGGCTTGACTCGCCTTTGCGATGATCACGGTTCATGTAGAAACTTCGATTGAGCACGGTCAACGTACTGCCTTCGATGAACCCTTCTTTTTGCTCCTCAGCGAAGGCAGCAAGCGGTGTAACACTGGCTGTGGCCGATAAAACGGCCAATGTTATTTTCTTGAGGTCAGTCATATTCGCTCCGTTCAAATCGGCAGATTTTTATGTGTCGACCTGGCTTTTTATATAAATCCGAGCGCTGCCAGTGGGGCGTAATCTTGACGAATTAAAGGTAACGGCGAGATGGTTGAAAGATTACAAATATGAAATAAAGCGCTGGTTTCAGGGGGGGCGGGCGACGTTAACGTTCAGGACGGTAAGATTCCTTACGCGTCCTTCTGGATTTTGTCAGGAATTGATGACGTCAGAAAACGACGTCGTATTCGATGCCTACGTTATAAGGTGTCGAAGTCTTAGACATATAAACTTACAAAACCCCAACAATGTTTTAATCAATCATTGCGCTTGCCTTTTTGTAAGTACTTCAAAACGACGGGGCGATGAGTAGTATCTATTCAGATGCCGAACAGCCGTTCTGCATTGATAAAGTTTCATTTACAGGCCAGGGACCAAGGCAGCCGCACTATTTATTTCGGGGATGTCCATCATGCAGCGTCGGGAATTTATACAGCTTGCGGGTAGCGCTGTTGCGCTGGCTGCACTCCCAGGTGTAGCGTCGGCCGATCAAGCCAAACCTGCATCCGGAGTGGCTCAATCTTCCCCAATGGATCGGGGGTATGTATTACCGACTCGAGGGCCACTACAGAGTTCTGCGTTGCCGGTAAATGCAGGGGCCGAGGGAATGCGTTATCGCACGCCTTTTCGCTTTGGCATGGGCGGTACACAAATAGGCAATATATTTGCGCCCATCAGCGATGATCAGGCTCAGGCAGTGCTGAAACAGGCATGGGACGCGGGGGTAAGGTATTTCGACACTTCGCCTTTTTATGGCTATGGACTCAGCGAACATAGACTGGGCCAGTTCTTGAGGGGTAAACCCCGTCATGAATACCTCGTGTCTACGAAGGTCGGGCGTGTGTTCAAGCCAAGCCCCGCTACTAAAGTAGACGACTCCTTATGGACGGAACCTCTGCCATTTCGCTATGAATATGATTACACCGCTGCGGGTACACGTCGCTCAGTAGAAGACAGCTTGCAACGATTGGGTATGGCAAAAATAGACATCGTCTATATTCATGACCTGGGGCCGGATAACACTGAACTGCCAGGCACCTGGCAAAAGAACTATGAAATAGCGACCCGAGGCGCGATGGCAGAACTGACCAAAATGAGGGAGGAGGGTCTTATTGGCGCCTGGGGATTTGGAATCAATGCGCCTGATGCAGCAATACTGTCCGCGCAATCCAGTGTTCCAACTCCAGACATCATATTGTTAGCCTGTCAGTACTCAATTATTGATCACGCCTTCGCGGTTGAAAAAACCTTTCCCGCTCTGGCTCGCAAAGGAATATCAGTCGTGGTGGGTACACCGCTCAATGATGGTTTTCTCGGCGGCCGCAATCGTTATAACTTCAGCACAAAACTGCCCGATGGGGTCCTCGAAAAACGAGCCAGGCTAACGACCGTGTGCGACAGGTTCGGCATCGATATACGCACCGCTGCTTTGCAATTTGCGGCCGCGCCGAAAATAGTGTCGGCCATCATTCCAGGTGCGCGTGTTCCTGGCCAGGTCAAAGCTAACGCTGAATCGATGAGTGTCAAAATTCCTCAAGAGTTCTGGGAGACCCTTCGCCGGGAAAAACTGATTCTTCCCGGCGCTGAATCTCCTGCTTGAATCTGGGGCGCTGCGACCGGGGCAGGCGTCACGGCCTGCTTCTCTGGAACAGGATCAGTGCAATCAGGCTTGCCGTGATCTGAATACCCCCCAGCGTTGTCACCGGCGTGTACGGCAACACGGAGGCCAGCCAGGTGGTGATTGCAGCGGCCCCCATGGAAATGAAGCCAAACAGCGCCGATGCCAGCCCCGCTTCTTTGCCGAAGGGCCCCATGGCGAGTGCTGTTCCGAGCGGATTGGCCAGGCCCATTCCCCACAGGAAGGTAACCATCGAAAGTGCGTACCAGGCGAGGCTCGGATTGGCAGGGCCTGCGAGCAGAAGGCCGCCGCCAGTCATGGCAAAGATGATACCTGCCGACGCTACGTTTCGAGGACCATAGCGGTGTGCGAGGCGCGGTGCGGCCATGCCCGCTGCGAATACGACAAAGACGGTAGACGCGAAGTACAGTCCGGTCTGCAATGACGTCAGACCGATCCCTTTCATCAAAATAGCGGGGGCCGCAGCAAATGAGGCAAACAATCCGCTCATCAAGAGGCTCATCGAAAGTGCCGGCAAGATGAACCGCTTATCCAGCGCTAATCTCCGATAGTCACGTAAGACGCTTCTGGTTGAATGCGCTACCCGGCGCTCGACGGGATGCGTTTCGCCTAAACCCCTGGCATAAAAGAAAGCAAGTGCAGTGGCGGCGAGGCCAACAAGGATAAAAATTGCACGCCACCCGAGCGTATCGGACAGCACGCTACCCGCCAATGGCGAGAAACCCGGGGCAGCGGCGGTGGCGATCATCGTCAGGGACAAGGCGCGGGCAAGAGCCTCGCCCTGGAACAGATCCCTTGCGATTGCGCGTGACAGCACAGAGGCTGCGCACACGCCCAAGGCCTGAATAACGCGTCCTGCTATCAGTATATCGAGCGTATTGGCGAGACCGCTGATGACGGTACCCTGCACGAAGATCAAGAGTCCGCCCAGTACAAGTTTTTTTCGTCCATAACGGTCGGCCAGTGGCCCCACGATCAATTGGCCGAGTGCGAATGTGATGAAGAAGCTGGAAAGCGTCAGGCCGAGATCGCGTTCGGTGACGCCTAGCTCTCGGGCTATCGCCGGAAATGCCGGGAGAATGATATTGGTGGAGAGCATGCTGATAGCCGCCAGGCCTGCCAGCAATGTCACAAGTCTGCCGGTCAGCGGTTGGCTGGATTGTGCCGCTTGCATTTCGGTAACTGACGACGCGTGCCTGGTTTCCATAGTGGATCTCGAGAACCTGATGTGAGTAACGGGTTGTTGAACCTCCCAGGCAGAATTCCCGCTTGGGTATTCGAGTCTCTTAGTGTCGCAATGCCTGGGCTGCTGGACGATGTTAATCTGGGCCTGCTGTGCACCCTGAAACAGCCCGGTACTTCTGAGCGTGCGTAGCAACCAAGCAGCCGTATTTAAATTTCTTGAGCTGATCAACTCCGTGACCATATTACGATCTGGTCACATGTTGTCAATGAGCGCTCACAGAGCTAAGCTGGAAATATGACTAATTCAATCAAGACCCCGCCGCCCCGCGGGCCATCTGATCACAGCGTTCGTGATCAGGTCGTGGAAGCGGCTATGCAACATTTCGGACACTACGGATACGAGAAAACCACCGTCTCTGACCTCGCCAAAGCGATCGGTTTTTCCAAGGCCTACATCTACAAATTCTTCGATTCGAAGCAGGCTATCGGTGAGGTGATCTGTTCCAATCGGCTCGCGATGATCATGGGCATCGTGGATGCCGCGATCAAGGATGCCCCCACAGCTTCAGAGAAGCTGCGGCGCCTGTTCCGCTCACTGGTTGAAGCCGGTAGTGACTTGTTTTTTCATGACCGCAAACTCTATGACATTGCCGCTGTTGCGGCACGTGATCAGTGGCCTTCAGCTGCCGCGCACAACGAACGCTTGCGTGTGCTGATTCAGCAGATTGTGCTGGAGGGGCGAGAGTCGGGAGAGTTTGAGCGCAAGACCCCGCTGGACGAGGCGGTTCAAGCCATTCATCTGGTGATGCGTCCTTACATCAGTCCCGTGCAATTGCAGTACAACCTGGACATCGTGACGACGGCCCCTGTGCTTCTGTCCGCGCTGATACTGCGAAGTCTTGCACCCTGAATAGTGACCATTGACTAAATTGGTCACTAAACAGAGAATTGGATTCCTGCTCACTTACCGAAGTAAGGGATCCCATGTTCCGTTCCAGCCCCGCAATCATTGTCGTCTGCTTGCTGCCTTTTCTTTTGGCGGCATGCGGCGAGTCCTCGAACGTGCGCGACCCGCGCAACCAACCTCCGCTGGTAAGGGCCGCGACCATAACCAGCGCTGTTGATCCATCGCGCTCATTTACGGGGGTGGTGGTCGCTCGCGTTCAGAGCGACTTAGGCTTTCGGGTATCCGGGAAACTCTTGGAACGCCTGGTTGATACGGGCCAGACCGTCAAGCGCGGTCAGCCTCTCATGCGTCTGGACCCTGTGGATCTTGATCTCCAGTTTCGGGCTCAACAGCAAGCTGTCGCGGCCGCCGAAGCACGCGCACGGCAGACGGCCGCTGACGAAGCCCGTAATCGAAATCTGATCGCGTCTGGCGCAATCTCTGCATCGTCCTATGACCGGATCAAGTCCTTGGCCGACACTGCCAAGGCAGAACTGAGTGCAGCACAAGCCCAGGCCAACGTTGCTCGCAACGCAGCAGGCTATGCGGTGTTGCTGGCCGATGCCGACGGGGTTGTCGTAGAGACCCTGGCCGAACCGGGTCAGGTCGTCAGCGCAGGGCAGGCGGTCGTTCGGCTGGCAAAAACGGGTCAGCGGGAGGCTGTGGTCTATCTGCCCGAAACCTTGCGTCCGGCTTTGGGGAGTCAAGGCCAGGCAAAGTTGTACGGTAATGACACAACCGTTATCCCCGCAAAGTTGCGACTTCTCTCTGACGCTGCAGATCCGCTCACTCGGACTTTCGAGGCACGGTATGTGCTCGAAGGCGCGCACGCCAATGCGCCTCTGGGTGCCACGGTAACCCTCAGCATCGCTGATGACGTGGGGGGTGGGCCTGCGCTTGCTGTTCCTGTCGCTGCTATCCATGACCCAGGCAAAGGTCCGGGTGTCTGGGTCATTTCAGGCGTACCCGCTACGGTGTCATGGCGCGCCATTCAGTTACTTGGTTTAAGTGACGAGTCGGCGCGAGTCAGCGGTGGTATCAAGCCCGGAGAGCAGGTCGTGGCGCTGGGTGCGCACTTGCTTCACGACGGTCAAGAGGTGCTGATGCTGCAATCAGGCACCAATGCCTTTGCCGGGGCAAAGCAATGAGTAACGGGCGTTTCAATCTCTCGGCACTTGCCGTTCGCGAGCGCTCCATCACGCTGTTCCTGATTTTGCTGATAGGAGTGGCGGGCACTCTTTCGTTTTTCAAGCTCGGACGTGCAGAAGATCCGCCGTTTACCGTTAAGCAGATGACGATTATTTCTGCCTGGCCAGGCGCTACCGCGCAGGAGATGCAGGATCAGGTCGTAGAGCCGCTCGAAAAGCGCATGCAGGAGCTTAAATGGTATGACCGCAGCGAGACCTACACCCGTCCAGGTCTGGCGTTCACCATGGTTTCACTGCTGGATAAAACCCCGCCTTCCCAAGTGCAGGAAGAGTTTTATCAAGCCCGTAAAAAACTGAGTGATGCGGCGAGAAGCTTACCGGCCGGTGTTATCGGTCCGATGGTCAATGATGAGTTCTCGGACGTGACGTTCGCGCTCTTTGCCCTAAAGGCAAAAGGTGAGCCCCAGCGGTTACTCGTCCGCGACGCCGAATCGTTGCGTCAGCGTCTGTTGCACGTTCCTGGCGTCAAGAAGATCAACATCATTGGCGAGCAGGCGGAGCGCATTTTTGTATCGTTCTCCCATGAGCGGTTGGCGACGCTGGGCATCTCGCCTCAGGACATTTTTTCGGCACTCAACAGCCAGAACGTTTTGACGCCTGCCGGTTCGATTGAAACCAATGGCCCACAGGTGTTTTTGCGTCTGGACGGAGCGTTCGACACGCTGGAGAAAATTCGTAATACGCCCATCGTCGTTCAGGCTAAAACCCTGAAGCTTGTAGATGTCGCGAGCGTTGAGCGCGGGTACGAGGACCCCGCGACGTTCATGGTTCGCAATCAGGGCGAACCGGCTCTCTTGTTGGGGATCGTGATGCGTGAGGGCTGGAATGGTCTGGACCTCGGTAAAGCGCTGGATGCCGAGACGCTGAAAATCAATGCAAGTATGCCGCTGGGTATGACGCTGTCGAAGGTCACTGATCAGTCGGTCAATATCAGTTCGGCCGTTGATGAGTTCATGATCAAGTTCTTCGTCGCGCTGCTGGTGGTGATGCTGGTCTGCTTTCTCAGCATGGGCTGGCGAGTGGGTGTGGTGGTTGCGGCGGCTGTGCCGCTCACCCTGGCGATTGTCTTTGTGGTGATGGAGGCCACGGGCAAGAACTTTGACCGTATAACCTTGGGCTCACTGATTCTGGCACTGGGGCTGCTGGTGGATGACGCCATTATTGCCATCGAAATGATGGTGGTGAAGATGGAAGAGGGCTATGACCGCATCAAGGCGTCAGCGTATGCCTGGAGCCACACTGCGGCGCCGATGCTGGCCGGTACGCTGGTGACCGCTGTTGGCTTCATGCCTAACGGTTTTGCTCAGTCAACGGCGGGTGAATACACCAGCAATATGTTCTGGATCGTGGGCATTGCGCTGATCGCTTCGTGGGTCGTCGCAGTGGTCTTTACGCCGTATCTGGGCGTGAAGATGTTGCCTGAAATCACGCCGGTCGAAGGCGGCCATACCGCTATCTATGACACTGCGCATTACAACCGTTTCAGACGAGTCCTGACCCGCGTCATTGCGCGGAAATGGTGGGTGGCAGGCGCGGTTATCACGGCATTTGCCGTGGCGATCATCGGCATGGGGCTGGTTAAAAAACAATTCTTCCCGACCTCGGACCGTCCAGAAGTGTTGATCGAAGTGCAGATGCCCTATGGCACCTCGATCGAGCAAACCAGCGCCACGACAGCGAAGATCGAAGCATGGCTACAAAAGCAGGATGCGGCGAAGATCGTTACGTCTTACATCGGGCAGGGTTCGCCGCGTTTTTACCTGGCAATGGCACCAGAGCTGCCTGATCCATCGTTCGCCAAAATCGTGGTGTTGACCGACAGTCAGGAGGCCCGCGAGTCCCTCAAATACACTATTCGCGAAGCGGTCGCCCAAGGCCTGGCGCCTGAGGCGCGTGTGCGGGTGACACAGCTGGTATTCGGCCCTTACTCAGCTTTTCCCGTTGCGTATCGGGTCATGGGGCCAAATCCCGACACGCTGCGCGCGATCGCTGGGCAAGTAGAAAACGTCTTGATGGCAAGCCCGATGATGAGGACCGTCAACAGTGATTGGGGACCACGCACGCCAACCCTGCATTTTTCTCTGGATCAGAATCGGTTGCAGGCAGTCGGGCTAACGTCCAGCGCAGTTGCCCAGCAATTGCAGTTTCTGCTTTCGGGGGTTCCCATTACTTCTGTGCGCGAAGACATTCGCTCGGTAGACGTGGTGGGGCGGGCAGCAGGCGATATCCGCCTGGACCCGGCAAAGATCGAGGGTTTCACGCTTGTGGGTTCAGCAGGTCAGCGTGTGCCGCTGTCACAGATAGGTGAAGTGGGAGTGCGGATGGAGGACCCCGTTCTGCGGCGCCGTGACCGTGTGCCGACGATCACTGTCCGTGGAGATATCGCAGAGAATCTGCAGCCGCCGGATGTATCCGCCATGATCATGAAAGATCTACAACCGATTATTGCCAGCCTTCCTGATGGGTACCGTATCGAGCAGGCCGGTTCTATCGAGGAGTCAGCGAAGGCGACAGTGGCGCTGGCCCCCCTGTTTCCGATCATGATTGCGATCACGTTACTGATCATCATCCTGCAGGTGCGGTCGATGTCGGCGATGGTAATGGTGTTTCTGACCGCGCCACTTGGGCTGATTGGCGTGGTGCCGACCTTGCTCTTGTTCGGCCAGCCGTTCGGGATCAATGCACTTGTGGGGCTGATCGCGCTATCCGGCATCCTGATGCGCAATACATTGATCCTGATCGGGCAAATCGACCAGAACGAAAAAGAAGGGCTTGATCCGTTTCATGCGGTGGTTGAAGCAACCGTCCAGCGAGCGCGCCCGGTGTTGCTAACGGCACTCGCAGCGATCCTTGCCTTTATCCCGCTGACTCATTCGGTGTTCTGGGGCACTCTGGCTTACACCCTGATTGGCGGCACCCTGGGGGGCACCGTCATGACACTGGTCTTTCTACCTGCGATGTACTCCATCTGGTTCAAGATCCGTCCAGAAGGGGAGCCGCAAGCACAACGGCTTGCGCCGTGAAGTCAGGCAAGGCCAGCGGCCCGGGTCATCTAGCTGATGACCCGGCGCATTCAGCCCGGTGCATTGGTCGGTGGTTCACGGTCGGCAGGATGATTGACGCCGTCGCTGGTTTTCACCGGCCCCAGGTCGTAAGGATTCACACCTTCGAGGCAACCAATGTTGTAGCCGTATTGATCCGGAGAGGAACGTCTCTGGTGATGGGTGTAGATACCGCAGTTGCCGCAGAAATAATGCTGTGCCGTCCGGGTGTTGAACTGATAAAGCTTGAGCTGGCTCTGTCCTTGAATGACCTTGATACCGTCCAGCGCAACCGTGGCAACGATGGCACCTTTACGGCGGCACATCGAACAATCACAGCGCCTGGGGTCGACAATGCCATTCGGTAAATCCAGCTCCAGCACTACCGCGCCGCAATGACAGGCTGCGCGGTGTTTGGGTTTGATTTCAGTCGGGCCAACTTTCTTGATCACGGTCTGTTCCTCCCAAAGTAATCCGAAAGGATAGCCCGTTTGCTTGGATGCGAGAGATTCGCGTTGGCCGTAGGAGTGGCCGCACCGTCTTCGACTCCGCTGTCGCGCAGCAAACACGGGATCTTTAGGAGCGTACGAGCACCGCGAGGCCGCGATGGCGGTGTATCGGACAGGACGCCATCGCTGCCTCGCGGTGCTCGTGAGCTCCTACAGAGAACCATTCCAAATCAGACGGTTGTAGTTCGTTGGATAAGAGTAGCTTTAGCCGCGAGCGTCGTATCGGGTGAACAGGGTGTACTGACGCTCTCCCGGCTAAAGCCGGTCCTAAAGTCGGTATCTCAGCGCACCAGACAAGGCCGTTTGTTATCAAACTCCCAGCCCGAAACCAGATATTGCATCGCGACCGCATCGTTTCGTGCGCCGAGGCCCATGCCTTTGTACACCTCGTTTGCCTGAACCAGGGCGTCCCAATCCAGGTCGATGCCCAGCCCCGGACGCTTCGGTACCGCGACCAGCCCTCCGTTGATGGTCAGCGGTTCTTTGGTCAGACGCTGACCGTCCTGCCAGATCCAGTGCGTATCGATGGCGGTGACTTTGCCTGGCGCGGCGGCTGCCACGTGGGTAAACATCGCCAGGGAAATATCGAAGTGGTTGTTGGAGTGTGAACCCCAGGTAAGTCCCCAGTCGTTGCACAACTGGGCGACACGCACTGAACCTTGCAATGTCCAGAAGTGCGGGTCGGCAAGCGGAATATCCACGGATTGAAGTTGAATGGCATGACCCATCTGGCGCCAGTCGGTGGCAATCATGTTGGTGGCGGTGCGCAGCCCGGTCGCGCGACGGAATTCGGCCATGACCTCGCGACCCGAGTAACCATTTTCTGCGCCGCACGGGTCTTCGGCATACGCCAGAACGTCATGTTGATCGCGGCATAAGGCGATGGCTTCTTTAAGTGACCAGGCGCCGTTCGGATCAAGGGTAATGCGTGCCTCGGGGAAGCGCTCCGAGAGCGCCGTTACCGCCTCGATTTCTTCAGCGCCGCGAAGCACGCCACCCTTGAGTTTGAAGTCTTTGAAACCGTAGCGTTCGTAGGCGGCCTCGGCCAGACCGACAACTTTCTCCGGTGTCAGTGCCTCTTCGTTACGCACCCTGAACCAGGCACTTTCGCTGTCCGGTTCGGTGCGGTAGGGCAGGTCAGTACGGGTCTGGTCGCCCACGTAAAACAGGTAGCCCAGCATTTCTACCGCGTCACGCTGTTGACCCTCGCCCAACAATGCCGCTACCGGCACTTCAAGGTGTTGGCCAAGCAGGTCGAGCAGTGCGCATTCCACGGCGGTCACCGCGTGAATCGTGATGCGCAGGTCGAAGGTTTGCAGACCCCGGCCACCGGAGTCACGATCCGCGAAGCTGCTACGAACCTGATTCAGCAGGCTCTGATAATTGCCGATCGACTGGCCGATCAGCAAAGCGCGAGCGTCTTCCAGCGTCTGCCGGATACCTTCGCCGCCTGGCACCTCACCCACCCCGATACGCCCGGCGTTGTCCTTGAGGACCAGCACATTACGGGTGAAGTAGGGGCTGTGGGCGCCGCTCAAGTTGAGCAGCATGCTGTCATGACCCGCAACCGGAACAACTTGAAGTTCCGTGATGACGGGGGCGCCACGGGTGGTTGAGCTTGAGGTTAATGTGTTCATTATTCGAATTCCTTATTCGCGAGGCTCAGTGGCTGGTCTTGGCGATATCGGCCGGTGAGGTTTGTGGCGGTTCCGGCTGAGCGGGCAAGCCTTTGAGTTCGATTCGCTTGATGTCACCGACGATGAACAGGTAACTGATCGCGGCGATAAACGCGTTAACACCGACGAACACCAAAGCCATTTTGAAAGAGCCGGTAGCCGCAATGATGTAGCCGATGATGATCGGCGTAGAGATCGAGGAGAGGTTGCCAAAGGTGTTGAAAATCCCGCCCGACAAACCCGCGATCTGCTTGGGAGAAACATCGGACATAACTGCCCAGCCCAGCGCGCCGATACCCTTGCCGAAGAAGGCCAGCGCCATGAACGACACCACCATCCAGTCAGCGTCCACGTAGTTGCAGATGATCATCGACATGGACAGAAACATGCCCAGCACGATCGGGGTTTTACGCGCGACGCTCAGTGAGTTGCCGCGACGCAACAGCATGTCGGAGAACACACCGCCCAATACGCCACCGAGGAAACCGCAAATGGCCGGCAGTGAGGCGATGAACCCGGCTTTGAGGATGGTCATGCCGCGTTCTTGAACGAGATAAACCGGAAACCAGGTGAGGAAAAAGTACGTCAGCGCATTAATGCAGAACTGACCAAGGTAGATGCCGACCATCATCCGGTTGCAGAGCAACTGGCGGATATAGTCCCACTTCGGACCGCTGTCTTTCTTCGTGCGCTTGTCGTCGAGATCAACCAGGCCGCCGTTCTCGGCGATGTAGCGGACCTCTGCTTCGTTTGCCAGCGGGTGATCCTTGGGGCTGTAAATCACCTTCATCCAGACAATCGAAAATACGATGCCCAGCGCGCCCATCACGATAAATACGTGTTCCCAGCCGAAGCTGTAAACGATCCAGCCCATCAGCGGTGCGAACAGCGCGGTAGCGAAGTACTGCGCGGAATTGAACACCGCCGATGCGGTGCCGCGCTCTTTCGTAGGAAACCACGAGGCTACGATGCGGGCGTTACCGGGGAAGGAGGGGGCTTCGGCGAGGCCGACCGTAAAGCGCAGGAGGAACAACAGAACCACCGCAGTCGAAATCCCGAACTCGCCTATGTAGCCCTGCAACAGAGTGAAGAATGACCAGGTGAAAATACTGCCAGCGTAGACCTTTTTTGAGCCAAACCGGTCCAGCAGCCAGCCACCGGGGATTTGCCCAAGCACGTAAGCCCAGCCAAAGGCGGAGAAGATGTAACCCAGCGTGATGGCATCAATGCCCAGAGCTTTCTGAATACTGGAACCCGCGATGGAGATGGTCGCGCGGTCGGCGAAATTGATCGTTGTCACCAGAAACAGCATGAGCAGGATCAAATACCGGGCGCGGGTTTTCTTTTGTTCTTGCATGTCTGACGCTCCCACGAATTATTTTTATGCGGGTAGATAGGTAATCGTCGGCAGTCAACACGTCTGTTGTCGTATAACGATAACGTTATCATTTCGCAGATAACGTTATCATTCAAGCGCTGTTTGGAAGATTTTCGTTAAAAATGGAAATTCAGGTGCTGGCGCGTTCGATGAGGGTGAAGCCGCTGTCGATACGTGTCTGAGCGTTTTCGCCAGAAAAACGCCGTAGCAGAGCTTCTGCGACCTCACTGCCCATGATTGAGGAGTTCACGCTGATCGTCGAAAGGGCGGGATGTGCAAAGCGACTGTTGGTCGTGTCGCCGAAACCCAGAACTGCAATGTCTTCTGGTACACGAAGTCCTGAGGCAGCAGCCTGTGCCAGAACACCCATCGCAACGGTGTCGGAACTGCAGAAGACCAGCTCGGGGCGATCTTGACGAAGCAGTAACCGCTTCAGGCCTTCACGTCCGACTTCCCAGGTGGCGGGCAGGGGAAGCACTTCTACGGGGACGTCATCTATCTGATGACTTTTCAGTTGCTCGATCAGGCTGTTGCAACGACGAATGCCACGAGGATCATCCACCGTAATCACCGAAAATCGCCGATAACCTTTGCCGACAAAATGGTCTGCAACGGTTTTGCCGACGTCTTCATGTGAGAAACCAACCTGCATGTCCAGGCATGTTTCGCTCAGGTCCCATGCCTCGACAACCGGGATTCCCGCCGACGCCAGACGCTGTCGACTGCCCGCAGTGTGAAGTGTTCCGGTCAACACAATGCCATCCGGTCTGCGGCCCAGAATAGCTTCCAGCAAAGCTTCTTCTTTCTCGGGTGAATAGCCTGTCGGGCCCAGAAGTGACTGATAACCTGCATCGGTCAGACGGTCCATCATCGCCTGCACAGCCGTGGCAAAAATCGAATGGGAGATGGTCGGAAGAAGAATCGCGACCAGCTTGCTTTTGCTGGTTGCCAGGCTGCCGGCCAGCAGATTCGGGACGTAGCCCATCGTCCTGACGAACTCAAGCACGTGAGCACGGGTCGCGTCGCTGACCAATTCAGGCCGGTTAATAGCGCGCGAGACGGTGATGGGCGATACGCCCGCAGCTTTCGCGACATCGATCACGGTGACCGGCATATCCGCCGCGTCTGCCGGGTCCACAAGCTCCCTTCTTGATTTCCTTGCCACTGTTTTCCTGCGTGCTTTTGGAGGGTGGGGCAACCGGTGTTCCAACCCGCGCTGAAGGTCGGTATTCCCCAGAGGCAGGCAGTGTACGAAACGAGGCGGAATCCAGCAAACACGCATGCTGGCAGGGGAGGCGTGAGCATATACTCGTTCCGCGGCATAGTGCGTGATTGCAGGGTCTTGACTGATCATTTGCGTTGGATTTGACGTAGCAGACTACGTGTTCTATAGCGGCAGAAATCGACCCAAAGCGGACACCAGCTGCTGGAAGCAGTCGGCCCAAAGCGGCTTCAGATCAACAATGGGATTTCAGCTTCTGCGATTCACACCTACAAGCCGCATAGAATTTCGCGTCTCATCTGGAGAGCAATTGCTGCGAAGCCCTTTCCAGTGCCACGCTTGCGGGGCGCGTAGTCTTGATTAGCAGAAACATCCTCCCACTGAATCACCGATTCCACGTACCTATGAGAGCTATCGGTTTCAATTTCAAACTCTATGAACCGCTCTGTGTGAGTGAGCAAAAGACCATAAAGGCTTGGCATTCCGGGAAAGTCGACTTCAAGGTCGAGTACGACGGTTTCTGACCATATAATGCCTTTTGACTCGCCATAGTTTTTTAAGGCGAGGGGAATACCTCTGGCCAACCAAACTTTGGCGGTTAGCATGAGCCTGTGGGCCACAAGAGCATTTTGCTCTTGCACGTTCACTTGCCGCTTTTTTAACAGACGGTCAATGTCCACTTCAATCTTCCCTAAAATGGTCGCTTCCAGAATGACGATGACCTGCCAAACGCGCAACGACTCAGGCGATTCCCATCTCCACGCTGCTACCCAGTCCGCGCGCGGCGTAGCGAGGTCCCAATGTCGTTACCGAAAGACGCCTTTCGACCCAAAGCTTTCATCAAATTGAGGTAACGAAGCGCGTTTCGAGGCCCACGTTTACTGGGGGTAGGGCATTAATCAACACGACGGCATCGTCGCCTTGGTTAAGGTAAATCAAGAAGTCACCAGTCTCGAACGTAACTCTGAATCCGGCCAACCAAGGCTCGTGTCCGCTGAAAGAGTCAAGAATTCCCTCGACTGCGCAAATTTTTGTGTTCCCAAGGTGCGTTGCTGATAAACCTGCGAGCAGGTTCTCCCTTTTCCAGGAGCAGGTCGCGTTCGGCTCTATCTCGAAAGCCGTTGGCGTATCGGACGGCAACCAGTCCGCGCCTACTGTCTCGCCGTCACTCAAGATATACATTGATAAAACTTCTCGCTCGCCAAAATGCCACTCTAGAGAACCTATGTCTCCCAGTTCTTTCTCGTCGTTGAAATAATACTGGTCGTGCAGCAGCTCGCTCAGGCGCTTTCCCAAAAGCGAGCGTGCGTTTTGAAGGTCTTGTACAGCCCTTGATGGGGACGGAGAGTAGCGGCCAGACATCGTGTATCTCATACAGGTGGGAAGAGTGGCAGATACTACACAAACGCCATCACGTCTGCTTTTGGCCGATTTCTGCCTGTCGCGAAGGGCTACAGTCGACCCAAACGGGCTACCGAAGCCCTATCCTGTGCCAGAGGACACTTCAATTGGGGTTGCATGATCCATCGGTCCCCAGCTGTGGCATATTCTAGTGTTTAGCCAAGTGGTCGAAAACGAGAATTTGGAGATCAGATGAGCAAGTTTGGTTGCATATGTGGGCATGTGATTGTCGATCAGACTGACTCGTTGCCCTACAAAGCTGGTTTGCTTCGCGACCAGAAGGAGGAGACTTTTTGGGATGGGTTTCTTGGCAAGATTAAAGATTTCCTCTTGGCCGCTGAGCCGAGAGATATCGCAGCGCTAATCGCTAGTGCGGGCGGGGAGCCAGCACCTCAGACTAAAGCTGCTGACAATTTGGTCGACCAACTAGGTAGCATCCAGGTCCGCGAATTTTCGACCGTTTACGAGTGCGAAGGTTGTGGCCGTCTTTGGCTGGAAAAGTATGCAGGTGCCGACTTTATTTCATATCTCCCTGAAGGGGGTGAATACAACGCTATCCTGTCGATAGCTGCTGGAGAAAGCGACAAGCGTAGTGGATGAGCGACCGCTTCTGGCCGACTCCTGCCAGTCAGGAAGACGCACCGTGCTGGTCAAGTCCGATCTGTTCGCATGGTAAGGTCGAATTCAAATAGATGATCAAGTGGAAGGCGTTCTCCAGCCAGGCTCATGATGGAAAATTACTCGCCATTGCCAGCCCCTGATACCGTCCAACCGCGCTTTTCGTCGCGTGCTAGCTTACCTTCGGATTAAAAAGCACGAGTCCATCAAAGGCTCTGCCCGTTTAAGGCCTGATTGGAGATTTTCATGACACAAGCAACCCCGCACGGCCTGGCTCTGCGCTATGGCGATGCAGGTACAAACACAGCGATCCCCGAAAACTGGAACCCAATTCTTGACCAACTGGTAAACCATCGCAGCGTCCGCGCTTTCAACAACAAGCCACTGCCAGAAGGAACCCTTGAGGCGCTGATCGCTGCCGCGCAGTCAGCGGCTACGTCATCAAATCTACAAGTCTGGAGCGTAATCGCCATCCAGGACCCGTCGCGCAAGGCGCGCCTCGCGGAATTTGCCGGTAATCAGGCCTACATTCGCCAGGCGCCGCTGTTCCTGGTCTGGCTGGCCGATCTCTCCAGAGTTTCCCGAGTGGCGGAACGCGCTGGCGTCGAGCTCCAGGCGCTGCCTTATATCGAGAGTCTGTTGCTGGGCACTATCGATGCTTCGTTAGCCGCCCAGAACGCGGTGGTTGCACTGGAGTCGATGGGGCTGGGCAGTGTTTACATCGGTGCAATACGCAATGACATCAAAAGTGTCGCGAAGGAGTTGGAGCTACCACCGCAGGTGTACCCGGTGTTTGGCATGTGTGTGGGTTATCCCGACGCTGAACGTCCGGCACAGGTAAAACCGCGCTTGCCCCAGGCGGCGGTCTTGCACCACGAGCGCTACAGCGCGGAGTCTGAACAGTCCTCGGTAGAGCAATATGATCAGCGCCTCGGCGCTTTTTATCAGCAGGAGGGGATGAAGGCTGCGGGCTGGTCGGAGCAAGTCGTGAATCGCTTGCGCAGTATTTCCAGCCTGCATGGGCGTGAAGAATTGGTCAGGGCGTTGCAGCAGTTGGGTTTCGGCCTGCGCTAGCAGGCTCGGCTTGCTGATGACTTACTTCGCTCGCGGAAAAACCAGCCTGAACGTCGTCACCCGTTCCAGCTCGCTTTCGACCATTACCTGACCTTGATGAACACTCATGATCGAGCGAACAATCGCCAGCCCCAGACCGGTGCCCCCCTGTTGTCGCGAGCGGCTGGCGTGGACCCGGTAGAAACGGTCAAACAGGCGCGGCAGGTGCTCGGCTTCGATGCCTTCGCCGGTGTTGCTCACTGCAAGGGTGACCTCGCTGGCGTGGCTGTTGAGGGTAACGTTCACTGTGCTGCCGGGTGTGCCGTGGCGGATGGCGTTGGAGACTAAATTGGAGATCGCCCGCTGGATCATCAGTCGTTCTCCCAGCGTTGTAGCGCTGCCTTGAACCACCAGCGACATCTCTTTTTCTTCTGCTGACAGGGCAAACAGTTCTACGACCTTGCTGGCTTCCTCCGCCAGATCGACTGCAGTGAAGGCCAATAGCGTTGAGGGTTGGCTCACGCTGGCCAGAAACAGCATCTGGGAGACCATACGGGATAAACGCTCAAGTTCTTCAGTGCACGACTCCAGCGCCTGTTTGTATTCTTCGGGTGGCCGCTCTCGGGACAAAGTCACTTGCGCCTTGCCCATCAGGTTGTTCATCGGCGAGCGCAGTTCATGGGCCAGATCATCCGAAAACTGCGCCAGTTGCTGAATGTCCTCAGCCAGCCGGTTGAGCATGATATTGACGGCGTGGGCCAGGTCGCGGAGTTCGTCAGGCAGCCCGGCGGCTTTCATGCGGTGTGATAAATCCCGGGCCGATACCTTGTGCGCAACCTTGCGAAATGCGCGCAGCGGTCTTAACCCGCGATGCACGATCCACCATGCGCAACCGCCTACCAGCAGCAGAATGAGTGGCAAGGCAATAAGCGTGGATTTCACATAGGCGCCGAGCAGCAAGGCATCGTTTTCTCTGTCGAGCGCGAGCAATACCAGCACCTTCTGGCCGCCTTTGAGGCGCACCTGTTTACTGGCAACCAATATCTCGTGACCTGCCGAGGATTCAACCCGCTGGAACTCATCCCGGGCGTCTTCGGTGAAGGGCTCTGGCAGCACCATTTGTTCGTCTTCGCCCAGGCTCAGCAAGCGTTTTCTCGGGGTGCCCGAATCGAGGATCGTCAGGGTGAAGTCGTCGTGCCCGATAATCTGATCGCGCAAGTGATGAGGTGCCAGTACTACGTCTGCGGGAGTGCTGAAGCCCTCCGACAGGCTATGTTCTATTTGCTCCAGCTTTTCCTGGAGGCCATTTCTGGCGCGTAAATCCAGCTGATGGGAGATGGAAGCGTAAGCGAAGGTCGCCATGACCAATACCAACACTGCACACATCACGGTCACGGCCAGACCCAGCCGGGTCGACAACCGCGTGGGTTTCATTCGCGTACTTCCAGTACATACCCCACACCGCGCAGGGTATGGATCAGTTTTTGCTCAAAGGGCTCGTCGACTTTTGCCCGCAGACGGCGTATCGAGACTTCGACGACGTTGGTGTCGCAGTCGAAATTCATGTCCCATACCAGAGAGATGATCTGCGTGCGTGACATAACTTCGCCGCTGTGACGCATCAGCAGGTGGAGTAGTGCGAACTCCTTGGTGGTCAGGTCGATACGCTGCGTGCCGCGAAAAGCCCGGTGTCTTCCTTGATCCAACTCAAGGTCGCCGACTCGTAGCACTTCGGGCAAGCCAGGTTGCTCGCTGCGGCGCATGAGGGTACGAACTCTGGCCAGCAGCTCGGGAAACTCGAACGGCTTTACCAAGTAGTCATCAGCGCCCATTTCCAGGCCCCGGACCTTTTCTTCAAGACGACCTCGGGCGGTGACCATCATGACCCGTGTATTGCTGTTTCTACGCAGCCGGGTCAACACCTCCCAACCGTCCATTTCGGGCAGGTTCACATCCAGAATAATCAGGTCGTAGGTTTGATGCTGGGCAAGATAAAGCCCGTCAAGCCCCGTGGCGGCCAGGTCAACGACATAGCCACTCTCGGTCAGGCCCTGATGCATGTACTCGGCAGTTTTCGGCTCGTCCTCTACAACAAGGATTCGCATAGGGTTTTCCTGTGATTTATAGGGGGTAATATCCGTTTCGACAGACGCGTTCTTGGGCGCAACCTTGTCGGAGTATTCCGGATCCGGCGGATTCTGGAGTCTGTAGCCGCTTCAGGGTCAAGCACGCCTTCGCGCAGTGTAATCAAGATGCACTGCCATTTTTCTTAAATGTCAGGATTGTCATTTTTCAGCAATCCTGTTGCTAACTCCCTTTGCATAAAGTCCCCGCATCTAACTTGATGGTGGTTCGGACAATGCACAGGAGCAGCTGGAAAACCCTTGGTGCGCACAGGTATAGGCCTTCTTCCATGGCACACGCAGTGACAGTCGGCGGGCTCCTCGCCCTGTTGTCGTTCGTTGCGCCGGGTGTTGCGCTTGCGCAAAGCCTGAGTCTGCCTCAGGCCATTGACGCAGCCTTCGCGGAAAACCCTGACCTTGCCGCCGCGCGATGGGAAATAGGCATAGCCGAGGGCGATAAGCAGCAGGCTGGTCTGATGCCCAACCCGGAGTTGTCCTGGGAGGTGGAGGACACACGTCGCAACACCAGCACCACCACGGTCATGCTCAGTCAGGCACTGGAACTGGGCGGCAAGCGCGGCGCTCGCGTCGAAGCGGCCAGCCGGTCACAGGATGCTGCGCAGATCGAACTGGAACGGCGTGGCAACGAGCTGCGTGCTGAAGTCGTTCAGGCGTTCTTTACGGCAGTACGTGCGCAAACAGGTCTGGAACTGGCACGACAATCCCAGGCACTTGCTCAACGGGGTCTGGAAGTGGCCGATGGGCGCGTGCGTGCGGGCAAATCCTCGCCCGTTGAGGTAACGCGTGCGCAGGTACAACTGGCCGAAACCGACCTGCTGGTGCGTCGCGCCGAAACCCTGAAAACCAATAGCTATCGCGATCTGGCGCGCACCACCGGCTCGGCTGTTTCGTCGTTTGATCGACTGGAATACGCTGATTTGTCGCCGGGCAAATCACCGTCAGCGGCCAGGATGCTCACGGCGATCAATCAATCTGCCGAGCTGCGTCTGGCCCATGCCCAGATCGAGCAGCGGGATGCGGCTCTGGGGTCGGAGCGGGCTCAGCGTGTACCGGATCTCACCGTCAGTATCGGCAGCCAGTACAGCCGCGAAGACCGTGAACGAGTGAATGTCGTCGGTTTATCGGCACCGCTTCCGCTGTTCAACCGAAATCAGGGCAACGTCCTGGCCGCATCGCGCCGGGCAGATCAGGCCCGCGATTTACGCAACGCGGTAGAACTCAGATTGCGGACACAGACTCAGGCAGCGCTCGATCAATGGGCGACCGCCAGTAAAGAAGTCGAGTCTTTCAATCAGGTGATTTTGCCCTCGGCGAAAAGCGCGGTCGATGCGGCTACCCGTGGTTTCGAGATGGGCAAGTTCGGCTTTCTTGAAGTCCTCGATGCGCAGCGCACGTTGATTGCTGCCCGCAACCAATACCTCGAATCACTGGCCATTGCCACGGACGCCAGAGTGACTGTCGAGCGCATCTACGGCGACATCACTGCATTCACTGCCACTCCTTAATCCTTACTTTTCGCACTTATCGGGCGCATCGCTGTGTACATCAGTACGTGATCGCCGGGAGCATCCATGGATAACAAACGAAGCATAACCATTGCCCTGGCGGTGGTCGCAATCATTGGTCTGGGCAGCCTGACGCTGGGCAATCAGGGGCTTCCCGTTGCAGCTGAGGCGGCCAAGGACGCAAAGCACGACCATGCGCAAGAAGACGGGCATGCTGACGAGAAGGGACACGCCGAGAATGACAGCCATAGCGACGGCAAGGCTGATGAGAAGGGCCACGCTGACGAAGAACACGGCGAGGAAAAACACAGCGACGAAGAGCACGGCGAAAAAGGTCACGGTGCCGAAGCTTCCGGTGACTCTCACGAAGAAGAAGGCAAGCTCGAACTCAGCGCAGAACAGATCAAGTCAGCGGGCATAGAACTGGCCGTCGCGGCACCTCGGTCGATGAGCACTTCTGTGACATTCCCCGGCGAAATTCGCTTTGACGAAGACCGCACCACGCACGTCGTACCCCGGGTAGGTGGAGTCGTGGAAGAGGTCAAGGTCGACCTCGGCCAGTCGGTGAAAAAAGGCCAGGTGCTGGCCGTGATCGCCAGTCAGCAAATCTCCGATCAACGCAGTGAACTGAATGCGGCGCAGCGCCGTCTTGAACTCGCCCGCCTGACCATGCAGCGCGAAAAAAAGCTCTGGGAAGACAAAATTTCTGCTGAGCAGGATTATCTGTTGGCGCGTCAGGCTTATCAGGAAGCAGATATCAGTTACGCCAACGGACGGCAGAAGCTGAGTGCTATCGGCGCCAGTCTGAAATCTTCAGCGGTCAATCGATACGAACTGATTGCTCCGTTTGACTCGGTGGTCGTCGAGAAACATCTGGCGATAGGCGAGGTGGTTAACGACACCACTTCAGCTTTCACACTCTCCGACTTATCGCGGGTCTGGGCGACGTTTGGCGTGGCGCCCAAAGACCTGAACAAAGTCGTTGTGGGCCGAGCGGTCACGGTCGGTGCGCCTGACCTCGATGCTCAGGTCGAAGGCCGCATCAGTTATGTGGGAAACCTGCTGGGCGAACAAACCCGCGCGGCTGCCGTGCGTGTGGTTTTAGCCAACCCTGAAGGTGCCTGGCGTCCTGGCCTGTTTGTCTCGATTGATGTGACCGCCGATAAGGCCAACGCAGCGGTGAGCCTGCCTGAGTCTGCCATTCAGTCCGTTGAAGACCAGACCTCGGTGTTCGTGCGCAACGCTGAAGGCTTTGAACTGCGCCCGGTGAAAGTCGGCAGGCGCGACGGTGGTTATGTGGAAATCACTCAAGGCTTGACGGCGGGCACCCAAGTGGCCGCCGCTGGCAGTTTCATTCTCAAGTCCGAGCTGGGTAAAGGCTCCGCTGAGCACTCCCATTGATCTGCCTCGCAAGAGTACAACGTCATGTTTGAACGGTTGATCCAATTCGCAATCGAGCAACGCATCGTGGTGATGCTTGCCGTGTTGCTCATGGCAGGGCTCGGCATTGCCAGCTACCAGAAACTGCCCATCGATGCTGTGCCCGACATCACCAACGTACAGGTGCAAATCAATACCTCGGCTCCCGGTTTTTCACCGCTGGAGACAGAACAACGCGTGACGTTCTCGATCGAGACGAGCATGGCGGGCCTGCCAGGTTTACAGCAAACCCGCTCTCTGTCGCGCTCGGGACTGTCACAGGTCACTGTGATTTTTGAAGACGGCACTGATCTGTTCTTCGCTCGCCAGTTGGTCGGCGAGCGCCTGCAAATCGCCAAGGATCAGTTGCCTGAGGGCGTCGATGCGGTGATGGGACCGATCTCCACCGGGCTTGGTGAGATTTTCCTCTGGACGGTGGAGGCCAAAGAGGGCGCTCTGAAAGAAGACGGTACGCCTTACACGCCGACCGATTTGCGGGTGATTCAGGACTGGATCATCAAACCGCAGCTGCGCAACGTGCCGGGCGTCGCCGAGATCAACACCATTGGTGGTTTTGCCAAGCAGTATCAGATCGCGCCCGATCCGAAAAAACTGGCAGCGTACAAGCTGACCTTGAATGACCTGGTGGCCGCCCTTGAACGCAACAACGCCAATATCGGCGCGGGCTACATAGAACGCGGCGGCGAGCAGTTACTGATTCGAGCGCCGGGCCAGTTGGGCACGGTGCAGGACATCGCCAACATCGTCATCGCCAATGTTCAGGGCACGCCGATCCGGGTCAGCAGCGTGGCCGATGTGGATATCGGTCAGGAACTGCGCTCCGGCGCTGCGACCGAAAATGGTCGTGAAGTGGTTCTCGGTACCGTGTTCATGCTGATCGGCGAAAACAGCCGCACGGTCTCGCAGGCGGTGGCCGCCAAGCTGGCTGATATCAACCGTTCGCTGCCTGAAGGCGTTGAAGCAATCACGGTGTACGACCGCACCAACCTGGTTGAAAAAGCCATCGCCACGGTGAAGAAAAACCTGATCGAAGGGGCGATTCTGGTCATCGCGATTCTGTTTTTGTTCCTCGGTAATATCCGTGCCGCGCTGATCACCGCGATGGTTATTCCGCTGGCCATGCTGTTCACGTTTACGGGTATGTTTACCAACAAAGTCAGCGCCAACCTGATGAGTCTCGGTGCGCTGGACTTTGGCATCATCGTCGACGGCGCTGTGGTGATCGTCGAAAACGCCATCCGCAGGCTCGCTCACGCACAGCAGAAATACGGACGGATGTTGACCCGCTCGGAGCGCTTTCATGAGGTGTTTGCAGCGGCCAAAGAAGCGCGTCGCCCGCTGATTTTTGGTCAGTTGATCATCATGGTCGTGTACTTGCCGATCTTCGCCTTGACGGGTGTCGAGGGCAAAATGTTCCACCCGATGGCCTTCACCGTGGTGATCGCGCTATTGGGCGCCATGATCCTGTCGGTGACCTTCGTACCAGCGGCCATTGCCATGTTTGTCACCGGCAAGGTCAAGGAAGAGGAGGGTGTGGTGATGCGCACAGCGCGTCTGCGCTACGCCCCTGTTCTGAAATGGGTACTGAGCCACCGGTCGATAGCATTCTCCTTCGCCGTTGTGTTGATTGTCCTGTCCGGCTTTACCGCGAGCCGTATGGGCAGCGAGTTCATCCCGAGCTTGAGTGAGGGCGACTTTGCCTTGCAAGCGCTTCGGGTGCCCGGCACCAGCCTGACTCAATCGGTGGACATGCAGCAGCGCCTTGAGAAAGCCATCGTCGAGAAAATGCCGGAAGTCGAGCGGGTGTTTGCCCGAACGGGCACGGCAGAGATCGCTGCTGATCCTATGCCGCCGAACATCTCCGACAGCTATGTCATGCTCAAGCCGCAGAGTGAATGGCCAGACCCCGGCAAGTCTCGCGAGACACTGATTGCCGAATTACAACAGGCCGCCGCGACAGTGCCGGGCAGTAACTATGAGCTGTCACAGCCAATTCAGTTGCGCTTCAACGAGCTGGTGTCGGGTGTGCGCAGTGACGTCGCCGTAAAGGTGTTCGGCGATGATATGGCGGTGTTGAATCAGACTGCCGCGAAAATCGCTGCGACGTTGCAGAAGGTACCAGGCTCGTCCGAGGTCAAGGTCGAACAAACCACCGGCCTGCCGGTACTGACGATCAATATTGATCGCGACAAGGCCGCGCGTTATGGCCTCAATGTGGGCGATGTTCAGGACGCTATTGCCATCGCGGTAGGCGGGCGGCAGGCGGGCACTCTCTATGAGGGTGATCGGCGCTTTGACATGGTCGTGCGACTGTCGGAAACGTTGCGAACGGACGTGGCCGGGCTGTCCAGTCTGCTCATCCCGGTGCCCGCGACGGCAAGCAGCGTTAATCAGCAGATCAGCTTTATTTCACTGTCTCAGGTAGCAAACCTGGACCTGGTGCTGGGTCCTAACCAGATCAGCCGGGAAAACGGTAAACGTCTGGTCATTGTCAGTGCCAACGTCCGAGGCCGTGACCTCGGTTCTTTTGTCGAGGAAGCGGGAGAGACTATTCAGCGCAACGTTCAGATTCCGGCAGGCTACTGGACCAATTGGGGCGGCCAGTTCGAACAATTGCAATCCGCTGCCAAGCGTCTGCAGATCGTCGTGCCGGTAGCGTTGCTGATGGTGCTGGCATTGTTGTTCATGATGTTCAACAACCTGAAGGACGGCTTGCTGGTTTTCACCGGTATTCCGTTCGCTTTGACCGGCGGCGTCATGGCGCTCTGGCTGAGGGACATTCCGTTGTCCATCTCGGCGGGGGTTGGCTTTATCGCGTTGTCGGGTGTGGCAGTGCTGAACGGTCTGGTGATGATCTCGTTCATCCGCAATCTGCGCGAGGAAGGACGTTCACTGGGGGACGCGATTAACGAAGGTGCTTTGACACGCTTGCGACCGGTGCTGATGACCGCATTGGTGGCGTCTCTGGGTTTCATTCCTATGGCGCTGGCGACCGGTACTGGGGCTGAAGTTCAGCGTCCGCTGGCGACTGTGGTGATTGGCGGAATACTGTCATCGACCGCGCTGACCTTATTGGTTCTGCCTGCGCTGTATCAATGGGCGTACCGTCGGGAAGAAGAACAGACATAGTATTAGTGTTGTAAATGAGTAGCCCGCGACAGGTGACTGTTGCGGGTTTTTTTATGTGTCAAGTGTAGCCCGCGGCCCCTGTAGGAGTGAGCTTGCTCACGATGACATTTCTTCTAGCGATACTTTCTTTACGGACAGATTACTATCGCGAGCAAGCTCACTCCTACAGGCACCGTGTCTGTTGTGTTGATAGAGGGAGTCATGATTATGTGTCTATCAGAAACAAAAAAACGCCCCGAAGGGCGCTAAAGATTCACCTTGACCAAAGGAGCTTGTCAGCTGCTAAAGGTGAATAGAGTGGAACCCAAGTTGATCCTTAACCTTTTTCAGGCTCATTAGTTGGGGTCTGCTTCTCGGCATTTACAAGTCGCGACGCCTCGCTATTTAATTGATCGTTAAATTGCAACTCCTGGGCGATCTTGATTTTTTCGGCCGCTGGACTGGCGCGTTCACTTCCGTCGTGAGCCAGTGCTACGGTAGAGGATAAGGCGATCACTGTGAAGGAGATTGATCTGATGATATTCATAGTCGTTACCGTTTGTGTAAGGGCGGTCACTGAGGGGCGTTGGAGCAATCTGCGTCACGCGCCTCAGTGTTAGCGCCCATTGTAAGTGTCGAAGCTAACAGCGTGGTGAGTGAATAATTACAATGTTGTAATTATTGGTGTTAGTGCGGTGATGTCATTTATTGAAAGATTTCTAAAACGTCATCTGCGTGCAACGTCGTTGTTAGCGGTCTACGGTTAGTTTGTAATCACCCCATAAACCGAGACGAAAAAAATGCAAATCGCTAAATCGTTGTTGCTCAGCCTTGCTCTGCTTGCTCCTATGACATCCTATGCTTCCAGCGGGCACGATCCGATGGCGGCAAAGATTATCAAGGCGCATCAGGAATTTGTTAAAAATTATGCCGCCGAGAAGAAGCAGACGCCGCCAGGTATTATCAAGTATCAATATGGTATGAAACTGGATATTGAAAAAGTCGTCCGTGTGTCTTCAGCTTCTACTGCGTGCGGCGTTAATCCGCAATTGATGACGTACGAGGACTCCGCGGGCACGTTGAATACAGTTAAATATCAAGCGCTGAATGAGTGCAGAAACAAAAACTGATGGAAGAGGTTGATTCAAAATCTGTCACCAGGCGCGGCTGCGTTAATCATGAAATGAAAAGCTTCACGTATTTTCCAGCCGCGCTGCCAACCCTTCGATAAACACCGTTTCGGCCCGGCTCATGCGTTGTTCACGGTTCCACAGCAGGTGAATGTCGACATCCGCAACACCTTCCAGTGGCGGTACTCGCCACAATAATCCCTGCTCCACATCATCTGCCACGACATGCTCAGGCAGGCATCCCAGGCCAATCCCCGCGATCACCAATCGGCGAATTTCTTCGAGGCTCGAAGAGGACGCCACAATTCTGCCGCTGAACCCCTGTTGATCACGAAAAATGGTCAGGGGCGAAAGCATTCCGCCGATTTGATCGCTGGTGAAACTGACGAAGTTTTCTGACTGCAAATCGCTCTGACTCAGGTCGGTGCGACCATACAGAGGATGATTCCGGCCGCAGAAAAATACATAACGTTGGCGCTGAAACAGGCGTTGCTCCAGCCGCGGCTGTGGGCGTCGATTGAGGCTCAAGCCTACGGTGGCGGTCCTCTCCAGCAAGGCACTGACGATGTCAGAGCTGCGCATCACGTCAACTTCGAGGTCTACACGGGGATGTTCTCGGTGGAACTCGGTCAGGAAGTTGTCGAAGTTGCTTGAAACGATGCGGCTGATCATCAGTAGACGGACCTTGCCGATCACTTCATCGCCGGGCATTTGCAGGGTATTGCTCACCTGAGAAACCTGGCCGTAGATCTCACCCGCTAACGCGAAGATTTTCACCCCGGCTTCGGTCAGATCGAAACGCGGGCCACGGCGCGCAATGAGCTGGCAACCGAGTTGTTCTTCCAGCCGCTTGAGGGCCTGGCTCACCGCCGGTTGGGTCAGGTGCATTCTGGCAGCGGCGCGGCTGATGCTCAGTTCCTGGCCAATAACCCGAAAGGTACGCAGCAGGTTCCAGTCAAGCCGGTCGTTGAGCAATGAAGGGATATCGCGGGAGGAGTCTGTCACGAGCGGCCTCAATAATAACTTCGGCTTATAGTTCGAATAACAAATAGAAATTTGACTGATTATGCCTCCCGAGCAAAAAATCCGTCCATAGTCGCCGACAGAGCGCCTCTGAAATACCCCCTTTCTCCTGCCAAAAATACTAACCAATGGAGTTGATTCATGAAGCCTCCTGCTTCTGCGCAGCCACGCCGGGCTGCCGCCGCCGCATTCATCGGTACGATGATCGAGTGGTACGACTTTTATATCTATGCCACCGCTGCCGCTCTGGTATTCGGCCAGCTCTTTTTTCCGTCTGAAGACAAACTATTCAGCACCATGGCGGCCTTCGGGACATTCGCCGTGGGCTTCTTCGCCCGACCGTTGGGCGGCATTGTCTTCGGTCACATTGGCGACCGTATCGGTCGCAAGAAGTCGCTGGTCATCACGCTGGTGATGATGGGCGTCGTGACGGTCTGTATCGGTTTGCTGCCGACGTATGCGCAAATCGGTGCAGCGGCTCCGGTGTTGCTGATCCTGCTGCGTGTGGTGCAAGGCATCGCCGTTGGCGGGGAGTGGGGCGGCGCGGTATTGATGGCGGGCGAACATGCGCCCAAAGGCCGTCGTAACTTCTTCGCTTCGTTTGCGCAACTGGGCAGCCCCGCAGGCCTGATTCTTTCGTTGCTGGCATTCAGTGCCGTGACTCGTCTACCCGAAGAAGACTTGATGAGCTGGGGCTGGCGTCTGCCTTTTCTGGCCAGCGCGGCCTTGCTGATTGTTGGCCTGGCGATTCGGTTGGGTGTTAATGAATCGCCTGAATTCCTCAACGATAAAGAGCAGGCACGGCTGGAGGTCGCCAAGTCCGGACGCAAAGCGCAGGCACCTGTGTTTGAGGTACTGAAAACTTCATGGCGTCCTTTACTGTTGTGCATCGGCGCCAACACGCTGGGTATTGCCGGCGTCTACTTCACCAATACCTTCATGATTGCCTACAGCACGCAGCAGTTGGGCTTGCCGCGTTCGCTGATTCTGGAGTGTCTGTTCGTTGTCGCAATCATCCAGTTCTGCATCCAGCCGGTGGCGGCATGGGTTGCGGAAAAAATCGGTGCGACGCGTTTTCTGTGTGGGGTGACGATTCTGGCAATGGCCTCGCCGTATCCCATGTTCATCCTGGTCAGCAGTGGGCAGGCGCCGTTGATCATTCTCGGCATTGCGCTGGCGGTGGTGTGCATGGCGTCGTTCTACGCGGTGATCGCCGGGTACGTCAGCGGCATGTTCGAAACCCGCGTTCGTTACACCGCGATTTCCCTGGCCTACCAGGTGTGCGGTGCATTGGCCGGTGGTCTGACGCCGTTGATCGGCACATGGCTGGCTCATTCCTACCCCGGCCAATGGTGGCCAATGGCGGTGTTCTACAGCCTTATCGCAGGCACTTCGCTGATCTGTGTATTGGCGCTGGCCAAGCGACACGCTACGGCATTCTCACTGGAAACAGCGCGCGAAGCCTGACCGGCTCGACCTATTGAATGAGGAACATCCCATGCTCAGCTTTTTTCACCCGGAACAACTGCTGCACTTCCCGAAAAGCTATTACTCCCGTGGGCAAATGCGTACGCCTCAGGAGGTCCCGCAGCGGGCTCAGAATCTTTTGCAGGCCGTCGAGGGGCTGGCGTTTGATATCCGCCAGCCTGACGATTTCGGTCTGGATCCTTTGCTGGCGGTGCACAGCGCTGCTTACCTGACCTTCCTCAAAGACGCTCACGCCGACTGGAAGCAGATGCCCGAAGATTGGGGCGACGAGGTGATGTCGAACATTTTCGTCCGTGAGCCTAATGCGTTGCGCGGCATACTCGCCAAGGCTGCGCGTTATCTGGCGGACGGCAGTTGCCCGGTCGGGGAAAGTACCTGGCGTTCGGCTTATTGGTCAGCCCAGAGCGCTGTCGCTGCTGCCAAGGCAGTGCTCGACGGTGAGCCAGCAGCCTATGCGCTGTGCCGCCCACCAGGGCATCACGCCCGGGCTGAAGCCGCAGGTGGTTTTTGCTACGTCAACAGTGCGGCGGTCGCGGCGCAGGTCCTGAGGGACGGTTTTGAGCGGGTCGCGGTGCTGGACACCGACATGCATCACGGTCAGGGCATTCAAGAGATTTTCTACGAGCGCGACGATGTGCTGTATGTGTCCATTCATGGTGATCCAGAGAACTTCTACCCGGGCGTGGCTGGTTTCGAAGACGAGCAGGGCGCGGGCGCTGGAGTCGGCTATAACGTGAACTTCCCCATGCCCCATGGTTCGCCCGAATCGGTGTTCATGGACAAGCTCGAACAGTCACTGGCCGCCGTCACATCCTTTGATGCGCAGGTGCTGGTGCTGTCTTTGGGGTTCGATATCTATGAACTGGACCCGCAAAGCCAGGTGGCTGTGACGCGTGAAGGTTTCGCGAAACTCGGTGAGCGGATTCGCAGCCTGGGCCTGCCATGCGTGATCGTACAGGAAGGCGGTTACCACCTGGAAACGCTGGTCAGCAACGCCCATGCGTTTTTTGACGGGGCGCAGGTCTGGAAGGATGCTGTGCGCAAGGCCTGAGGATCAGGTTGATACGGTTTCTGTAGAAGTCGCCCCAGTGCCCACACCACAGCGCTGTCGCGCGGCAAACACAGCCTCTGTAGGAGTGAGCTTGCTCGCGATTCGGTTTCTCGGTCGAAGGATTTATCGCCAGACTTGATGCCATCGCGAGCAAGGTGGAGCGCCACCCCGGTCACTCCTACAGGGACGCGTTTCAATTCAGATAGTGATCTTATGTTTGATGAGAGCGGCCGGAGGCTGCGAAGCGGTGTGTCAGGGAATTGCTTCGCAGCCTTCGGCAGCTCCTACAGAGTGCGCAGGGCGATGGATACTTCACCGCTTCTGCAACCACCCCAGGAAACTGCCTTTCTTGATGGCCGCCGGTTTCTCTGTCAGCAGTGACTGACTACTGTGCTGGCGCACGGCCTGGAGTTTTTTCAGGGCGTTTTTGATCTGGCCTTCCAGTTCCATGGTTTCCCGGGCTGTGGTCTTGTCAATGCGGTACACCACACACGAGGTCAGGGCGGTAAAGCGGGCTTCGGACGGGGTGTCATTAAGAATGCTCTGTTCACCCATGACTTCACTCGGGCCCATGCGTCCGGCTTCGATAAAGTTATTACCGTCGGACACCTCGGCAGAGGCCACGCCAGTGGCAATCACCAGCAGGCTGTCTGTTACTTCATCTGCCTCGATGATCACCTGACCCGCAGCGTACTCCCTGGCAACCATGCTTTGTGCCAGATGGTTTTTCTCTTCAGTGTTCAGGGCGCGGAACACTTTCACTTCGTCCAGCAACGTACGAGCGCGCGACACCGGTTCGGCGAGCACATCCGATTGCCAGGCAATGCCGGCCGCTTCGAGGTGACGATAGGCAAGATCGAACAACAGATTGCGCACTTCACTTTTCTTGTCCAGGTCCTTGATGAACCCGGTGACGGTGTATTCGATGGTCGTTGGGCTAGCCTCCTTGACCACGGCACGTGCCTTGGGGAAGGGCAGCAACGCGCTGCTGCCTTGCAGCGCACGGTCCAGCGCATCCAGCACGCGACGAGGGCGAATGTGTGGCGAGACCATGATATTGATCGATACGCCAAACATGTCTTTGGGTCGGCTTAGGTTGACGATTTTGGCTTTGGCGGCGACCGAGTTCGGGATCACTGCTGTGCTGCCTGTGCCGGTCAGTAGGTGAGTGGCACGCCAGTCGATATCAACGACCTTGCCTTCAACCCCGTCGATGCTGATCGAATCATCAACCTGATAGGGCTTGGTGGTGTTGAGGATGATCCCAGAGAACACGTCGCTGAGAGTGCTTTGCAGCGCCAGACCGACCACGATTGCCATCGCCCCGGACGTCGCCAGCAGACCTTTGACGGGCAACTGCATCACGTAACCCGCCGCAGCAACAATGGCGATCAGGAAGATCACCGCGCCAATCACTTCCTGCAGCAAACGACCGCTATGGCCAATACGGCGCATCAGCAGAACGCCGATGATTTCGGTCAGCGTCCGGGCCGCAAGAATCCACCAGACGATTTCCAGTGCGGTGGCGGCCAGATGGCGGGCGCTGTCGTCCTCCCACGGAGCGCTGTCCAGAGGGCTCAGGCCTGCGCTGATAATCACCACGCTGTACACCAGAAACAACGCAAGTCGAACCGCAACCCGCTGCAGACGGTATTGATAAGGCACCAGATTCCAGCTGGCCAGATCAAGCAGGACCAGCAGCATGCTGCAGATCAACGGGTAGCTTTGAATAAATGCGGGCATGGTCTGATCCTGTGGAAAGAAAGGACGGCGAGGTAAATGCAGTGAGCGCAGATTAAGCGGGTGCATCAAACTGATAAAGCTGGTAGAAAGCGTCTGACTGTCAACCGGTGAGCGACAATGAACCCGTTCGAAGATATGCGTATTTTTACCCAGGTGATGGAGTCCGGCAGTTTTACGGCGGCTGCGGAGCAACTGGGGCTGTCCAAACAATTCATCAGTCGCCGCCTGATGCAGCTCGAAGAGCGGCTTGGCGTGCGCTTGCTCAACCGTTCGACCCGTCGGCTGGACGTCACCCCGCTGGGGCAGGCGTATTACGAATCGGCATTACGTCTGGTCGCTGATCTTGAGCAGGCGGAGCAGAGCATAGCCGGACAGAACACTCAGCCGCGAGGCACCATTCGCCTGACTGCGCCGCTGTCGTTTGCCATTGAGCATTTGGGGCCGCTACTGCCGGTATTCTTGCAGCGCTACCCCGAGGTGTCGGTGGAAGTGGACCTGAGTGATCGCTCCGTGGACTTGCTGGGGGAAGGCTACGATCTCGCGCTACGCATCGGGGTACTGGAGGACTCAACGCTGATTGCCCGCCACATTGCCACGATCGAGCGGGTGTTCTGTTGCAGTCCTGACTATCTGGAACGAAGGGGTGCGCCTGCCGAACCGGAAGAGCTCAAGGACCACGATTGCCTGCCTTACGGCCACAGCCGCCAGGTGCAGTGGCGCTTCGAACGTAACGGTAAACCGCTGACGGTCAGCCTTTGCGGGCGCATGCGCGCCAATAACGGCGAACTGCTGCGCGATGCTGCGATTGGTGGGCTGGGTATCACTTATCTGCCGTTGTTCATCGTTGGCTCGGCGTTGAAGTCCGGGCATCTGGTCCGCGTTCTCAATGAGTTCCGCACGCCGCCGCTGGCTTTGTCTGCGGTGTACCCGCAGCATCGTCAGGGCGCGCGGCCGGTGCAGGCGCTGATCGAATTCCTCAAGGAAACGCTGGCTCAGTGTCCATCGCTGGTGTCGCCTGACTGAACAAGCACAAGGGTGCAATTCAAGACAAATCATGCCCGTCATCATTCGGGCTACAGGTAGGGGCTGCCGTATGCTTTCTCGCATTTAGCGCAGCTTCTACACAAGGATACTTGTCTTGAGGAACGCCCATGCCCCTGTCCATTTCACCGATGTTGCGCGGCCTTAGTCTGGGTCTGGTGCTGTTTTCCGGTATTGCCAGTGCCGAGGTTCCGCCCCAGCAGAAAACCCAGGTACCGGGCTATCAGCGTCTGGCGGTCGGCGATTACGAAGTCACCGCGCTGTTCGACGGCTACAACGATTTGTCCCCCGATTTGCTCAAGGGCCTGAGTCCCGGCCAGATCCGCGCGTTGCTGGCGCGCCGGGCAATCGAGACGCCGGGCGTGCAAACTGCGTTCAATGCTTTCCTGATCAATACGGGCAAACACCTGATCCTCGTCGACACTGGAGCGGGTGCCTGCATCGGCGAGACTGCCGGTTTTCTTTCGGCAAATATCAAGGCATCGGGGTACAGCCCCGAGCAGGTAGACACTGTTTTGCTGACGCACCTGCATCTTGATCATGTCTGCGGGTTGGTGGATGTCCAGAAGAAGCCGATCTTCGCCAATGCCACGGTGTACGCCGCCAAGCCTGAAGCTGATTACTGGCTGGACCCGACGGCGATAAGCCGGGCACCCGAGAAGGCGCGGGAGTTTTTCAGAATCCCTCAGGAATCCATCGCGCCGTACCTCGTGTCGGGTCGTTTCAAGACCTTCACACCGGGTGATTCGCCAGTGCCTGAAGTTAAAACCGCGCTGGAACCAGGTCACACACCGGGCAGCACCACTTACCTGTTCAGCTCGCAAGGCCAAAGCATCGTGTTCATGGGCGACCTTGTCCATGACCTCGCCGTGCAGTTTGATCACCCGGAAGTCTCGATCAGCTTTGATGTGAATGCCAAGCAGGCGATTGCCAGCCGCGATCAGGTGTTCAGCATGGTGGCCAAGCAGAAAATCTGGGCCGCGGCTGCACACCTGCCGTTCCCGGGTATCGGTCACATCATTGCAGTGGACAAACATTTCGAATGGGTGCCGGTGGAATACGGGCCTTATCAGCGCGCTGCCAAGGTGCCGTTGCTGAAATAAACATCCCGCGTTAGCTGCTGCGTCCGGAACCTGCCCGAGATGTTAAAGCCTCGAGTTGGTTCCGGATTTTTTTTGCTTTGCCAATAGGGTAGGGTGACCCAGTCCATCCGCCATGAGCCGAAGGAGTCATTTTGAGCGCCCCTGCGATTGCCTATTTGCATAGCGAAAAGTTCTCCGCCACGCGGGTGGTGGATGCGCGCCCGGATCCCGAGAAAATCATCGACATTCCCTGTCTTGATGCTTTCTCGATCATCGTCCAGCTTGAGGATTTTGCCGAGCATCGGCTATGGCGAGGCCGGCGTCTGAGTTATGCCGGTGGGTACAGTCAGGGCAGCGTGTCTTTGCCGTTCATGGGGGATGAACTGCGCTGCCAGCACCGTGCGTCTTATGACAATCTGCGCTTCAACATTGCGCGGCAGACCTTTGATGATTATCAGCGTGAAAATGGTGGCCGGTTAATCAGTGGCTTTCGCTATGAACAGGGCGGTCAGGACCCGGTGCTGTATCACCTGGCTCAGGCGATGCTGCCTGCGCTGCGCGACCCTGCTGCTGCCAACCAGTTGTTCATCGATCACATACTGTTGGCAATGTGCGCGCACTCCATCACTCGATATGGACGTATTGCCTCGACTGCTGGCAAATTCACCACCACGCTGACGCCGCTTCAGGAGCGTCTGGCCAAGGAGATGATTGCCAGCAACCTGGGCAGCGATCTGTCTGTCGAGCGAATTGCGCGGGAGTGCTCGTTGAGTCGCAGCCACTTTTCCCGAGCCTTCAAACAGGCCACCGGCGTGGCACCGCACACCTGGTTGTTGCAGATGCGCGTAGAGAAGGCCAAAGAGTTGTTGATGGCGAAGCCTGTGCTGTCCCTGGTCAACATTGCTCAGGCGTGTGGTTTCTCGGACCAACCGCACCTGACCCGCGTATTTACTCGCCTGGTGGGAGTCACTCCGAGTGTGTGGCGCAGTCATCAACGTGGTTCGCTGATTGTGTTGGTTTGAAGGGGGATGAGCAGGCAAGTGATGCTCCATGCATGAGGTCGCAGTTACTGCTGGAGCGAGGCTTGCCCGCGAACCAGACGACGCGGCGGGTCTGGAAGGCTGCGTCATCGTGCTTCGCGGGCAAGCCTCGCTCCAACAGGAGAGGGTATTCCCCGGACATCAATCCTTACGGCGGCCAGCCACCACAAACACAACCAGCGCAATCAACGGCAAGCCTGCACCCAGTAGTACAACGCCATGCCAGCCGTTCTGTTCGTACAGGCTGCTCGCCAGGGCAGAGCCGATAGCACCGCCGACGAAGATGCTGGTCATGTACAGGGCGTTCAAACGACCACGGCTCGCCGGGTCAAGGGCGTAGACGGCGCGTTGCCCCAGTACCATGTTCATTTGCACCGCGAAATCGAGTAATACCCCGGTAATCGCCAGGCCAATCACGCTGTAACCCGGCTGGCTCAGCCCAATCAAAAAAGCGACGGGTGCAAGGCTCATGGCGATCAAGGATGCACGTCCGGTGTGACCGGCATCGGCCAGACGCCCGGCTACAGGGGCTGCAATGGCACCAATGGCACCCACGAGTGCAAACAGGGCGATCTGGGTTTGCGAAAGGCCGAACTGCCTCGACAGCTCAATCGGTACGGCTGTCCAGAACAGGCTGAACGCGGCAAACAGCAGACCCTGGTACAGCGCCCGGTGACGCAACACCGAGTGCGTGCGCAGCAAGGTCAGCAACGAACCCAATAGTTGCCCGTAAGAGGCTTTGTGATCCGGGGTACGTTTGGGAATGGTCAGGGCCAGCACGATAATGATCGCCAGCATGACCACCGAAGCGGTCATGAACACTGCGCGCCAGCCGAAATGGTCGGCGATCAGGCTGGACAGCGGTCGCGCCAGCAGGATGCCCAGTAGCAGACCGCCCATGATATTGCCGACCACTTGCCCGCGGGTCTCTTCGGGGGCCAGATGCGCCGCTAGCGGCACCAGCATTTGCACGGATACCGAACTGAAGCCGATCAACAGGGAAATCATCAGAAACCCGTTGGCGTGTTCGCTGAAGGCTGCGGCCAAGAGGCTGGCAGTCGCCACGACTGCGGTGCCGATCATCAGCTTTCGGTTTTCCAGCAGGTCAGCCAGAGGTACCAGAAAAAGCAGGCCAAGGGCGTAGCCGATCTGGGTCAGCGATACGATGAGGCTGGCGCTGTGTGCTGACAGACCCACGTCGGGGGCAATCAGCTCGACGATGGGCTGGGCATAGTAAATGTTCGCCACAATGGCGCCGCAGCAAAAAGCGAAGAGCAGCACGAGGCCGCGAGTCAGGGTGTGCTGAGGCGTTTGAACGGATGAAGCAGCTGAGGGATTCATACGGGTTGGCTCATGTTCTGTCTGGATGGGGTCAGTCCGTAGCGACAGGCTAACGGCTTGGTATGGCTGCAACTCTAAGCGAGCCGTGGGCTGAGCAGAATCGCTGGCTTGCGCAACACAGCGTTGCGCAAAAAGCACCGCGGTATGTTCATTGCGTCGTACCCAAGACTTCTGTGAGGAAGTTGATGAAGCTATTTACCCGCCGGGAACCACGATGGTTGGGTAAATACAGCGCATTGATGGCTGAGTGGGCACGGTCCGGGTTGATTTCATAGTCGCTGAGTACGCGGGTCAGCGTGCCTTGTTCTACGTCGGCGCTCACCAGCCAGTCGGCCAGTAAAGCCACCCCTGCACCCGCCAGAGCTGCCTTGCGCAGCACATCGGCATTACTGCTTTTCAGGCGACCCTTGACCTCGACCTGCCGGGCTTCGCCGTCGCGCAAGAAGCTCCAGACTTGTCGGTGGGCGGCGTAACTGAAGCGCAGGCAGTCATGCTCAAGCAGGTCGTCAGGTTTGCCGGGGTGGCCGTTTACAGCCAGATATTCCGGGCTCGCGACGACCCAGCGGCTGAACTCGCCGATCTTGCGGCACACCAGCTCATCAGTGGGGGCGGCTGCGCCCAGACGAATCGCCACGTCATAACGCCCACTCAGCAGGTCGTCCAGGTCATCGCTGAGGTTGAAGTCCAGTTCCAGATGCGGATGGCGGGCCAGAAAACGCCCCAGATGCGGAGCTATAAGACGTCGTCCGAACTCGACCGGCACGCAGACTCGTAATTGCCCCACCGGCTCGTCGCCGCGATCCATGATCTGTGCGTCGGCATCGGCTACATCCTCAAGGATCTTGCGGGCTTTCTGATAATAAAGGGCGCCAGCTTCGGTCAGGGTGACCTGGCGCGTCGAGCGATTGAGCAGCACGGCCCCGAGCTCTGTCTCCAGTGCATCGACCATACGGGTGACCGAAGAGGTCGCGAGGTCGAGCTTGCGTGCCGCAGCGGAAAAGCCCTTGGCGTCTACGGCCTCGACGAACATTTTCAATGCTGACAACTTGTCCATCGACGCTCCAGCGGAAATCGGCAGTCAGGTAATAGTAAGGACATTATCGCGATCTTGATAAGGGCACAGACATACAAGTTCTCAGGTCTGCTCAGTTGTTACATTTTATAGCGGATGGCTACTATGATAGTGCTTCATGTGCAAGTTCAACCCATACACTTGTATGATTGTGCTTAGTCGCAACTAAAGTTTATTGATTTAGTCTGGTTCCTATCCTTATAGATAGTATCGGTAGAATGAATTAGCTGCTTACATACGCTGAGCCGCCAGTGATAAATTCCCGTTGATCGCGATTGATCCCTGCGCCGGATACTTACCGACACACGACGGACAGCGTGAATAAAAATGATCAGTCTCGGTCAAGCCAGCGTCTCTCTTGAATTAAGAGAAGTGTTCAGAAACGGCGTACCGCTGCGGGTAGGCACTCGTGCGTTCGATATTCTGGAGCTGTTGATCTCCTGTCCGGGCCGACTGGTCAGCAAAGACGACATTCTTCAGCGGGTCTGGCCAGATACCGTGGTCGAAGAAAACAACTTGCAGGTGCACGTGTCAGCGCTGCGCAAAGCCCTGGGTGAAGACCGCGATCTGATCCGGACCATTCCCGGCCGTGGTTACATGCTGGTGGGTGGTGAGGATGATTCTGCGCTTGCATCTGCGACAGATCATGCGGATGCACCCTGCGGCAATGGCTTCGGTGGCGCGATGCTGCGTAAAAGTGATTTGCCTCATGACGTGGCATTGATCGGGCGCGAACAGGCACTGGAAGAAGTCTGCGAGGCATTGCTGGGTGATCCGTTGGTGAGCCTGGTAGGTTCGGGAGGGATTGGCAAAACGTCGCTGGCGGTTGCGGTGGCTCACCACTTGTCCCTGACGGAAAGCCTGCACGTCTGCTTTGTGCCGCTGGCGCAGGTGGTCAGCCCTGAGCGTATCGTTGAGTCCCTGGCCTTTGCGCTGGATCTGGTGGTGTTGCCCGGGCAGCCGCTGATTGAATCCATTGTCGAGTGCCTGGATCAGCAGAACCGCCTGGTCATTCTGGATAATTGCGAGCACCTGATCGAAGCGGTTGCGGCGGTCAGTGAGCATTTGCTGCGCAGTTGTCCATCGTTACGCATCCTCATCACCAGTCGTGAGCCACTGCGAATTGGTGGCGAACGTACACTCAGCGTGAGGCCTCTGGATATTCCGGAGCAGGGCGCTGGTCGGGAAGTCATCCTGCAAAGCAGCTCAGCACAATTGTTCATGACTCGCCTGCGCGCCCTGGATTGCTTTTTCCCTGCTGAACACCTCCAGACGCTGGATGAGCAGAGTGTTGAGTTGATCGCGCAGACATGTCGGCAACTGGACGGTATCCCGCTGGCGCTGGAGATGGCTGCTGCCAGGGCGGCCACTCTGGGGTTGTTTGAGCTGGTACAAAGTCTGCAACTTACCCCGCATTTATTGTCCGGTGGTCTGCGCAGTGCGCCGGATCGGCATCAGTCACTGGTGGCATCCATGGAGTGGAGCTATCGTTTGCTCAGCCCGGACGAATGTGCGGTACTAGAGCGCCTGGGGCGACTGGAGGGGCGTTTTACCCTTGCCCAGGCGTGCGAAATGGCCCAGACCTCAGTGTTGCCAAAAGGGCGAGTGATGGACTGCATCGTGAGTCTGGCGCAGAAGTCCTTGTTGCTGGTGGTGGCCGAAGGACCCTTCCGGTTTTACCGGCTGTTACGCGTTACCCGCAGCTGGCTCAGGGAAGCAGTTGGCAAGCTGTCCGGCGACAATGTTTCACTGCGGGGCGTCGGACAGAGTGCTGAACAGCTGGAAAGCACTGAGCGTCCCGTATCGATGCCGGTGATTGCGTCCTGGGGGGCGCCCCACAGTCAGCACGAGTCAGACTATTTTCATCGCAATCACCAACGAATTCTGGCGACAAGCCAATAGCATCAAGCTTCGGAAAATCTGTATATGAGCGCAACACCCAAGGTTTATGTAGTCGACGATGAGTGTGCGATTCGCACGTCGTTGGCTCGCCTGCTGCATTCTGCCGACATCAATACCGAGTGTTTTGCCAGTGCCCAGGAGTTTCTCCAGCAACGTTTTGAGGATCAGCCGACGTGCTTGCTACTGGATGTCAATCTTGCGACGTCCAGCGGTTTTGATGTGCAAGAGGAGCTGCTGCGGCGAGGCCATCGTTTTCCGATTATTTTCATGACTGGTTTTGGCACTATTCCGATGTCGGTAAAGGCCATCAAGGCAGGGGCGCACGAGTTCCTGACCAAGCCCTTCGAGCCGGACCATTTACTGATGGTTGTGCGTCAGGCGCTTGAGCACGACGAAGGCGATCTGGTCAGTCGCCTGCATGTCGAAAGCGTCAGGCGCCGGTTCGATACCCTGACACCGCGCGAGCGGGAAGTGATGACGCTGCTGGTAACCGGCAAGATGAACAAACAGATTGCCAGCGATCTGGGCACCAGTGAAATCACGGTGAAAGTTCATAAACGGCACATTATGACGAAGATGAAGGCGCGCACCTTGATTGACCTGGTCAAGATGCACGAACAATTAAGTCTGGTGAGTTGACTGATAACAGCACAATTATACATAGAGTCAATCACCCACTTTGGACGATTGGCGTAGTCTCTGTTTCTATTACTTTTACTGTCATGAAGTTGAGCTTATGATCCTCATCTGCGTTGTTGATGACGACGCTTCCGTGCGAAACGGTCTTGGTAATCTTCTCAAGTCTTTGGGGTATGCCTCTGTGGGCTTTGCATCGGGCGAGGAGTTTCTGGCTTCTTCGACAATTGATGAAGCAGATTGCGTATTTCTCGATTTGATGATGAAAGGTATGCAAGGGCTGGAGGTGCTTCAGCAGTTGAAAACTGCGGGTAACTCCGTCGCGGTGTTTTGCATGTCTGCCCAGGATGATGAGGGCACCATTCGTCGAACACTCGACGCCGGCGCTTTGGGATTCTTGCGCAAGCCTTTCTCGGAAGATGCGTTACTCGATGCGATAAAGCGGGCACTTGAACACCAGTAAAGGTCTTTTATGAGTAGCATCCGGGCAGCGCCAGGCCCCAGCGTTCAGGTCAAGGCCGATTCACAAGCCGAAGGCTACACGCCGCAGTGGCTGTCGCTTTTGTCCTGGGACTTGCTCTTTGTCGACGGAGAAATTGATCGTTATCGCGTCCATGTGCAGGGCTGCTACCGCCAGTGGCTGATTTTTCGCTCCTCGGCGCGTCAGGTGGAGAGCAGTCAGCGACGTATCGAGCACGAGTTTTTCCTGTCGTCCCGGCTTGAGCCGCAGTGGGCATTGGTCCCGCAAGCTGTGCTGCATACTGCCGAAGGTCCGCTGCTGGTCTGTGATGACCCTGGCGGTCAGGCGCTGCATGAGCTCGCTGACGGCAAAATCTCCATTGATCGCTTCCTGCGCCTTGCACTGGGCGCAGCCCGGGCTGTTGGGCAAGCTCATGGTAACGGCCTGCTGCACAGAGATATCAAACCGAGCAATCTGATTCAGGGCGCCGATGGCATCGTGCGGCTCACGGGGTTTGGCGTCAGTACCGAGGTCCACTCCGGCACTTCTGCAAGTGTCGACGATGCCATCTGCGGAACGCTGGCCTACATGTCTCCCGAGCAGGCGGGACGTGTCGGGCAGCAGGCGGATCAGCGTAGCGACCTTTATTCATTAGGCATGACGTTCTATGAGCTGCTGACCGGCAGATTGCCCTTTGAAGCCAGTGACGCGGTTGAGTGGGTGTATTGTCATGTGGCTCGTCAGCCGCCGTCCCCGCGGCAATTCCGTAACTCGATTCCCGTGCCACTGTGTCAGGTGATTGAGCAACTGATTGCCAAGAACCCTGCGGATCGCTATCAAACGGCGTGCAGCCTTGAGGCTGACTTGCGCAAGTGCCTGACGCAGTGGAGTGAGTTCCAGCATATCGCTGCGTTTGAGCCTGCCGGTAAGGACCGCCGACAACAAGGCAGTGAAGCGCACGTCTTGCTGACGCGGCCCGTTGAGCACCAGGCGCTGCACGCGACGTTTAGCCGGGTAGCCGAGTCGGGACTGTGCGAAATAGTGCTGCTTTCAGGGCAAACCGGCGCTGGTAAATCCACTCTGGTTCGTCAGTTGCATCAGGATCTTGCCCTGAGTCGGGTGTTATTTGCGTCCGGAAAGTTTGACCAGACGGCGCACAATGGCCCTTACGCTTCTCTGGCCCAGGCATTGCGTTCACTGATCATGCGCGTGCTGGGGGAGACGACGGAGGAGTTGCAGCTGTGGCGTGACAAACTGGCGCTCGCGGTTGCCGGGCATGGTCGTCTAATCGCAAATCTGGTGCCCGAGATCGAGTTCATTCTTGGGCCGCAGGCGCCAGGGCCGGATTTGCCCGCCAATGAAACCAAGCATTTATTCCATTACGTGCTGCAGCGCTTTCTGAACAGTTTTGTCAGTCCCGAGCGGCCGTTGGTGTTGTTCTTCGATGACCTGCAGTGGCTTGACGACGCGACCCTGTCGTTTATCTCGTCGTTCAGTTCCGGGCAATACCGAAACATTCTTTTGATACTTGCCTACCGCGACGGTCAGGCCGGTGATCCTTCCCTGTTAGGCGACTTCATCAGCTTGTTGCGCCGGGCGCCTGCGAGGCGTACAGAGATTCACGTAGGCGCACTGGATCTGGATGCAGTCGCGCAGTGGGTTGGTTTGACCCTGGACGCTGAGGCTGCACAGATAACGCCGTTAGCGGAGCTGATTCACGAAAAAACCGGCGGTAATCCATTTTTCGTTGGCCAGTTGTTGCGTACTTTGCTGGAGGAGCAACTGATCCGCTTTGACTCTCGGGCCAGCCGGTGGAGCTGGAGTGAGGAGGGTATTCGCGATCATCGACATGCCGAGAACGTCATCGACCTGATGGTGGTCCGGATTGCTCGTCTTCCTGCGCAGACACGGCGTGTGCTTGGTCAGATGGCCTGCGTGGGTTCAAGCGTCGACTTGTGGACTCTGGCTCGGATAAGCCATGCAGATGAGGCCGCTCTGCGCGCCGACCTGAACCCCGCCATAGAGGCCGGCCTGGTGGTTGAGGATCACCAGGGGTTTGCGTTCTACCATGATCGCGTGCAGGAGTCGGCTTATGAGCTGACGCCTCTGGCTGCAAGGCCTTCTGAACATGCACGCATTGCCCGCCTGTTGATCGCCGGCCTTGAGGGCAAGGGGCGTGCGGATCAGATATTCCGTATTACCGGTCATTTGCAGCGCATACAGCTGGAGCCGTTGGATGATACCGAGCGTCGTCTGTTCTGCGCTTTGTTGGTACAGGCAGCACAACAGGCCATGGAGTCTGCGGCGATTCAGTCTGCCTTGGGGTATCTGCTGACGGCCAGATCATTGATCGTTGACTGGCGCTGGCAGGACGATGCCGAACTCAGTCGCGAGCTGGGCATGGTGCACGCCCAGTGCCTGATTCTGGATGGACAGTTTGAGCGGGCGAGTCAGATTATCGACGAGTTGCTCTGTCAGGTTCAGTCCCATGTACCTCGCGCAGAAGTTTACGGCCTGAAAGTCGAACTGCAGATGCTGACCTGCAGTTATCAGGACGCAGTGAGGACGGCGGGTGAAGGTCTACGGATGTTTGGCATTCATATCCCGGCGCAGATCGATGATCGGGAAGTCGAGCAGCGTTATCGATTTTTGCTGGACGTGCTGGGTACCCGGCAGATCAGCTCGCTGGCTGACTTGCCTGAAATGCGCAACGTGTCCTATGAGGCTGCCATGGGCCTGATGGCGAGCATGATCGCCCCGGCTTCGTTTATCGACGATGACCTGCTGTTTGTTCTGACGTGCGAGATGGTCCTGTTATCCCTCGAGTATGGCGTCTGTCCGGCTGCGACCCATGGTCTTGGATGGTTCGGCGTGGCGCTGGCTTACCAGTACGGAGTTTATGAAGACGCTGCGGCGTATGCGCAATTGGCACGGACACTGGTTTTGCGTCACGGCTATGCCAGCTCCGAAAGCGCAACGCTGGTTGCCCTGGATCAGGTCAGTGTCTGGACCCAGCCACTGGAGCATGCGCTGGGCTACGCCAGATCAGCATTTGCCAGCAGTTATAACGCGGGCAACCTGACCATGAGTTGCTATGCCTCTGTGCATGTCGTGTCAAACCTGCTGGTGATGGGCGAGTACCTCGAAAAAATTGAAGAAGAAATCGAGAGAGGCCTGGACTTCGCACGGCGCGTGCGTTTTCGGGATGTGGAAGATGCGTTAATGACCTTCGCCGGTTTCATTGGCGCCCTGCGTCAGGGCCGCGACTCAATCCCTGGCGGACTGGCCAGCGCCCGCGACAGCGCCATGACGCCCGTAGCATTCTGGTGGTGGTTGTTCGAAGGCATCTCCAGATACATCTATCGCGACTTCGTCGGTTCGGCGGAGTGCCTGGAAAAGGCGAGTAACCTTGCGTGGTCGACACCTGCGCATATTCATCTGTTCGACCTGCATTTTTTCAGCGCATTGAATCTGGCTGCGGGTTGTCGTAATGGGGAGGGCGCCGAGGGAGTGCTCGACCGCATGGCACCGCACTTGGAGAAACTTGAGCGCTGGGCGGCCCTCAACCCGCAGAACTTCAAGGACAAGGCCTTGTTGGTGCGAGCGGAAAAGGCCCGTGTGCAGGGGAATGATTTTGCCGCAATGACGCTCTATGAAGAGGCGATCACCGCCGCAGCCAACGGCGGCTTTGTCCATGTGCAGGCGCTGGCCCATGAGTTGGCAGGCGAATTTCATCATGTTCGCGGGCTTTACACCTCTGCACGCAGTCATTACCGCAATGCGCGTGACTGCTATCACCGCTGGGGAGCGCCGGGCAAAGTGGCGGGCCTCGAAGCGCGCGGTGGCATTCTCCGGGCGCAGGCATCTTTGTCGCGGCCTTCGATCAGTATTTCTGTGGGGCAGGAGTCACTGGACCTGGTCTCGGTCATGAAGGCGTCTCAGGCGTTGTCCGGCGAGATCGTTCTGGACCGGCTGATCGGCATCCTGCTGACACACACGGTTGTTCATGCAGGGGCGCAGCAGGCACTGTTGCTGCTCGTCAACGACGATGCGCCACAGGTCAGAGCCACTGGTAAAGCCAATGAGTCGGGCATCGACATCGATTTGTCCGTGATGATGCCAACTGGCAGGGATCTGCCGCTGTCGATGCTTTATACCGTCATGCGCACCCGACAGCTGATCGTGCTGGACAACGCCATGCAGCCGCATGCCTTTAGCGAAGACGAGTACTTCCGGGATCGCCTCATACGCTCTGTGCTGTGCCTGCCTCTGGTCACGCAGGGCGAGGTGGTGGGGGTGCTGTATCTGGAAAACAACCTGGCGCCGGGTGTCTTCACTGCCAGTCGTACTGCGGTCCTGGAACTGCTTGCCGGACAGGCCGCCATCTCGCTGGAAAATGCTCGTTTGTATGCCGAGTTGCTGGAGGAAAACAGTCGTCGCAAGGAAATTGAAGCCGCGCTGCGAACCAGTAAGGCAACGCTTGCATTGGGTCAGCGTATCAGCCAGTCGGGCAGTTTTCGCTGGGATCCGGTTATCGACGAGGCGCAATGGTCCGACGAGTTGTTTGCGGTCTGGGGGCTGCCGGTGAGTGCCACTGCGCCCTCACTGCCCGAACTGGAACCGATGATTCACGCCGAAGACCTGCAAGCCTTCTCGTCGATGTTGTCGCGGGCATTGCGCAGTTCCAGTGCGTTTGAGCACACGTTCCGGATTGTCAGGCCTGATGGCGCGGTTCGTCACCTTGAACTGCTCGGAGAGCCCGACGGTGATCAGTTTTTTGTCGGTGTGGTCAGCGATGTTACCGAGCGCAAGAATACTGAAACCGCTTTGCGTACTGCCCGTGCGGAATTGGGCAGGGTGTCTCAGGCGACGACCATGGGTGAATTGGCGGCGTCGATCGCTCATGAAATCAATCAGCCGCTGGCGTCGATTGTTTCCAATGCCAGTGCCAGCATGCGCTGGTTGAGCCGGGATGTGCCGGTGGTCGACGAGGCGCTGGCCGGGCTGCGAGACATCGTCAATGATGGCAAGCGTGCTGCTGATATTGTGCGCGCGTTGCAGTCGCTGGCCAGGCAAGCCCCGCTCAATCGTGAGCCGTTGTACATCGACGAAGTGATTCGACAGGTCGTGTTGTTGACTGCCAGCGAGATTGAGCAGCGTCAGGTATTGCTCTACAAGGCGGTCAGTGAACCTCAGTTGCAGGTGGAAGGGGATGCCGTGCAGTTGCAGCAAGTGATCCTGAATCTGATCATGAATGCTGTGGATGCTATGAGCGATCTGCATGACCGGCCGCGGCGACTGGCGATCAGTTGCGATACCGTGGCGGGTGAGTACGTTGTAGTCAGTGTTCAGGACAATGGCTTCGGGATTGATCCGGTGCACCTGGAGCGGTTGTTCGATGCATTTTTCACCACCAAGGAAAAAGGCATGGGCATGGGGCTGGCGATCTGCAGGTCAATCATCGACGCCCATGGCGGGATGCTGCGTGCGTTTTCCGGACGGTCGAGCGGGGCGGTGTTTGTGTTTACCTTGCCGGTGGTGAGGCAAGGGCAATGAGACCTGAGCGCCTGTATCAGTGGAATGCGGCCGCCGCGTTGTCGCGCAGCAAAGTTTGGGCCTGTAGGAGCGCATAAGCACCGCTAGGCCGCGATGCTCGTGAGCTCTTACAGAAAAGCATCCCGAATCAGGTCGTTATATTTTTTTGATGAGCTGATCCTGGCTGATTCAACCCCGCGCAAACTCCAGCAAATCCTTGTTCAACTCATCCTTGTGCGTGAAGTACACCGCGTGCGGTGCGCCAGGATAGACCTTGAGTTGCGCGCCCGGGATCAGCGCGGCTGCCGCTTTACCGGTGACGTCGAAATTGACCACTGCATCGCCGTCCCCGTGAATGACCAGCGTCGGCACATCAAACTTCGCCAGATCTGGACGGAAGTCAGTTTCCGAGAATGCCCCGACACAGTCCAGAGTGCCTTTGATGCCGGCTTGCAGCGCCATGCCCTGCGTCCAGTCCAGCATGGGCTTGCCTACCGAAGAACCCGGTTGATCACTGCCCGTGAAGATCGGGCCAAAAGCATCAAGGAATGCTGCACGGTCATTCAGTACGCCCGAGCGGATACCGTCAAAAATAGCCGGGTCCATGCCTTCCGGGTGATCTTCGCGACGAATCATCAATGGCGTGACCGCGCTCACCAGCACTGCTTTGGAAACGCGCTCGCTGCCATGACGGCCGATGTAACGCGCAACCTCGCCACCGCCCATCGAGAAGCCTACCAGCGTCACGTCGGTGAGGTTCAGCGAAGTGATCAGCGCCTGCAAATCGTCAGCGAAGGTGTCGTAGTCATAACCTGTCCATGGCTGGCTGGAACGGCCGAATCCACGACGGTCATGAGCGATGACCCGAAAGCCGTTTTCGGCCAGAAAGTTCATCTGGTATTCCCACATGTCGGCATTTAACGGCCAACCGTGACACAGAACGATGGGCTGGCCGCTGCCCCAATCCTTGTAGTAAATCTGGGTGCCGTCAGTCGTGGTAATCGTAGGCATGATCTTCTCCGGGGGTGGGGCTTGAACAAAGGTTTACAAGCTGAGCCCTCACGTTAGGCTTCGATGCCGTTCAAGTCTTTGGCATCGCCTGAAACGTTCTTAACCTGCCTGTGAGCCTGATGTTCAAGGTGATGCGGATTAACCTGCGCTTCAGAACGTTTAATGTTTTGCAAAGGACTTTAAGGGTCGCCATCACCAGACTCGATCCCTGCCATACACCTCTGAGCAGGAGAGTCTGTAATGAATGCGATCAGCCCGTTATCCATCCGTCATATCGAACAAGCTGCGGTCAGTCAGGTTCCATCTTTCGACACCTTGTCTTGCGCTGTAGAGGAGCTGATGAAGTCTGCATCGGTTGACGCCACCCGCGAAGCGAGTCTGAAACTGCTGGAAAGCAGCGTTACAACCCCGGGCATTGATCCGCTGGCTTACCGATTGATTTGCTCGCTGCTGCCAGCTCTGCGCGACCGTCAGGCTCATCATGACGACTCTGTCGAGCGTGCGATGCTGGTGCTTTGTTCGCATTTGTCCACGCGCTTTGAAACACCCAAGGCTGCGCCGCAACCTTGCGAGAAAGTCGCCCTGTCACCCTGGCAGGAGCGACGTGCCAAGGAAATGATGTCCAGCCATATGGATCGCGGGCTGTCCATTGCTCAGATCGCTACCGAGTGTTCGTTGTCACGCAGCCATTTTTCCCGGGCATTCAAGAAAAACACCGGTTTTTCTCCACGGGACTGGTTCCTGCAAGTCCGCCTCGACAAGGCAAAGGCATTGTTGACCGAGACCAGTATTTCCATCTCGCGTATCAGCCTTGACTGTGGTTTCGCCGATCAGTCTCATTTCACTCGTGTGTTCACCCGGGTCACAGGCCTGACGCCTTTCAACTGGAGACGCTCCCTGTCTACGCAAGGCCGTCAGGCGGGTTGATCAGTTGAGAAGGTCCAGCGGGTATTCGATAACCAGATAGAGCCGATCGATATCGTCCCCGGCCTGCGCCGTATTGGCTCGATGAGAGACATGGGAAACGTTCAGCGACAGGTCTTTGGCCGGTCCCGACTGTACGGTGTATTTGAGGTCAATATCGCGTTCCCAGTGTCGACCGCCTTTGCCCTGAATGGGCTGGTAACGCCCGGTATCACTGTCGAACGGGTTATAGGTCCCGCCTTGAGCGGCGTGAGTACCGTCGATTTTGTCACCGGTGACGTAACGGGTCATGAATTTAAGCCCTGGTACTCCCAGCGTCGCGAAATCCAGGTCGTATCGTGCTTGCCACGATTGTTCATGGGCACCATTGAAGTCTGCGTATTTGATTGAGTTCGCCAGATAAATAGAGTCGCCTCCCACGAAGTCGAAAGGGCTGTCGCCGTCGATTTTCTGCCACGCAACCGTCAGTGCCTGGCTGCCAAAGCGGTATTTTGCCGACAGGCTGAAGGCCGTGTTGTTGATCGATCCGGCATCTGCATTGCCACTGTCCAGAGTCCGGTAGACATTGCTATCCAGCAGTAAAGAGCTGTCGGCTGAAAGCGCTTGATTCAGGTGCAGGTTGCCGTAGTACTGCTGCCAGGTGTCAGACAATTGCGACGTGTAGAGCGAGCCGCCCAATGGCCCGTCACCTGAAAACTCGATCCCGGCCAGACTGATGCTGTTATTGCGCGTGGTTGCCCCGTAACCGTCGAAGTCGTCGTGGGTGCTGGAGGCGTTCTGATTCTTGAAGGCCGTGAAGTGTCCGGCGACCATTCGCAGGCCTTCAATTTCTTCGCTGTCGAGGAAAAAGCCGGTGGCGTATTCCGGTTGCAAGCGTTTGTCTGCGGTGTCGAACACCGGGGTTTCAACCTCCATCTCGCCAAACTTCAGCGTTGTTTTCGAATAGTGCAGCTTGAGGGCTGCGCCGCCGCTGGAGTAGTCGTGTTCAGCGCGACCATCGCTGTCCAGCGGTAGCAGACCGGCACCTGCATGCCCGCGTCCACCGTCCAGTTTCAATCCATAAAAAGCATGAGCATCGATGCCGACGCCTACGTCTCCCTGGGTAAAGCCTGATTTCAGATTGGCGATGAAGCCCTGCGCCCATTCCTGGTGATAGCTTTGCCCGTTATGGCCGGTGCGGTAGTCGTTGTGTAGAAAGAAGTTGCGCGAGAGCAGGTTCAGGGTCGTATCTTCTACGAACCCATGTTCTTCAGCGCTGACCGTCATCGCTCTGGTGGAGCCAAGGATTGCCAGCGCGGCAACCAGTGTGAAACGAACGTGCATGAGCCTGCCCTTTTTCTGTGAGGCGCACAGGCTGGCAGGTGTGGGTCGGGAGGAATTGATTGGGTGTGCGCAATTTTTTTCATGGGATGAACAACATGCAAACCACTGGATTGAAATGCATTTTCTGTAGGAGCTGCCGAAGGCTGCGATGCATTTCTCCTGACACACCGCGATCGCAGCCTCCGGCAGCTCTTACAGACACCAATGTTTGCTGCGCGACAGCGCGGTGTCAGGGAGGCGGTGTGTCCTGCGGGAATTGCGATTGCAGGCAACATAAAGCACAAAACTACAAGGCAGGACGTCAGCAACCGTGCTTACCTGCCATCAGGTAAGCCTTGGCTATTCTCATCCCTCAGATCCGGACCTTTCCTATGAATCGCAATGACCTGCGCCGAGTCGATCTCAATCTGTTGGTGATTTTTGAAGCATTGATGTTTGAGCGCAATCTGACTCGGGTCGCGGAAAAGCTGTTCATGGGGCAGCCCGCAGTCAGCGCTGCGTTGTCTCGTTTGCGCGATCTGTTTGACGACCCGCTGCTATTGCGTAGCGGTCGCGGCATGGAGCCGACGGCGCGAGCGCTGGACATCCTCAAGGAAATCCAGCCTGCGCTGGATACGATTTCCGGTGCGGTCAGCCGCGCCAAGGATTTCGATCCTTCAACCAGTTGTGACGTATTTCGTATCGGCTTGTCCGATGACGCCGAGTTCGGTCTGCTGCCACCCTTGCTGCATCAACTGCGGGAAGAAGCACCTGGCATCATCGTGGTGGTTCGTCGCGCCAACTACCTGTTGATGCCCGCATTGCTCGCGTCGGGAGAGATCTCGGTGGGCGTCAGCTATACCACCGATTTGCCCGCCAATGCCAAACGCAAGAAGTTACGCGACATCGATTGCAAGGTGCTGCGTGGAGATTCTCGCCCTGGCGCGCTGACGCTCGACGAGTACTGCGAACGGCCTCACGCAATGGTTTCGTTCTCCGGGGACCTGTCCGGCAATATCGACCTGGATCTGGCCAAAGTAGGGCGCACCCGCAAAGTGGTGCTGGGCGTGCCGCAGTTCAATGGCTTGCGTGCCTTGCTGGCAGGGACCGAACTGATCGCTACTGTGCCGGATTACGCTGCCTGTGCTCTGGTTGAAGGCTGCGCGTTACGTGCTGACGATCCGCCGTTCCCGATTGTCCCGGCCGAGTTGTCGATGGTCTGGAGCGGGGTGCACGACAATGATCCCGCCGAACGCTGGTTGCGTTCACGCATCAGTCAGCACATGTCCAAGACCCCTGACGTGAGTTGAGGCGCGGTCTATGTGGGAGCAGAGCTTGCTCGCGCTGTGGCTGGACGCGCGTCCCTTCAGATAGCGGCCCGCCATATAGCGAGCAAGCGCGGCTCCCACATTGGGCGGGCGCTATCTCGAACATCCCTGGCCGTGTTTTTGTGCACGGCTGATCCAATAAAGCACAAGCATTCAATTATCATTTAGCTTTAACGCGGCACTATCGAATCCAGAGTTGGCCAGTACATGCAGCCCGCTGTCTTGGCCATTTCCCAATTTCGTGGGTGCGTGATGATTAATTCGACATTAGAAAATTTATCCTTTGAGAACCGGGCCCGCGACCTCGGTCTGCTGTTTCTCAGGATCAGCGCCGCTGCTTTTCTTCTGGCCGTGCATGGCCTGCCCAAGCTGCTCGATTTCAACAATCAACTGACGCTTATCGAAGACCCGTTCCACATGGGCGCACAGTTGACCCTGATTCTCGCGATCTTTGCCGAAGTCCTGTGCCCGTTGCTCATCGCGGCAGGGATCTTCGTGCGTCTTGCCTGCCTGCCCATTCTGTTCTTGTTGCTGGTTGCCCTGATCGTGGTCCACCCGGAGTGGACGCTGGAGCAGGGTCAGTTCGGCTGGTTGCTACTGATCATTTTTACCTCTGTGTTTATCGCCGGGCCAGGACGGCTCGCGCTTAACGCACGTTTCAACGGAGTGGTTCGTTATGCCTGATTCAAACTCTCTGGCCCAGGAAGCGGTCGTGGTCAGCCAGCCAGCATTCAATGAGGTTGTGACGCTGGTGATCAAGCACCGCATTCGCGCGGGTATGGAAGCTGATTACGAAGCGTGGTTGCGCCGCATTGTCGGGATCGCATCCGGATACCCAGGCCATTTGGGCGTCGACGTCATCCGCAGCAAGTCGGGTGGCCTGCATTTGTTTACCTGCGTACTACGCTTTCATTCGACCGATGCCATGCAGCGCTGGCTGGATTCTGACGAGCGTAGCCAGTTGGTCAAAGAAGCCCATCCGATGCTCGCCGATGGCGATCAGACCGAAGTCAATCCGCACAACGAGTTCTGGTTTACGCCGGCGTCCGAAGCGTCCGCGCCGCAGCCGCCGCGCTGGAAACAAGCCTGCGTGACCTTTCTGGTCATCTGTCCGCTGACGCTGTTGATCCCATTGATCTGGGGCCCGGTTTTCGCTTTGAGTCCGCTGCTCGCCAACTACGTGGTGAGCACTGCATTGGTCACGGTGACCATCGTCCTGCTGGTTTGCTACGTGATGATGCCCGCCGCAACCCGGCTGTTTGCACCTTGGCTGAACGCCGCGCAGAAACAGCCTCCCGTGGAGTAATGCGATGAGCAATGACGATAAAGACCCCGATCAGGAACGCCGCCGCTTTCTGGCCAAAAGCACGTTGCTCAGCGCTGCTGCAGCGATCTTTCCCTCTTTCCCCTTCGCTGGCTATGCCGGTGCCTCTCAATACTCTGTCGAAGGAACTGCAATGAACGTCGAACTGATTCTCTATAACGGCCAACTGCATACTGTCGATCGTGAAAAACCCAAGGCCAGCGCCGTCGCCATCAGTGGTGGCCGCTTCGTGGCGGTCGGTACTGATGCTGAAGTCATGGCGCTGCGGGGCAGTGCGACTCAGGTCATCGACCTGCAAAAACGCACGGTTATCCCGGGCCTCAACGACTCCCACCTGCACTTGATTCGTGGCGGGTTGAACTACAACCTCGAACTGCGCTGGGAAGGCGTGCCGTCATTGGCGGACGCGTTGCGTATGCTCAAGGATCAGGCTGACCGTACGCCGACCCCGCAGTGGGTGCGTGTAGTTGGCGGCTGGAACGAATTCCAGTTTGCTGAAAAACGCATGCCGACCCTGGAAGAACTCAATCAGGCGGCACCAGATACCCCGGTTTTCGTCCTGCACCTCTACGACCGCGCTTTGCTCAACCGTGCCGCACTGCGTGTGGCTGGCTACACCCGCAATACGCCAAACCCGCCGGGTGGCGAAATCGTTCGCGACTCCAATGGCGATCCTACCGGCATGCTGGTGGCCAAGCCAAACGCGATGATTCTGTACTCGACACTGGCCAAAGGGCCGAAGCTGCCGCTTGAGTATCAGGTCAACTCGACGCGTCAGTTCATGCGTGAACTCAATCGTTTGGGCGTCACCAGTGCCATCGATGCGGGCGGTGGTTTCCAGAACTACCCGGATGATTACGCCGTCATTGAGCAGTTGGCCCGTGAGAAGCATTTGACGGTGCGCATTGCCTACAACCTGTTCACCCAGAAGCCGAAAGAAGAACTGGCTGACTTCAAGAACTGGACCAGTTCGGTCAAATTGCATCAGGGTGATGACTTCCTGCGTCACAACGGCGCCGGTGAAATGCTTGCGTTCTCGGCGGCAGACTTCGAAGACTTCCTGGAGCCACGCCCTGATCTGCCAGCGGGTATGGAGCAGGATCTGGAACCCGTGGTCCGTCACCTGGTGGAGAATCGCTGGCCCTTCCGCCTGCACGCCACCTATGACGAATCCATTTCGCGGATGCTCGACGTATTCGAGAAGGTCAACCGCGAGATCCCGTTCAACAATCTGCCGTGGTTCTTCGACCACTGCGAAACCATCACGCCGAAAAACATTGAGCGCGTCCGTGCGCTGAATGGCGGTATCGCGATTCAGGACCGGATGGCTTTCCAGGGCGAGTACTTCGTCGAGCGTTACGGTTCAAAGGCGGCCGAACACACGCCGCCGATCAAGCGCATGCTGGCCGAGGGCGTTCCGGTCGGTGCCGGTACCGACGCCACGCGAGTCTCCAGCTACAACCCATGGACGTCCCTGTACTGGATGGTCAGCGGTCGTACGGTTGGCGGGCTTGAGCTGTATCCAGAAGGCCTGTCACGTGACACCGCGCTAGAGCTGTTCACTCACGGCAGCGCCTGGTTCTCTTCCGAGCAAGGCAAGAAGGGCATGATCAAAGTCGGCCAACTGGCTGACCTGGTGGCCCTGTCGGCGGATTACTTCAGCGTTGAAGAAGAGTCGATCAAGTGGATCGAATCGGTGCTGACCGTTGTTGATGGCAAGGTGGTGTACGGCAGCGGCGACTTCGAAAAACTCGCGCCGCCTCAGGTCCCGGTCCTGCCGGACTGGTCGCCGGTAGTCAAAGTGCCAGGTCACTGGCGTCCCAATTCGCCGCTGGTGGCGCAGGTTCACCAATGCAGCGGCCCTTGTGTCGTGCATTCCCACAGCCATGAGCGCGCTCGCATGTCCAGCGTACCGGTCAGCGACTTCCAGGGTTTCTGGGGCGCATTCGGCTGTTCATGTTTCGCATTCTGATCAATAGCTATTACGGCAACGCTGACATTCTGAAACCTGAAGGAGTTATCTCATGAGTACTGCTACCCCATGGAAACGCTTGAACAAAGACGACGCGGTTGTTTTGCTGGTCGATCACCAGACTGGCCTGATCTCGCTGGTGCAGGACTTCCAGCCTAACGAGTTCAAGAACAACGTGCTGGCACTGGCTGATCTGGCCAAGTTCTTCAAACTGCCGACCATTCTGACTACCAGTTTCGAAAACGGTCCGAACGGCCCTATGGTCCCAGAGTTGAAAGAGCTGTTCCCGGACGCACCGTACATTCCGCGTCCAGGCCAGATCAACGCCTGGGATAACGAAGACTTCGTCAAGGCAGTGAAAGCCACCGGCCGCAAGCAACTGATCATCGCCGGTGTTGTGACCGACGTGTGCGTTGCGTTCCCGACGTTGTCGGCGCTGGCTGAAGGTTTTGAGGTGTTTGTCGTGACTGACGCGTCGGGCACTTTCAATGAAACCGTGCAACAGGCTGCCTGGGCGCGCATGACGGCTGCCGGTGCGCAACTGGTGAACTGGTTCTCCGTAGCGTGCGAGCTGCAGGTTGACTGGCGTAACGATATGGAAGGCCTGGCGAACCTGCTGTCGCCACGTATTCCTAACTACCGCAACCTGATGAACAGCTACACAGCACTGACTGCCAAGTAAGTTCGGCGGGTCAAAAAGGCGCCCCACCTCGGTGGGGCGCCTTTTTTTGTGCAGTAAATGCGGTATCCACAGTTCACGGCGTGAGACCGGCTTCAGCCGGGAAGGAGGCATTACTGACGATAAAGATGTAGGGACTGTTCGGACCTCTTCGGCTAAAGCCAGTTGTGGGAGGAGAGCGGGGGGGGGCGTACAGGGCGGCGCGAAAAGGGTTGTTCAGAAGATCCATATTGGGATGAAGAAACCCGCGCACCCCCCCGGTATCCCAGAGAGGGGG
>NZ_JBTOQI010000040.1:0-215 GCF_055283875.1 Pseudomonas sp. HP_14 | reverse complement strand
TTCTCCTGACACACCGCCTCGCCAACAAGTTGCCTCCTACCGGGAAAGCGGCAAGCCTTAAACACCGCGTCGCAACGGTAGGAGCGAACTTGTTCGCGAGACGTTTCTCCTGACACACCGCCTCGCCAACAAGTTGCCTCCTACCGGGAAAGCGGCAAGCCTTAAACACCGCGTCGCAACGGTAGGAGCGAACTTGTTCGCGAGACGTTTCTCCT
>NZ_JBTOQI010000039.1:0-223 GCF_055283875.1 Pseudomonas sp. HP_14 | reverse complement strand
CCCCCCCCCCCCCCCCCCCCCCCCCCCCCCCCCCCCCCCCCCCCCCCCCCCCCCCCCCCCCCCCCCCCCCCCCCCCCCCCCCCCCCCCCCCCCCCCCCCCCCCCCCCCCCCGCCCCCCCCCCCCCCCCCCCCCCCCCCCCCCCCCCCCCCCCCCCCCCCCCCCCCCCCCCCCCCCCCCCCCCCCCCCCCCCCCCCCCCCCCCCCCCCCCCCCCCCCCCCCCCC
>NZ_JBTOQI010000038.1:0-276 GCF_055283875.1 Pseudomonas sp. HP_14 | reverse complement strand
GCAAGACCGCATCATCGTTCATCGCGAGCAAGCTCGGCTCCTACAAGATAGCGCTACTGCGTAACACCGGCCGGGCCTGCCAGGCAAACATTGCTGACATGATTTTCAGTTATCCCGAATCTGTGGGAGCAAAGCTTGCTCGCGATAAGAACACCGCAGCTTCAGGCAAGACCGCATCATCGTTCATCGCGAGCAAGCTCGGCTCCTACAAGATAGCGCTACTGCGTAACACCGGCCGGGCCTGCCAGGCAAACATTGCTGACATGATTTTCAGTT
>NZ_JBTOQI010000037.1:0-277 GCF_055283875.1 Pseudomonas sp. HP_14 | reverse complement strand
ACCTACTCTCACATGGGGAAACCCCACACTACCATCGGCGATACATCGTTTCACTACTGAGTTCGGGATGGGATCAGGTGGTTCCAATGCTCTATGGTCGTCAAGAAATTCTGTAGTCAAACCGTTACCGCAGTAACGTGTCGACAAAATTCTATGGCTTCTACTAAAACAAAACCCCTGAACGCGTAAGCGATCAGGGGTTCTGGAATTTAATCTTGACGATGACCTACTCTCACATGGGGAAACCCCACACTACCATCGGCGATACATCGTTTCA
>NZ_JBTOQI010000036.1:0-278 GCF_055283875.1 Pseudomonas sp. HP_14 | reverse complement strand
ACAGCGCGGTGCCAGGAACACCAATGCCGCTTTGTTTCTGACCCCACACCGTCGTGCAGCAAACATCGAACCGGTAGGAGTGAACTTGTTCGCGAGACGTCAGACCTGTGTGCACAGATATGAAGCTTCGCCAACAAGTTGGCTCCTACCGGTCCAGTGATGGGCCGCGAGACAGCGCGGTGCCAGGAACACCAATGCCGCTTTGTTTCTGACCCCACACCGTCGTGCAGCAAACATCGAACCGGTAGGAGTGAACTTGTTCGCGAGACGTCAGACCT
>NZ_JBTOQI010000035.1:0-473 GCF_055283875.1 Pseudomonas sp. HP_14 | reverse complement strand
ACCGATTAAAGCTAAGGAGCCGAACCCCACGTCGGCCGGAAATATCCAGTGAGAATGGGCTTTAATCCTCCATTCCATAAGGGGTGGTACTTTGACGATTGAAGCAATTGCTGCGGCCTTTAGCGTGGGCTCATCAGCGGCACAAATAGTCTTCTTTTCAACATCACTCACGAAAATGGCCTTCTTTATATTCCACTGCACTAGGCGCGTATTTCCTGCACAAGGCAAGGAAGTCATCAATCTGGTCTTTTGGCAGGAACACCTGGATATACAAATAGTTTTCCCAGAAAGGGAGTTCTGGATTGTGATGGCGCTCAAGCACCACCAAGCCCCGCTTCCTGTCGGTAAAAATAATTTGGGGTCGGTCCCAGGTAAACAGCTTCCAACTTACATCGTTTTCCCACGTCATCAGCCTCATTGCAGCGAGGATAACCATGCCTCCGATCCCTGTTATAGCCCATATGAGACCTGGG
>NZ_JBTOQI010000034.1:0-527 GCF_055283875.1 Pseudomonas sp. HP_14 | reverse complement strand
ACCGCCAAGCCCTTGAAGAAGTACTTTGTGGCTTGAAAATAGTCCTCCCAAAATTCAACAAAGCCGCCTTCGCTGGAAATTGTGTAATTCCAGACGGTCTTCTTTCTGGCCCCCCACCAAAAAAAACTTGCGAACATAGGAAGAGCGGTAGCGGACCGCGTAAGGGAATCACGAATAGAAGACTCATCCATAAATAGAAGAATCCACAAGTAGATACCCCATGCCATTACAGCTACAGAACCGAATGCTATATCACCCGGAAGCATCCAATGAGAGTGGGCTTTAATCCTCCATTTCATTAGGATTGGCATTTTTACGATTGAAGCAATTGCCGCGGCCTTTAGCGTGGGCTCATCAGCGGCAGAAACAGTCTTCTTTTCTATATCACTCACGAAAGTGGCCTTCTTTATATTCCACGTCGCCAGGCGCGTATTTCCTGCACAAGGCCAGGAAATCATCAATCTGGTCTTTTGGCAGGAACACCTGGACGTACAAATAGTTTTCCCAAAAAGGGAGGTCCGGGTTGT